>JAJZRK010000130.1 GCA_021802745.1 bacterium
TGTCTGTCCGAAAACAGCCCATTGCGGCGGCCGAAACCCGGGTTGCATTCCGCACCGGTGAGGCGAAGACCCACGCAGTCGTTGTACTGCCCAATCGTTTCACATGAAGACCTACAGCGCTACACCCAAGGACATCGAGCATCGCTGGTTCGTGGTTGACGCCAGCGGGATGGTCCTGGGTCGGCTCGCCACCGAGATCGCTCGCATCCTCCGTGGCAAGCACAAGCCGATGTTCACGCCGCACATCGACACCGGTGACTTCGTCATCGTGATCAATGCCTCGAAGGTGAAGGTCACGGGCCGCAAGGCGGAACAGAAGGAGTACTTCCGCCATACCGGTTACATGGGCCACGAGCTCTACACGCCGTACGCGACGATGCTCTCCAAGCACCCGGAGCGCATCATCGAGAAGGCCGTGTACGGCATGCTGCCGAAGAACGCCCTCGGCCGCGGCAAGCTCCGCAACAAGCTGCGCGTCTATGCCGGTGCGGACCACCCGCACACTGCCCAGCAGCCCACTCCGCTCACCTTCCCGTCGCTCGAGGCGAAGTAAAATGGCCGACCAGACCATTCATACCATCGGCCGTCGCAAGGAAGCGGTGTGCCGCCTGTACCTGAAGCCCGGCTCGGGCAAGTGGAGTGTCAACGGGCGCACGCTCGGCGACTACTTCCCGCGTCCCGTGCTCGTCAGCGCCATTCAGCAGCCGTTCACGGCGACCGACACGCTCGGCCGCTTTGACGTGCAGGCCAACATTGATGGCGGCGGCGTAACTGGCCAGGCCGGCGCGCTGCGCCTCGCGGTGGCCCGCGCGCTCGTGATCGTGGACGAGCTGCACCGCCGCAAGCTGCGCGACTTGGGCTTGCTCACGCGCGATGCGCGTGCGGTGGAGCGCAAGAAGCCCGGCCGTCCGAAGGCGCGCAAGCGGTTCCAGTTCTCGAAGCGCTAGGCGCTTCGAGAGACGGCAGACGGTGGACGGTAGACGGTAGTCTCCGCCACGCTGGGATTGCCCACCGTCTACCGTCCACCGTCTACCGTCAGTTGCTTCACATCCCTCACTGTGGGGGAGCCCTTCAGGGGTCCGGCACACCGGCCTGGCAGGGCGATGAACCCGCAGGACGACCAAACCGATTCGAGGTACGCGTACCACTATGGCTCAGCCCACGCTCGACGATCTGCTCAAGGCCGGTGTCCACTTCGGGCACCAGACGCGCCGCTGGAACCCCAAGATGCGCCGCTTCATCTTCGCGGAGCGCAACGGGATCCACATCATTGACCTGCAGAAGACGCTCCGGCAGATGGAGCTCGCCCAGAAGCTCGCGCGCGAAGTCGTGCTGCGCGGCGACCAGGTGCTCTATGTGTGCACCAAGCGCCAGCTCGCCGCCATCGTGACGCAGGAAGCCGAGCGCGCGGGGGCGCTCTCGGTGACCGAGCGCTGGCTCGGCGGCCTGCTCACCAACTTCTCCACCGTCAAGAAGCAGATCCGCCGGCTCAAGGAGCTCGAGGCGGGGGCCGAGGCGGGCGGCGGGTTCGAGAACTACACGAAGAAGGAGCAGCTGATGCTCACGCGTCAGAAGGACAAGCTCCTCAAGAACCTGTCGGGCATCAAGAACATGTCGCGCCTGCCGGGGCTGCTCTTCGTCGTGGACGCGAAGAAGGAGCGCATCGCGGTGGACGAGGCGAAGAAGCTGGGCATCCCGATCATCGCGATCTGCGACACGAACTCCGATCCGGACCTCATCTCGGTGCCGATCGCCGGCAACGACGACGCCATCCGCTCGGTGGAGCTGCTCACCGCCGCGGTGACCGACTCGATCATCGAGGCGCGCCGCGAAGCGCCGGTGCGCGAGGAGGTCGAGGAAGGACAGTCGTACACGTACTCGTCCGACCGTGGCGCCGAGCCGCAGGATCGCGACCGTCGTCGCGGCCAGGGTGGCCATGGCGGTGGCGAGCGTGGCGGCGACCGTCCGCGCCGCCGTCGCGCCAAGCCCGACGCCATCGCGGCGCGCCTGAAGGGCGACGCCCCCGAGGCGGCGGCCGACAAGCCGGCCGAGCCGACGCCCGACCAGCCGAGCGCGTGAGCGCCCCGGCGTGGTGACCACGCCGACGAGCGCGTATTTTTCCCGACGCCGCCGGCCGCCGAGCCGGCGGCGTCTTCACACCGACTGAATCACCGAGAAGGCATCTGCATATGGCTGCTATTTCCGCGAAGGACGTTGCCGAGCTCCGCGCCCGCACCGGCGCCGGCATGATGGACTGCAAGAAGGCGCTCGAAGAGGCCGGCGGCGCGATGGACGCCGCCGTGGACATCCTTCGCACGAAGGGGATCGCCAAGGCCGAGAAGCGCGCCGACCGCTCGGCCTCCGAGGGGCAGATCGTCACGTGGATCGCGCCCGACGGCGCGGCCGCGGCGATGATCGAGATCAACTCGGAAACCGACTTCGTGGGCCGCAACGACGAGTTCATGGCGCTCTCGAAGCAGATGGTGCAGCAGGTATCCACGGACGCCAGCGTGGACGGCGTCCTGAAGGTCGGCGCCGACGGCGCGTACCTTGGCACCACGTGGTTCGCCGACGGCTCGCGCACGGTCGGCGAGGTGGTGAAGGCGGCCTCGGCCAAGACGGGCGAGAACGTCGTGCTCAAGCAGGTGGCGCGCTTCACCGCCAAGGCGGGTGGCGCGGTGGGCTTCTACCTGCACTTCAACGGCAAGGTGGGCGTGCTCGTGGAAGTGGCGGGCATCACCGGCGAGGCGGGCACGGCGCTCGCCAACACCATTGCCGAGCACGTGGCGGCCGGCGTGCCGGTGACGGCCGTGGCGGTGAGCCGTGCGGACGTGGACCCGGCCATCGTGAAGCGCGAGCGCGACATCTTCGTGCAGCAGGCCATTGACAGCGGCAAGCCGCCGGCGATCGCCGAGAAGATGGTCGAGGGGCGCATCAACAAGTTCTTCGGCGAGATCGTGCTCACGGAGCAGCCGTGGGTGCGCGAGGACAGCAAGACGATCGGCCAGGTCATCAAGGAAGCCGGCGCGGGCGCCTCGGTGGTGCGCTTTGCCCGCTTCAAGATGGGCGAGGGCTAACCTCATGACGTCGGCGCTCAAGTACCCGCGCATCCTGCTCAAGCTTTCCGGCGAGGCGCTCGCCGGGGAGAAGGGCTTCGGGTTCGACTTCGACGCCATCACGCGCTTCTCGCACCAGATCCGCACCATCCACGGGATGGGGGCGCAGGTGGCGGTGGTGATCGGCGGTGGCAACATCGTGCGCGGGTCGCAGATTTCGCGCATGGGCATGGATCGCGTGAGCGCCGACTACATGGGCATGCTGGGCACGGTCATCAACGCGCTGGCGCTGCAGGACGTGCTGGAGCGCGATGGGCTCGACACCCGCGTGATGACGGCCATCCGCATGGAGGAGCTCGCGGAGCCCTACATCCGCCGGCGGGCGATGCGCCACCTCGAGAAGGGGCGCTGCGTCGTCTTTGCCGGCGGGACGGGCAACCCGTACTTTTCCACCGACACGGCAGCCGTGCTGCGGGCCATCCAGATGAAGGCGGACGTCATCATCAAGGCGACCAGCGTGGACGGCGTCTACTCGGCCGACCCGAAGAAGGACCCCGCCGCCACGCGGTACGATCGCATCAGCTACCGCGACGTGATGCTCGAGGAACTGGGCGTGATGGACCAGACGGCGATCACGCTGTGCAAGGAGAATTCGCTGCCGTTGATCGTGCTCAACATCAACACTCCGGACGCCGTGGCCGATGCGATCCACGGCAAGCCGGTGGGGACCCTGGTTTCATGACGATGAATGCGATTGCCGACATCATGAAGGACTGCCGCGCCCACATGGACAAGGGCGTCGAGGCGGTGAAGCGGGAGTTCACCTCGGTGCGCTCGGGCAAGGCGGCGCCGAGCATGCTGGACGCCGTGAAGGTGGAGGCGTACGGCGCGCTGGTCTCGCTCAACCAGGTGGCGAGCGTCAATGCGCCGGAACCGCGCGCGCTGATCGTGACCCCGTTCGACAAGGGGCAGCTGCGCGCCATCGAGAAGGCGATCCGCGAGAGCGGGCTGGGCTTCGATCCGGCGATCCAGGGGACGTTCATCCGCGTCCCGCTGCCGGCGATGAACGAGCAGCGCCGCAAGGAGCTGGTGAAGATCGTGCACAAGTACGTGGAGGAGGGGCACATTGCCATCCGCCACGCGCGCACGCAGGCCCGTGAGCAGCTCAAGAAGCTCGACGGCGTTTCCGAGGACGACGTGAAGCACGCCGAGAAGGAGCTGCAGAAGCTGCACGACGACCACATTGCCAAGGTGGACGCGCTCAGCAAGGCGAAAGAAGCCGAGATCATGGAGGTCTGAGCGCTCCATGAGCGCCGCCGACGAACTCCTCGCCCGGGTGAAGGCGCAGGGCGTGATCCCGCGCCATGTGGCCATCATCATGGACGGCAACGGCCGCTGGGCGCGGGAGCGCATGCTTCCGCGCCCGGTGGGCCATCGCGAGGGGATGAAGTCGGTGCGCGAAGTGGTGGAGGCGTCGCTCGCGGCGGGGCTGGAGGTGCTGTCACTGTTCGCCTTCTCGCAGGAGAACTGGCAGCGTCCGGCGCTCGAAGTCTCGGCCCTCATGTCGCTGCTCGAGGAGTACATCGCCAAGGAAGCCCGTGAACTCGACGAACAGGGCGTGCGGGTGGTCTTCCTCGGCGATCTCGACCGGCTGGGGACGGCGCAGCGGCGCGCGGTGGATGGCGTGATGGCACTGACGGCGCACAACACCAAGCTGGTGCTCAACCTGTTCATCTCGTACGGGTCGCGGGCGGAGCTGGTGCGGGCGGCGCGGTTGATCGCCGAAGACGTGGCCGCCGGCCGCATGACGCCAGCCGAGGTGGACGAGGCCGCGCTCACCGGGCGCCTCTTCACCGCGGGGTGCCCCGATCCCGACCTGCTGATTCGCACCTCGGGCGAGATGCGCATCTCGAACTTCCTGCTCTGGCAGCTCGCGTACACGGAGCTGCACATCTCGCCGGTGCTCTGGCCCGATTTCGGCCGCGCCGAGCTGTACACGGCGATCCTCGACTTCCAGAGCCGCGATCGCCGTTTCGGCCGCGTCTCGGCGTAACCTGACCACCCCGTGAACGAGTTCCCCAAGCGGCTGCTGGTCGCGATCGTGCTCATTCCGATCGTGCTCGGCGCGGTCTATGCCGGCGGGCCGGCCCTCGTCACGCTGCTGGCGCTCGCGTCGGGACTGGCGGCGTGGGAGTTCTTCCGCCTCGCGGAAGCGCGCGGCGCGCGGCCGCTGAACGCGGTGGGCGTGGTGCTCAGCGCGCTCGTGCCGGTGGTGGTGCATGCCCGCTACGTGGGCTTCTGGGTGCCCCCGGTTGCCCTTGTCGCGCTGCTGGTGCCGCTGCTCCTCACCGTGGTGCTCTTTGCGCGCGGCGTCTCGGGCGGCCCAATGGCCGCGGTAGGGACGACGATTACGGGCGTGCTTTACACGGGTGGCATGCTGAGCTTCGCGTACGCGCTGCGCTATCACGACTACATGGTGGATGCGCGCGGAGGCACCGCCCTGGTGCTGCTGCCCATGGTCGTCACGTGGCTCAATGACAGCGGGGCGTACCTGGCCGGCCGCGCGTTCGGCAAGCGCAAGCTGATGCCGTCGGTGAGCCCCGGAAAGACGTGGGCCGGGGTGTACGGCGCCGTGGCGGCGAGCCTGCTCACCACGTGGGTGATCGCCGCGTTCGTGCTGCCGCCCCTGGCGCACGTCACGCTGCGTCCGGCCGGCATCGTGGTGATTGGCCTCGCGCTCAGCGCGGCGGCGCAAGTGGGTGATCTGGCCGAGTCCATGCTCAAGCGCGAAGCCGGGATGAAGGACAGTTCGCAGCTGATTCCCGGCCATGGCGGCGTCCTCGACCGGGTGGATTCGCTGCTCTTCACGCTGCCGGTCGGCTACGTGCTCCTCGGCAGCTTCCTGGTCTATCGCCCGTGACGGCGCGGCAGGGCGTCGCCATCCTCGGCTCCACCGGGTCCATCGGCACGACGGCGCTGCGGGTGCTCGACCGCCACCGCGAGCGCTTCGCCGTGCGCGCGCTGACCGCGCACGCCAACGTCGCACTGCTGCGTCGGCAGGTGGACGCCTGGACGCCGAGTTTCGTGGCGCTCGTCGAGGGTGACGGCGATGTGCCGGCCTCCTGGCACCGCGGTGCCGCCGCCCTCGTGGAGGCCGCGACGCGCGCCGACGTGGAGGTGGTGCTGAACGCCATCGTCGGGGCGGCGGGACTCGATGCGACGCTCGCCGCGCTCGGCGCGGGCAAGCGCGTGGCGCTGGCGAACAAGGAATCGCTCGTCGTGGGCGGCGCGCTGGTTGGCGCGGCCGCACGGCAGGGCGGCGGCGCCGTGGTGCCCGTGGACAGCGAGCACTCCGCCATCCTGCAGTGCCTCGGCGGACGCAGCGCCGCCGACGTCCGCAAGCTGATCATCACCGCCTCGGGCGGACCGTTCCGCCAGTGGCCCGCCGAGCGGGTGCGCGGCGCGACCGTGCAGGACGCGCTGAATCACCCCACGTGGACCATGGGACGCAAGATCACCGTGGACAGCGCCACGCTGGCCAACAAGGCGCTCGAGGTGATCGAGGCGCACTTCCTCTTTGGGCTGGGGTACGACCAGATAGACGTGGTGGTGCATCCGCAGAGCATAGTACATTCCATGGTGGAGTTCCGGGACGGCAGCGTGCTGGCGCAGTTGGGTGTACCATCCATGGAACTTCCGATTCTATGCGCGCTGACGCATCCGGAGCGGATTGAAGATTGGGGCATCCCGTCGTTCGATCCGGTGGCGACGGGCGGGCTGACGTTTGAGGCCGTGCGCCACGATGCGTTTCCGTGCCTGGCGCTCGGCGTCGCCGCGGGACGGGCGGGCGGCGCCGCGCCGGCGGTGTACAACGGAGCCAATGAAGAGGCCGTGGCGTTGTTCCTGGCGGGGCGCGTGACGTTTGGCGCAATCGCCGATGGCATTGCGGCGGCGCTCGACCGGCACGGATCGCTCGCCGGGGGCACGCTGGAGACCCTGTGGCATGCTGATGCCGAGGCACGCCGAACCGTGAGGGAGACGCTGGGATGTCGCTAGCATGGCTTGCACCGATTCTGGTTCTCGGGCTCGTGATCTTCGTTCACGAGCTGGGGCACTTTCTTGCCGCCAAGTGGACTGGCGTGTACGCCCCGCGCTTCTCCATCGGCTTTGGCCCCGCGCTTTGGAAGCGGCGGCGCGGCGAGACGGAGTACGTGCTGGCGGCGATTCCGCTTGGCGGCTATGTGCGCATGGCCAGCCGCGACGACGAGACGATGGCGGCGATTGAGGGCGGGAAGCCGGAATCTCAGGTGCAGGGGAAGGGGCACAGCGGACTTCACGTCGCGGGCGGGGATGGCGCGGTCGCCGAAGCGCTCACCGGCGAGGGTCGGCCTGCCGACTGGGACGAGGAGGCGATGGTGCCGTTCGGGCGCAAGCCCGTGCCGCCGCATCGCTGGTTCGAGAGCAAGCCGCTGTGGGCGCGGCTCGTGATCATGCTGGCGGGCGTGACGATGAACGTGCTGCTGACGCTGGTGGTGTCCACCGGCGTGTTCGCGTACTACGGCCGGTCGTATGTGCCGGCGGTGGTGGACTCGGTGGTCGCCGACCTGCCGGCGAAGGGCGCCGGTCTGCAGAAGGGCGATTCCATCGCGACCATCAACGGCCGGGCGGTGCACGCCTGGAGCGACCTGCTGACCACGATTTCGGAGTCGGCTGGAAAGGAGCTCACACTCGGCGTCGTGCGTGGCAGGTCGCCGGTGAGGCTGACAATGACCCCCGTGCCCCAGCAGGGGGTCGAGGCGGCCACCGGCAAGCGAGTGACCGTGGGACGCATTGGGGCGTACCCCAAGGACCGGCTGGAACGGGAGCGCATCGGCCTGGGCGCCGCGACGGTGGCCGGGGGACAGGCGACCTGGGCCATGGCGACCTCCGTGGTCGGCGTAGTTGGTGGCCTGTTCCGCGGCTCGATCTCTGTCAAGAATCTGGGCGGTCCAGTGGCCATTGCCCGGACATCGGTGGCGGCAGCGAAGTCAGGATTTGAGAACTTGTGGGCGCTTATCGCCTTTCTCAGCATCAACTTAGCCGTCTTGAACCTGCTGCCTATCCCAATTCTGGACGGTGGTCAGGTACTGATGACCGTCGCCGAGTCGGTCAAGGGCTCGCCGTTCACCATCCGCACCCGTGAGATGGTGATGCGGGTGGGGCTGGCCGCGATCGTTGCGCTGTTTGCGGTGGTGATGTTCAATGACATCGTGGCGCTATTCCGATAGAGGATTGGGAATTCGGAATTGGATGGAGGATTGCGAGCACGGATGGCGATTGGCGATGGGATTTGCCGTCGCCAATCGGTGTCCTGAATCGGGATCCTCCATCCCATTCCGGATTCTCAATCCTCAATCGCCGTCCCGGGACTTTACATCATCGCGAAGGCAGGCTAACTTCCCCTGCTATAACGGAATTGGCCTAGTCACCGAAGTACGCAGGGAACCCAGGAATGCCTTTTGACAAGACGCCGGCGATCGAGAAGAATCGCCGCCACGAGACCGACACGGGATCGTCCTACGTCCAGGTCGGCGTGATGACGGAACGGATCAACTACCTGACCGAGCACTTCCGTACGCACGCCAAGGACCACCATGGCCGCCGCGGGCTTTTGAAGCTCGTCGGCAAGCGCCGCCGCTTGCTGGACTACCTCAAGCGCACCGACGTAGACGGATACCGGAAGCTGATCGCAGACCTGGGGCTGCGTTACTAAGAACCACGCAACGCACACCGCGCGGGCGCATTCTGGCGGCCCGCGCGTTTTGCGTTCTACCGGAACACAACACATATGATGCATCGCATTGAGCGGACCTTTGCCGGTCGCAAACTCGTCCTCGAGACGGGGCGCATGGCGAAGCAGGCCGCAGGCTCGGCGCTCGTGCAGTTCGGCGACACGATGGTGCTCGCCGCGGTCACCGTCAGCGACAAGAGGAGCCCCCTCCCGTTCTTCCCGCTGACCGTCGAGTACAAGGAAAAGACCTACGCCGCGGGCAAGATCCCGGGCGGCTTCATCAAGCGTGAGGGGCGCCCGCGCGACGAGGAAATCCTCTCGTGCCGCATCATCGACCGCTCCATCCGCCCGCTCTTCCCCGAAGGATTCCAGAACGAAGTCCAGGTCTTCATC
>JAJZRK010000131.1 GCA_021802745.1 bacterium
AGCGCGTCACGCGGTGCGGGAGCGGGGTGGAGGCGCGGCGGCATGTACTGAAGTGTCGCGCCGTGCATGCCAGACGCGCCAGCCGAGCAGGAACGCGAAGATCGCGCTGTACAGGATCGGCTCGGCCACGTCGGCCTTCACCGACATCCACCAGTGGATGATCCCGAGGATGGGCACCAGGTACACGGCGCGGTGCAGCGTCGCCCAGCGGCGCTTGAGGCGCGCGATGGCTGCCCGCGTGGACGTGAGCGCGAGCGGCAACATCACCAGCAGCGCCGTGAAGCCGACGATGATGTACGTGCGCTTCGTCAGGTCCTTGGCCAGTTCGGCGCCGTCGAGCTGGATGTCGAGCAGCGCATACCACAGGAAGTGCGTGAGCCCATAGAAGAACGCCGCCAGTCCGAACGTGCGGCGGTCCTTCTGCAGCCAGTTCCACCCAAGCGTGCGGCGCAGCGGCGTGACGGCAAGCGCGGCCACGAGATACTTGATCGTCCACTGCCCGAGGAGGAGCTCCCCTTCCTTCACGGGATTCGACCCGAGCCACCGCGTGCCGAGCAGCACGTCGGAAACGAGGGCCGCGAGCACCGCCGGCCCGGGAATGAGCACCGCGATCCATACCGCCCACCTCCACCATCGCGGCCTCCCAATCCTCTTCACTCCTCCCTCCACTCCTCCCCCCTCACCTCACCCCTGCCCCCCTCCCCCTCCCGCCTAGTAGTTCCGCCTCAAGTCCATCCCCGCATACAGCGAGGCCACCTGATCCGCATAGCCGTTGAACATCAGGGTGGGCCGCCGCAGGAACTCCCCGATGCGGCGCTCCTTCGCCTGGCTCCACCGCGGATGATCCACCGTCGGGTTCACGTTGCTGTAGAAGCCGTACTCGTTGGGCGCCGAGACATTCCACGCCGTCGCCGGCTGCGTGTCGGTCAGCCGGATGCGCACGATGGACTTGATCCCCTTGAAGCCGTACTTCCACGGCACCACGAGCCGCAGCGGTGCGCCGTTCTGGTTGGGGAGGTCGCGGCCGTAGACGCCTGTGACGAGCAGGGCCAGCGGATGCATGGCCTCATCCAGGCGCAGCCCCTCGGCGTACGGCCAGCGCAGCACGGGATACCGCTGGCCCGGCATGCGCGCGGGATCGTAAAGCGTGGTGAACTCCACGAACTTGGCGCCGGGAGTCGGCTCCGCCCGTTTCAGCACATCCGCCAGCACGATGCCCCGCCACGGAATGACCATGGACCAGGCCTCGACGCAGCGATGCCGATAGATGCGGTCCTCCACGCGACTCGGCTTGAGGAAATCCTCGAGCGCGTACGTGCCCGGCTTCTTCACGAGTCCTTCGACGCGCACCGACCACGGGCGCGGCTTGAAGTTGCGCGCCTGCTCGGCGGGGTCCGACTTGTCGGTGCCGAACTCGTAGAAGTTGTTGTAACTGGTCACGTCCTCCCACGGCGTCGGCTTGTCGTCGGGTTGCAGGCCGTACGGCGTGCCCAGCGCCTGCTGCCCTTCCGCAGGGCGAGGCAACAGCGCCGACGCGCCGGCAATGGCGCCGACCGTCAGTCCGGCGGCGGCCAGCCATTCGCGGCGGGTGAGATACAGCGACTCGGGGGTGATGTCCGAAGCACGCAGGTCCTTCGGCACGGCGGGGCGGATCAGCATGGCGTGGGGGGCTAGGTGTCAGCTGACGTACCGGCAGAACGGCGCCGCAGTTCCCTGGAATGGGCTGACGGGTCCGCACCGGGAGCGTAACTTCAGGCGATAGGCGGGGCAACCTCCCCCGTGCTGACCAACGCGAGCCCTTCGCCGAATGTTCGACCTCGCCGTCCCCGAGCCGCCGCTGCCCGATGCCGATCGCTGACACCACCGCACGCCTGACGCGCTTCACGGACGCCGCCGACCGCTTCATGACCGGCGATGCGTTCCTTGGCGGCACGCCGCAACAGTGGCTGCAGGCCGTGGCCGCCGCGGGCGTGGGCATGGCCGCGCTCTGGGTGTTGCGCGCCATCACGGAGCGTCGGCTGGCCCACATGGCCACGCAGACCGACACCGTCGCCGACGACTTCGCCATCGAGCTGGTCCGCGGCATCCGCACCTCGCTGTTCGTCTTCGTCGCGCTGGTCGGCATAGATGCCTTCATCACCTTCCCGCCGCCGGCGGATGAAGCGGTGCGGATCGTCAAGATCCTCGCCCTCGTCATCCAGGGGTTCGCCTGGACGAACGTCATCGTCACCTTCTGGCTGGGGCACTGGGCGCGCAGCAACCCGCGCCAGAGCGACCGGACCACCCTCGCGGCGCTCGGGTTCGGCGTGCGACTGGTGCTGTGGAGCCTCCTCCTCCTGCTCGCCCTGCAGAACTACGGCGTCAACATCACGACGCTCATCACGGGCCTCGGCGTCGGCGGCATCGCCATCGCGCTCGCCGTGCAGAACATCCTCGGCGACCTGTTCGCCGCGCTCTCCATCGTGCTCGACAAGCCGTTCACCGTCGGTGACTTCGTCGTGGTGGACCAGTTCGAGGGCACCGTGGAGAAGGTCGGCCTCAAGACCACGCGCATGCGAAGCATCGCCGGCGAACAGGTGGTCTTCTCCAACGCCGACCTGCTCAGGAGCCGCATCAGGAACTATGCGGGAATCGCCGGACGCCGGTTCCTGGTGCAGAGCACCGTGGCCCTCGGCGTGGACGCGGCGCGGCTCTCCAGCGTCCCCGACGTCTTTCGACAGGCCATCGAGGGGCAGCCGTACGTCACGTTTCAGCGGTCCCACCTGGTAGGCACCACGCTCGCGGGGCATGAGTTCGAGACGGCCTTCGTCGTCGAGCACCCCGACTACCTCGTCGCCATGGACGCCCGACAGGCCATCCTGCTGCGCGTCTACTCCGCGCTCGAGCGCGAAGGCATCGCCCTGTCGTCCGGGCCAGCCGCCGTCACGATGCGGCGGGGCACGGCATGAACGACGTGCAGGTGGTCCGCATCGGCGCGGGGGAATCGTCGCCCTTCCGCACCGTGCGCGAGATCTGGCACTACCGCGACCTCTTCCAGGCGCTGGGCACGCGCGACCTGCGCCTGCGCTACCGCCAGACGTTTCTCGGCATTGCGTGGGTCGTGCTGCAGCCGCTCGCCGCCGCCGGCATCTTCGCCTTCGTCTTCGGCAGCATCGCCCACGTGCCCACCGACGGGCAGCCGTACATGCTGTTCGCGCTCGCCGCGCTCGCCGGGTGGAATTTCTTCTCCGCCGTGCTCACGCGCGCCAGCACCTCGCTCATCCAGAACCCGCAGCTCGTCACGCGCGTCTATTTCCCGCGCCTCATCCTCCCGCTGGCGGTGGTGCCCGCCGCGCTGGTGGACCTGCTGGTGACGGTCGCCGCCTTTGCCGTCATCGCGCTGGCGCAGGGGCATGGGTTCGACGCCCGGCTGATCGGGCTCCCTGTCGCCGTCCTGCTGCTCGCCGCGCTCGCCCTGGGCGCCGGGTTCGCCGCGGCAGCGCTCGCGGTGCGCTACCGCGACGTCCAGTATCTCATCCCGGTCGCGATCCAGCTCGCCTTGTACGCGAGTCCCGTGGCGTACTCGTCGTCCGCGGTGCCCGAGCGGTGGCAGACGCTCTATTACGCCAACCCGCTGGCCGCGCCGCTCGAGCTGCTGCGCTGGTCGCTCCTCGGCACGCCGGCCCCGGCCTGGCGCGAACTGTGGTACAGCACCGCCGCTGCTGCGGTGCTCGTGCTCGTCGGAGCCGCGGTCTTCCGCGGCATCGAACGGAGCTTCGCCGATGAGATCTGACGCGCTCGCCATCCAGGCCGAGGGCCTCGGCAAGGCGTATCGCATCGGCACGGGGCCGCGCGCCACGACGCTCGCCGAGCGCCTCGTTGCGACCGTGCGCCATCCATTCGCAAGCGGCGCAGGAGAGCGGTTCTGGGCGCTGCAGGATGCGACGTTCGAGATTCCGCGCGGGCAGGCGGTCGGCATCATCGGGCGCAACGGCGCCGGCAAGAGCACCATGCTCAAGCTCCTGAGCCGCATCACGACGCCAACGGCCGGATGGGCGGAACTGCGCGGCCGCGTCGGCTCGCTCATCGAGGTCGGCACCGGCTTTCACCCGGAACTCACTGGCCGCGAGAACATCTTCCTGAACGGCGCGATCCTCGGCATGCGCCGGCGCGAGGTGGCCCAGCGCTTCGACCAGATTGTGGACTTCGCCGGCATCGAGCGCTTCATGGACACGCCGGTGAAGCGCTACAGCAGCGGCATGTACATGCGCCTGGCGTTTGCGGTCTCCGCGCACCTCGACGCGGAAATCCTGGTGGTGGACGAGGTGCTCGCCGTCGGCGACCAGGAATTTCAGCGCAAGTGCCTCGGCAAGATGGGCGAGGTGGCCGGCGCCGGGCGCACGGTCCTGTTCGTGAGCCACGCGCTGCAGGCCGTCTCCACGCTCACCACGCGCACCCTCGTGCTCGAGCGCGGGCGCATCGCCTTCGACGGGCCCACGATGGACGGCCTCGCGTTCTATCGCGCCCTGCAGGCCGAGGGGTCGGGCTCGCCGCACGCCTATCGCGCGCCGGCGGGGCGCAGCGGCGTGCATCTCGTGGATGGCCGGGTGAAGACGTCCGTCAGCGATGGCGTGCACCGGCACGGCGACCCGTTCGCGCTCGAGTTCACGCTCGATGTCCCCGTGCCCGTGTCGCAGCTCTGCTTCTCGGTGCACGTGGTGGACGAGACCGACCGCAACATCAACCACTTCTGGATCTACGGCGACGGGCCGTCGTTCCGGAACGCCACCGGCCGCTTCACCGTGCGCATAGACGTGCCGGAGTACCGCGCGGCCATGGGACGCTACTCGCTGACCGTCTGGGTGACCGATCGGGCCACCCACACCATCTACGAGCACCTCAACGGCCTGTGCCCGTTCGAGGTGACCATGGAAGGCATCGCGCGGCCGGACTACGACTGGAGCCCCGAGCACATGGTGTACGCCGAGGACTATACCTACGGCGTGACCCACGCGTAGCGTCCGGCGGTTCGGCGCTGCACGGAAGCTGGACGGGCTCGCACGGAGCCTCGACCCGGCCCGGCACCGAAGACCGGCGCTCGACGATCGCTGCCGTTCGGACGCCGCGTTTGCCCGCCCGCGCGGCGAATGGCATCTTGGAACTGACCGGAACGGCGACGACGACCGCTTCCCACTCCTGAGGTCCCCATGGCCGGCAAAGTCCAGACCTACAAGAACCACACTCGCTTCGATGTGTTGTATCACTTCATCGCGAGCCCCATCGCACTGCTCAATCTCATCATCCAGGTGCGCCACGCCTACTACTACAGCACGCGCTACACGATCTGGAACGCCGTCTTCGCGTTCGGGATTCTTGCGCTCGTCCTGTCGGCACGGGTCATGGCGGTCACGGTGCAGGACCGCCTGATCCGGCTGGAGATGCGCCTGCGCCTGCGCGAGCTGCTGCCCGCCGCGATGCACGCGGACATCGCGAAGCTGACCGTGAAGCAGCTGGTTGGCCTGCGCTTTGCCAGCGACGCGGAGCTCCCCGAGCTGGTCCAGCGCGTGCTGAAGGGCGAACTGGTCGAGCAGAAGGCCATCAAGCTCGCCGTCAAGGACTGGCAGGCCGACTGGCAGCGCGCGTAGCCCGCTAGCGGGTCGCGAGGAGAGCGGCGTGCCAGCTGTCGCCGGCGCGCCGCTCGAAGCCCGTGCGATACGTCGCGGCGTCGGTGATCGAGAGGTCCATGACCGGCGTGTCCGGCCGCACGTGACCGCCGCGCGCGAGCATCGAAAAGTCGTCGCGCGAGACGGCGTGCACGAAGCCGGCGTCGTCGCGGTAGTACACGAGCGCGTTGTCGAGCAGGGTCGTGCCAATCCCTCCCTCGATCGTCTTCAGAGCGCGGTAGAGTCCGTCAATGGAGCACCCCGAGGCGCCCTCGCGCGACGTGTCCACGCCAATGGCGAGAAAGCGCCCGTCGCGCCAGTCGCGGGCGGCATAGAGCGGCTGGCCGTGCGCCTGCCACGTCTTGAGAAACCGGTCCACCGTGGCGAGCACGCGCTGCTCGTCCACGTCGTCAATGGGCGCCGCCGCGCCGAAGAGCCAGACGCGGGCGGCAGGCGGCAGGTCGGAGAATGCGATGACGGGCATCAGGGGGTCCTCAGTCGAAGCGAGATCATCACGCCGGTGAAGCTTAATCAGGCCTTCCTCGCCACCACAGCGGCCGCGTGGCATCTTCTGCGAACGTCACAGCTGCCTGGCACCCCATCCTCCACGACGCGATGGCCACTCCGAGCGGACAGGATCCTCAGCCGACGGCCTCGTTGAAGCTCCCGCGATTCACCGTCACGCCGCTCGCCGCCGGCGCGCTCGCCCTTGCCCTCGTGGCGCTCCTCGCGGCGTGGGCACACCTGCCCGTCGCCCTGCAGCGCCCTTCGTGGCTCGACGAAATCGTCGGCCAGTTGATCGCCAGCGACCCGCGGGGCCTCTGGCATGGCATGCGCACCGGCGCCGACTTCCAGCCGCCGGTGCACTACGCCCTGATGCGCATCGCCGACACCGTAGGGGGCGGCGCCACGCCCGCTGCGGCCCGCTGGCCCTCGGTGCTCGCGGCGATCCTCACCATCGGCATGTTCACCGCCGCGCTGCGCCCCTCGCTCTCCGTGGCGGCGGCGATGGCGGGGGCGCTGGCCCTCGCCGCCCACCCGCTCTTCCTCAGCCAGGCCATCGAGGCACGCCCCTACGCCCTGTGGATTTTCGCCACCGTGCTCACGGCGGAAGCGCTCCGGGACGGGCGACGCTCGCGTCCCTGGCTTCTCGCGGTGTCTGCTGCCGTGCTGTGCACCGCACACTACTTCGGCATCCTCTCGCTCACCGCCCTCGGCATCGGGCTGCTCGTCGCCGGTCTCGCGCGCCACCGGCCGCGGGCGGAACTGGCGAGGTCCGCTACGCCGTTGCTCGCCGGCGTCATCGCCCTGGGCGCGCTGCTCCCGCTGGCGCGCGTCCAGCTCGCGGCCACCGGCGGCCGGAGCTGGGTGCCACCGGCCACCATGCGCCAGGTCGCCGACTTCCTGGAGTTTCCCTGGGGTTGGCGCCCGGCGGCGCTGCTGATTCTCGCGGGCGCGCTGGTCGCCGTGGTGCGTCGCCTGCCGATCGCGCGCCCGCTGCCGCTTGTTACACCACCCCGCCCTGTGTGGAGTCCCGTGGTCCTAGCACTCCTCGCCACCGCGCTGGTGCCGCTCCTCGTGGTGGGCGTGAGCTTGGCGTACAAGCCGGTGCTGGTGCTCCGTTACGCCGCGCCTGCCACCCTCGCCGTCGCCACGCTCACCGCAATCGCGGTAGAGGCGCTTCCCGCGCCGGCCCGCTGGCTCGCCGTCCTCTGGCTTGTGCGCGCGACCGCCTTCTCCTTTTCATCCACCGCGGCGGCGGCGAGCACCAGCACGCTGCAATTCGCCGACGAGCAGCGCGCCCTGCGGCACCTCGGCACGCTCGGCATCGCGACCGTCTCGCCCTTCCGCCACGATGCCTACGCGGCGAGCGCGCCCCAAGGCGCCACCCCCGTCGCGTGGATCGAACTCTCCGACGCGCTCATCGAACGCGCGGCGCGGACTCCCGCGGCCGGGCTCTCGCGCGACTTCCTGCTCGTGGAACGCGACTTCGGGCGCGCCGTGCACCGCGCGTTCGACTTTCCCCTGATGGAAAGTGCCGAGGCGCTGAACGCCGCTCCCGTCGTTGCCCTCTTGCGGGCCCCGGTTCACGCGGCGGCCGATTCGCTCTGGCTCCCCGGCCGCCAAGCCTGCCCGCTGTCCAACCGCCTGGTCGTGTACTCGCTGCCGTCGGCGCCCGTCGCCTGCGCCGACTTGCAGGCGGCGCTTCAGGCCGATTCGCGCCGGTAGTCCCCGCGCGAGAAGTACTTCTCAATCAGCGCATAGAGGATGATGTACACGTAGCGGCTCCCCATCTCCTTGATGAGGAACTTGCTCTCGCCCGCCTCGCGCCCGTACCAGTTGGTGGGCACCACCGTCCACGTGTAGCCGCGCACGATCGCCTTGAGCGGCAGCTCAATGGTCAGGTTGAAGTGGTTGGACAGGAGCGGACGGCACCCGTCAATCACCTCGCGGCGATACGCCTTGAACGCGTTGGTGAAGTCGTTGTATCGCTCGCGAAACAGGAAGCGCACCACCCGGTTCGCCACGCGGTTCAGCGCGAGCTTGCCCCACGGGTAGTTGCGCACCGCCGCGCCGTGCACGAACCGCGACCCGAAGGCGCAGTCGAACCCCTCCTCGAGCTTGTGATAGTAGGTGACGATGTCGCGCGGGTCGTCCGACGCATCGGCCATCACCACCACCACGGCATCCCCGCGATAGACATCCAGCCCATGCCGCACCGCGAACCCGTATCCTGCCGGTCCCTGGTTCGCCGACCAGCGCAGCGTCGGCACCTGCGGGGCCAGCGCGGCGAGCACCGCCTCGGTGTCGTCGGTGCAGTGGTCGAGGGCAATCAGGATCTCGTGCGGAATGTCGGCGCCCTGCAGCACGCCCTCGATCGCCCGGATCGTCGGCACAATGGACGCGCCCTCGTTGTGCGCCGGAATCAGCACTGTCAGCAGCATGCGCCCGGCGGCCGATGCGTGCGCCGTCATGAACGGAAGACCGGGGCGAGCATGGCGGCATTGGCCGTCATCCACGCGTGCAGGTCGCCGAGCACCTGCCGCGCGGAGCGCTGCGGGGTCCAGCCGAGGGCGGCAGAGAGTGCGCGCTGGTCGGTGATGAAGACGCGCACGTCGGATTCGTGCGTCGTGAGGTCCGCCGTCAGCGCGACGCGGGTGCCGGCCATCTCCTCGCACAGCGCCGTGGTCTCGGCGAGCGACAGGCTGTTGGCGAGCCCGCCGCCCGCATTCCAGGTGCGTCCGGACATTTGGGGCCACGCCGCCAACTGCGCCAACAGCAGGTCGCAGGCATCGTCAATGTGCAGTACGTCGCGCACCTGCTTGCCCTGGCCGCCCCATCCCTGATAGCGCAGCGATCCGCCAAAGACGTAGCGCGACATCCAGAGCGCAAAAACCCCCTGGTCCACGCGCCCCATCTGCCCGGGGCCGGCAATCACGCCGAAGCGATCAATGAGGAATTCCACGCCGAGCGCCGCATACTCTGCGAGCAGGAGTTCGCCGGCCAGCTTGGTCGCGCCGTACAGGGTGCGCGTTCCCGCCAGAGGGAACGCTTCGCTGATCCC
>JAJZRK010000132.1 GCA_021802745.1 bacterium
CCGCGAACTCGGCGACCTCGACGCGGAGGCCGAGGATTTCCTCGAGGGCGATGGCGTCACCGACGATCTCGTGCCGGTGCGCGTGAGAATGCGCGTGCGCGACGGCCGGCTGACGCTCGACTTCCAGGGCACGAGCCCGCGCGTGCGCGGCAATATCAATTGTCCGGTGGCGGTCACACGCGCCGCCGCGCTCTTCGTGCTGCGCTCCATCCTCGATGACGACGTGCCGACCAACGACGGCATCGCGCGCCCCATCGAGATCATCACGCCCGACGACTGCCTCATTGCCGCGCGCTGGCCGAGCGCGGTGGCGGCCGGCAACGTCGAGACGTCCCAGCGCATTACCGATCTGCTCTTCGCCGCCCTTGCCAACGCCGGCGTTGCCGCGCCGGCGCAGGGGCAGGGGACCATGAACAACGTGACGTTCGGCGGCGATGGGTGGACGTTCTACGAGACACTGGGCGGCGGGCAGGGGGCCAGCCACCGCGGTCCGGGGCCGAGCGCAGTGCATGTGGGAATGAGCAACACGCGCAACACGCCCATCGAGGCGCTGGAGCAGGCGTACCCGATTCGGGTGGACGAGTACGGGGTGCGGAGGGGCTCCGGCGGCCGTGGCCGGGTCGCGGGCGGCGATGGCGTGATCCGCCGGTATCGCGTGCTCGAACGGTGCACGGTGACGCTTCTCACCGAACGCCGCGTGCGCGCGCCGCGCGGTTCGCACGGCGGCGGCGACGGCGCGACCGGGCGCAACCTGCTCAATGGAACACCGCTTCCCTCGAAGTGCCGCATGGAGCTGCAGGCGGGCGACGTGCTGACCATCGAGACGCCGGGCGGTGGGGGGTACGGCGATTGAGGATGGGGAATCCGGAATGGGATTCATGACTGCGATTCCGGACTGCGATCTGCGATGAGCGTTTGCGCGTGGCGCTGGGCGTCCGCCGGTGCCACCTTTTGGCGTCCTCACACCCCTCCTCATGAAGAAGATCCTTCTCGCCGTCGCGGGCCTTATCGTCGTGTGCATGGTCGTCGTCGTGGTGAACACCGCCCGCGTTGGCGCTGGCACTCCCCCTGCGGCCGTGGCCCCTGTTGCCGTCTCCGTGGACTCGGTGGGCGCCATCGCCCGACTGGCCGGCGCGGTGAAGTTCGAGACGATCAGCTACGAGGAGGGGACGCGAGCACCAGACAGCGCCGCGTTCCGCGCGCTCCACGAACACCTGCGCACCAGCTTCCCCCTCGTGCACCAGCGCCTGACGCGCGAGACCGTCGCCGGCCTCGCCCTCCTGTACACCTGGCGCGGCAGCGACACGACGCTCGCTCCGGTGGTGCTGATGGGGCACCTCGATGTGGTGCCGGTGATTCCGGGCACGGAGGCGCAGTGGACCCAGCCGCCATTCTCGGGCGCCGTGGCCGACGGCTTCATCTGGGGGCGCGGCACGCTCGACGACAAGGTGTCGGTGCTGGCGGTGCTCGAGGCCGCGGAGGGCGCGCTGCGCGCGGGCTTCCAGCCAAAGCGCACCATCTACTTTGCCTTCGGCCATGACGAAGAGGTGGGCGGCAGCGGGGCGCGCGCCCTCAAGGCCGAACTGCTGAGGCGCGGCATCAAGGCCCCCGCGCTGGTGCTCGACGAGGGCGGCGCCATCATGCCCGGCTCCGTGGTTGGCGCCAACGGGACCGTGGCGCTTATCGGCGCATCGGAGAAAGGATACCTGTCGCTGCAGCTGACAGTGAAGGGAAGCGGGGGCCACTCGTCCGCACCGCCGCCGCACACTGCCATCGGCCGACTGGCGACAGCAATCACTCGGCTCGAACTGTCGCCGTTCCCGCTGGTGCTGGACGGCCCGACACAGGAGATGATGGAACGCCTGCGCGGCAGCATGCCGTACACCGCGCGCCTCGCGCTCAGCAACCTGTGGCTCTTCGGGCCGATGGTCACCAAGGGCATGGCGGCCAAGCCTGCCGGTGCTGCGATGCTGCGCACCACGACCGCCGTGACGATCGTCGGCGGCGGCGTGAAGGCGAACGTGCTGCCCATCGAAGCCAAGGCGACGGTGAACTTCCGCATCCGGCCCGGCGAGACGATCGCGACCGTCATGGAGCGCGTGCGCCAAGTCGTCGCCGACACTGGCGTCGTCATCGAGGCGGTCGGTTTCAAGACCGAGCCCTCACCCGTGAGCGATGCCAAGGGCGCCGGCTTCCAGGTGATCGAGCGGTCGCTGCGCGAGGTCGCGAATGCGCCGGATCTCGTGGTGACGCCGTATCTCGTGTCGGGCGGCACGGACGCGCGCAATTGGTCCGACGTCAGCACGCAGACCTTCCGGTTCCTCGCCGCCCCGATGACGGCGGATGCGCTGACGAGAGCGCACGGCACCAACGAGCGGGTCGCCGTTGGCGGTTACCTCACGGCCGTGCGGTTCTACGAACGTCTGCTGCGAAACACCGACCGGCTCTAGTGCGACGTTTGCGACGAACTGGCGCGCTTTCGGGCTTCGGAGAGATAGCCGGGCGCCACGTCGAGCAGGTTGGCAAGCTTGCGCACCAGGAGCGACTCGTCGTCCTGCACCCGGCCGTCCGCGAGGATCACGCCATACATGACCTCGGCCAGCACCACGCGCTGGCCGACGTCGAGGTGCTCGCTGATCATTCGCGTAAACTGGAAGTGGTCCACGGCCCGGCGGCGCTCGGCTTCGGCGAGCGTCATGAGCGCCTGGACGCTTGGGACGTCCAGGTTGAAGTGGCGGCCCAGCGCCGACTCGATGTGAGCCCGTTCGGGAGGCGAGAAATCCCCATCGGCGTACGCGAGATCCAGCAGCAGCGCGGTCGCTGCCAGCTGGATCTCGTCGTGCGGCGACTCGGCGGGGACGTCCGAAATCTCCACCGACCGGCGCTGGCGGATGAACCGCCGCAGGGGTTCTAGCATCTCACCATCTGGACGACCAACCGGGGCCACACGTCTCGGCCCCTGCCCCCGGCCAGCGCGACCGCCTTGCCGCGCCCCGCCCCCTACTTGTGCGTCAGCGTCCAGACGTAGGCGGCCACCGCCTGCACCTGCGCATCGGTGAGGTTCATGGGTCCGCCGCGCGAGCGCATCGCAGAACGATGCGCGGGGTCCTTGATGGCCGCCTGCGGTACGCCGTCCGTGATGATCTTCACGATCTCGTCGTAGCTCCCTGTCTTGAGCTGGAGCCACTTCTTGCCGTCGAGCGCGGGGGCGTTCTGGGCGCCGATGCCGTCCTTGCCATGGCAGCGCTGGCAGGCGCCGTGGTTGAACAGCGAATCGCCAAGGGCGACGCTCACCGGCGTCACCTGCAGGGGACGGCGCACGCCGCCTGGGTGGCAGGCCGCGAGGGCGGCAAGCCCGGCGGCGGCAACGAGCAGTGAGCGGGTGGTGCGAAGAACCATGGGGGACTCGAAGGAAGGGGTCTGGGGCGGCTGACGAACCGCCCGCTGGCCGAATCCATAAGCGCAACGGACGCCGCGCTCCAGCGGTCGCCCCGGGCGATCAGTCCGCCACGACCTCCGGTACCGCGCCGAAGTCGAGCGCCAGCACCGAGCAGACCGGGTCGCTCGGGCGCTCGGGAAGGGTGACGACGATTCCCCCATCCACGGGGCGCACCACGAGCGGCTCCCGGCGCGGAGTCCCGAGCAGGTGCGCCAGGGTGGGGTGCGTGCGGAGTCCCGGGAGGAGCAATTCCCGCGACGCCGGCCAGTCGGGGAGAAAGCAATTGAGGCGCCGCGGGCCGCGCGTGACGCGAAAGGCGAGTCCCTCGAACGGGGAGGCCTGCGTGCCGTGAATTGCCTCACCGTGCAGCCTCATCCAGCGTGCCAGTCCCTGCAGCTTCCCCACGCTTTCCGTGGGGACAGAACCGTCGCCCTTCGGGCCGACGTTCAGCAGCCGGTTGCCGCCCTTCGACGCTGTTTCGGTCAGGAGTCCGACAAGCGTCGGCACCGACTTCCAGTGATGGTCGGCGCGGTTGTAGCCCCAGTTGTCGTTCATCGTGATGCACGATTCCCAGTCCACCCCGGGGAGGCCGCGGTCGGGCACCTTCTGCTCGGGCGTGCCGAAGTCGCCCAGCCTGGGTTGCGTGAGCGTGGCGTCGAGGCCGTTTGCGGGCTGGCCGACGACGCGGCTGTTGATGAGCGTGCGGGGGGCGAGCCGGTGCACGTGCTCGGCGAGCGCCTCGCCGCGCGCATAGGTCCACGTCTCGCCCTCCCACTCGCCGTCGAACCACATCACGCCGATGTCGCCGTACCATGTGAGCAGTTCCTCCACCTGCGCGTGGAGGTACCGCACGTAGCGGTCAAAGGATGCCCCCGCGGCCGGCCGCATCGCCTTCTCCCAGTCGCGGCGCGGCAGGTAGTCCGGATGGTGCCAGTCCATGATGGAGTGGTACCAGCAGGGCACCACGCCGTGCTGGCGGCAGGCGTCGGCGACGGCGCGCATGATGTCGCGCCGATAGGGCGTGTGCGCGACATTGAAGTCGCCCTGCCTCGATGGCCAGAGCGCGAAGCCATCGTGGTGCTTGGTCGTGATCACCAGGTACTTCATGCCCGCCGCGGCCGCGAGCGAGGCGAGGCGGTCGGCGTCGAAGGCGGTGGGGTTGAAGCGCGAGAGGAAGGTGTCGTACTGCTCCACCGGGATCTTCGCAGTGTTGCGAATCCATTCGCCGTAATCGGTGCGGCCGTTCCATTCGCCGGCGAGCACGGAGTAGACGCCGAAGTGCACGAACATCCCGAACCGCGCCTCGCGCCACCACTGCATGCGGTCGGGCGCGGCGCCCCACGGGGCGGGGAGGGTGGGGGAGAGAGGGCACGCGCCATCGGCGGCGCGGTCACCGAGAGCAGCGCGGCCTGCGCGCCGGAGCGGACGAAGTCGCGGCGGTTCATCATAGTGGCACAAGTGCATGCCGCATGGTGGCACAAGTGTATGCCGCGCTCGATCGCGTCGCGAGCGGACTGCGACTGCTTCAGAACGAAGACTCGGGCGAAGCCCCCCCGATGGCCACGCCGCGCTTCCCTTTCGGTGAACGCTACAGGCAATGCCTCAGGAATAACCTTATACATCAGTCAGGAGATGCTGGTCGTAGTCGGGACTATTGCCTTACGTTCCCGGGGCAGGTAAGTTGAAAGAGTTGACGGTTGCCGGGCTTCGACGGTCGCTCCGGGCCCCAGCATCGAGCGCCAGCCCGATGTCGGCAGCGACAGACCCGGCGAAGAGCGAGTGCCAACGCGGCGCCACGAAGAGGGGCCGGTCACCAGGTGGTGACCGGCCCCTTTCCGTGCTTCAAAGGGTCGGCAGCGGCGTTCTCGTCACGACGGTCCGTTGTCCACGCGCATGCCTGCGCCGCTACTCGACTGCTCGGCTATCCGAATTCGAACCCTTCTTCCGGTAGAGCGCCTCGTCCGCGCGGTCCAGTGCGTCCGCGAGCGGAAGAATGGGATCGAGTGCGCTCACGCCGACGCTCGCCTTCACCGTAAAGGTGAGGCTTGTCGGACGCAGCGCCGAAATTGCGCCGGCCAGCCGCGCGCCCAGTTGGCTGGCGACCGCCTCGCCGCCTTCTCCAATGAGGGCGACGAACTCGTCACCGCCCCAGCGCGCGATGATGTCCGACTCGCGCAGGATGCTCTTGAACGCGCTGGCGACGAGACGGATGGCCTCGTCGCCGGCGGCGTGGCCGTGCGCGTCATTGATCTGCTTGAGCCCGTCAATGTCGGCGAAGACCACCACCGAGCTGTGCTGCTCGCGGCGCGCGCGCGCCACCTCGGCCTCGGCGAAGAAGGCAAAGCCGCGCCGATTCGCAAGGCCCGTGAGTTCGTCAATGAGCGCCAGCGCCTGCAGGTCGCGCTCATAGCGCACCTGCTGGGTGATGTCGCGCGCCAGCATCACCACCGCGGGGCGGTCGAGGTAGAAGCACGGCCCGACGGTCATCTCCACGTCCACGAAACGCCCCGTATGGCTGCGCAACTGGCCGCGCAGGCGCGGGGCGGCCTCGCCTACCGCCGGTGGGCGGGGTGCGGTCAGGGCGTCGCGCAGTTCAACCGAAATGAAGTCTCCAAGGGCGCGCCCGCGAAGATCCTGCGCACGTTCCACGCCGAGCAGTCGTGCGGCCGCGAGATTGGCGAACCGGATCTCGCCGCCCACGTGCACCATGACCGCGTCGGGGGAAAGGGCCAGCAGCTGATGGTAGCGCGCCTCCGTCTCCTGCAGCGCGCGCAGCTGCTTGTTGGCGCGGTACCGGCTCGTATAGAGCCAGCCGGCGGCCAACAGCGAGAGGGCAAGCGCCGCGTAGAGCCAGCGCACGGGGATGCCGGGGGCGACCGGCTGCGGCACGCTGATGTCGTCGCGGGTGCGGGGGACGATCTGCCAGATCAGCGGGTCATCGGCATTGTCGCGGTAGGACGCGATCACGCCGGCCACGGTGACACTGTCCGCGTAGCGCACGCGCGACAGGTCAATGGGCTCGCCGTGGTTGGACGGCACCCAGATGGTCAGCGTGCCCGCCGCCTCGGGGTTCAGGTCGCGCAGGCGCAGATACTGCCCGCCCTCGCTCGTCCCGAATCCCGCCACGCGGCCGCGCACGCGCACGAGGCGCCCTGAATACTTCGGCAGCAATTCGTGATCCACCGCGATGTTCGCCGGGGTCATCAGTGTCCGCGGCACCGGAATGACGTCGAGCGAATTGCTGACGAGTTCGAGATTGCCGCGGTATTGCCGCACCACGCCCGTGGCGACGATGCTGTCGCCCACCTGCACCTCTGCATCGAGCATGCGCGAGAAGACGCGAATGCCGCCCGACGAGTCCTCGAGGGCGATGTCAAAGACCGTGGACTGCAGCTGGCCGGTTCCCGCGGTCACGCGGCCGCTCACGGTCACCGTGTCGCCGCGGTCGAGTGCGCGGACGGCCTGCGCGATGGGCAGCACGGGGCGCGGCTGCTGCGCCGTGACCAGCGCAGGCCAGGCGAGGGCTGCGACGATGAACAGTGAGCGCATGCGGCGTCGGATGCTGGAGAGCACGGGAATCATGTGTTTGCGAAGCGCCGAATGTAGCATGCTGGTTGGCGTTGCACCACGGTGGGGTGTTCCAAAGTGAACAGCAAGAGACGACGGAGCGCAGCGCGCCCCCGTCGTCTCTTGTCGTGTGCCGGGCCTCCGCCATCTGCGCGATGGCGGGGCCAGGTCGCTGCCTACTTCTTGCCGGCGTCGAGATCGTTCCAGTTCATGATGGTGTTGAAGCCGAACGAGTACGTCCCCTGGGTCTGCCACCGCCAGAACGGACGGATGGCGAACATCACCACATGCCCCTTGCCGACCGACGCATCCACCAGTTGGGCGCGGCCGCTCAGCGACTGGCCGTTGACGAGCGAGCCCGACAACAGCATCTCGTCGGCGTTCGTGGGGAAGGAGAGAATGACGCGCGGGCGTTCGCCGACGGCCACGGCCTGGCCTCCAAACCCGCCGCCACCACCGCCCGCGCCTCCGCGGCCGGTGGGCGCCGCGGGCGCCGCGACGACCGGCGCCGCCGACGCGTCCCACGGCGACAGCTTCGGCTGATTCGGCGTCGCCATCGGCGTCACGTTCTGGCTCTGCGACGATCCGCGGGCGAAGCCGCCGAAGCCGCCTAAGCCGGCGGGGCTGGCATTGAGCACCGGCGCCGTGCTGAAGTAGACGGGGACCTGGCTCCCCGGATACCCGTACGCAATGGGGCTCTTCTTGTCGGCGATGACGCCGCGCAGGATCGAGCCGCGCACGAACAGGTCGCTCGGCGTCTCCACCGTCACGCCCGGCGTCAGGTTGAACTCGGGGAAGATGGTGGACGTCGCCCCCTCGGTGATGAGCGTCCCGCCGTCCTGCACGAACTTGTACAGGTTCATCAGCCCCTCGAGCGCCATGCCGCCCCGGATGTCATCGCTCTCGTCGGGCGTGCCGAGGTTCGGCGTCGCCGCCGTCTTCTTGTAGGGCAGGGGCTCCTTGCCGGTGTTGGCCATGCCATTCACCATGGACTGCGCCGTCCCGCCGACGTGCGGGAAGATGATCACGTCGTACTTGGCGCGCAGGTTCCCCTCGGTGCGCAGCTTCTGGTCGGCGAAGTAGGTGAACGGAATGCCGTAGGTGTCGAGGGCGGCGCGCACCCATCCCTCGTCCTGCGTGCGCGTCCAGCTGTGCACGTAGCCGATGCGAGGCACGTCGAGGTCGTGGCGCTTGACGGTCGGCGCGCTCGCCACCGCCACGGCACTGAGGCCGAGCGCCTTGAGCTGCGGCTCGAGCTTGGCGCGGTCGGCGTTGGTGATGATGAACGACCCGGCGGCGAACTTGTGGCCGCCCGCCTCGAAGTCTTCCTCGGCGGCCGCCATCTTCACGTCCGCGTTCTTGAAGCGGAAGGTCACGAGATTGTTGTCGCTGGTGGCGGCGACGATGAGCGTGGCGCCATTTCCCTCGACGCCGCCGGCGGCGACGACCGGTGCGGTGATGGGCGTCATCGCCTGCGTCAGGACCGCCTTGTCGCTCACCGGCGTGATGGTGAGGTTGCGCATCAGCTGGAACGTCCACCCCGTGTCGTCGTACGGCGACGGATTGGCGGCGGAGAACGCCTGCAGGGCGAAGTACATGTCGGCGAGCGTGCGGTACGGCTGGTCGGCGCGGACGATGTAGTCGCCGGCCTTCACGTCCACAGTGCCGGCCTTGAACGCGGCGGTGGCGCGGTGGAATTCGAGCCCCTGCGTCATCAGGTCGTTCACCGCCTGCGCCGCGTCGGCCTTGCGCACCTGGTTGGCCGGAATCACCCACGCGTAGGTGGGGCCGTTCTTCCCCTTGTCCACCGACCGCTTGTTCTTGAGCCAGTAGTTCTCGAGGAAGAGCGTGCGGTTCTTCGCGACGTGCGACAGCGACAGCAGCATCGCCGATTCCTGGATGTTCGTGTTGTTGCGCGGCCCCCAGTTGATGACGGGGAGCGGCGGATTCGGGCGGAACCACTCGCGGCTCGTCGTCGTCGCCGGCGGGCGCACGACGTAATTGTCGGGGCCGTAGCTCTGCACCTCGTAGAAGCGGCCGGTGGCGTTGTGCGCGTGCGCCACGTAGAAGAGGTAGTTCGGCGTCCAGCCGTCGTAGAACCCGTAGGTCCAGACGCCCGGCACGCCACGCTTGGCCATCTCCATCACCTCGTTGTTGGCGAGGTTCCACCACTCGT
>JAJZRK010000133.1 GCA_021802745.1 bacterium
CCAGAAGAAGCGCCGCGTGCAGTTCACCACGCCCATCAGCGGCCGCGTGACCAAGACCAACACCATGCTCGCCGAGGACACCGAGGCGCTCGAGCTGTCGCCCTACGCCAAGAACTGGGTGTGCGTCATTGACGCCGACCGGCTCGACGTCGAGATCCCGCAGCTGAAGATCGGCAAGGCGGCGGTGGCGATGTCGAGGAGGACATTGACAAGTTCCGCGGCCTGATGAAAGGCATGCTCGGCGACGCCGCCACCGGCACCGAAGCGGACGACGCCATCTATCGCGGAGAGCTCAGCCAGCTCACCGACGACCAGTCGGAGCGCGTGGCCAAGGAGTTCTTCGCGCGGTGATCTGGGGAACTGATACCCCAAAGAACAAAGGGCACGAAGTAGCACGAAGGAATGCTCGGATCTAACGACGGTGCGCCACGCAGGATTTGCGTGGTGCGCCGTCGCTAATTCCAGGTTCTTCTTTGTGTCCTTTCGTGCCCTTCGCTCTTTGTGGTTTCAGTTACCGCCAGCGCCGAATCACCCGCGCCGTGAGCACCTTGTCGAGCTTGGGAAAGTCGCGCGCGAGGTACGCTTCGCCCTCCTTGCCGATGGTGTCCTGGCTTGGCCCCTTGCCCAGCGGCGGCCCGTCGCCGTACCCCTGGTACAGCGAATCCACGACGCCCATGCCGGCCACCACCTGCGCCACGACGCTGAACCCCAGCGGATCGAGGCGCTGGTTGTCCTCGAGATTGATGAACAGCTGCGTCGTGCGCGTGTTCGGGCCGCCGGTGGCGAACGACAGCGTGCCGCGCACGTTGCCGCGCTTCGCCGTGTCGTCGGGGAAACGGCGGTCCTTCCAGAGGCGGTTCACGAGGGTGTCGCCGTTCATGCCGAACTGCACCACGAAGTTCGGCACGACGCGGAAGAGCCGCACGCCGTCGTAGTAGCGGGCGTTCACCAGGTAGTAGATGCGGTCGGCGCCGCGCGGCGACCAGTCGCGGTGAACCTTGAGGTCGAACGGGCCTCGCGTCGTCGTGAACCGGACGGTGAAGCTGTCGGGGCTGACGGCGTCAAGGCCAGCCGGCGCGGCCGCCGTCAGCGGCGCGGAACGGTGGCACGCGCCCGCCAGGACGGCGACCAGGACGAGCGGGATGAGTGGGCGCATGGTCAATGGTCCCGTTGGATGTCGTCGGAACGGGGGCTACGCCGTCGGTGGTTCGCGGAATCCCCGGACCAGCAGCCAGAGTATGAGCGCGCCATGGCTTGCCGCAAGGCCCATCGCTACACGCGCCGCCCGCGGGCGCCGCGCCGCTTCAGGCGAAGCGCTGGCAAATTCCCTTCAATCCGATTCAATTCATCCTTCGCGCGGTCCGCGCGTTGGCGCGCCTCGGTGCGCCCCGGCAGTTGGCGTTCATCCCCAGACATCTCATGACCCGATTCAACAACAAGATCCTCTTCGTCGGCTACGGCGCCGTCGCCGAGTGCACATTGCCCATCCTCTTCCAGTACCTCGACGTCGCACCCGAGAACATCACCGTCATGGACTTCGAGGATCGCTCGGAGAAGCTGAAGCTATGGACGGCCAAGGGCGTGCACTGGGTGCGCGACCGCGTCACGAAGCGGACCATGGGCGCGCTCCTCGGCAAGTTCGTCGGCGCGGGGGATGTCATCGTTGACCTCGCCTGGAACATTGATGCCTGCGAGATCCTCGACTGGTGCCACAAGAAGGGCGTGCTCTACGTCAACACCTCCACGGAGCTGTGGGACCCGTACGCGTCGGGCCCGAAGCAGCATCCCACCGAGAAGACGCTCTACTGGCGGCACATGAACGTCCGCCGGATGATGGCGAAGTGGAAGACGAAGGGCCCGACGGCGGTGCTCGAGCACGGGGCAAACCCCGGCCTGATCTCGCATTTCACCAAGCAGGGGCTCCTCGACATCACCGCGGCGTCGCTCGCCGACAGGAAGTTCAAGCCGAGAAAGGCCGAGCTGATCGGCGAACTCGCGCAGACGCAGGCGTGGAACCACCTCGCCCACCAGCTGGGCGTGAAGGTCATCCACTGCTCCGAGCGCGACACGCAGATCAGCGACAAGCCCAAGCAGGTGGACGAGTTCGTGAACACCTGGAGCATCGAGGGGTTCCGCGAGGAGGGGCAGACGACCGCCGAGATGGGGTGGGGCACGCACGAAAAGGAACTCCCCAAGTTCGCGTTCAAGCACAAGGAGGGGCCGAAGAACCAGATCTGCCTCGCGCGCATGGGGATGGAGACGTGGGTGCGCACGTGGGTGCCCAACTACACGGTGCGCGGCATGGTCGTCCGCCACGGCGAGGCATTCACCATCTCCGACCACCTCACGGTGTGGGAAAAGGGGAAGGCGGTGTACCGCCCGACCGTGCACTACGCCTACTGCCCGAGCGACGCGGCCATCGCCTCGCTCAACGAGATGCGCGGCTATGACTACAAGCTGAACGACAACCAGCGCATCATGACCGACGAGATCACCAGCGGCTCCGACATCCTCGGCGCGCTGCTCATGGGCCATCCGTACAACTCGTGGTGGACCGGCAGCGACCTGAGCATCGAGGCATCGCGGCGGCTGGTGCCGCACCAGAACGCGACGACGATGCAGGTTGCCATCTCCGTGGTGGCAGCGACGGCCTGGATGATCGAGAACCCCGAGATGGGCGTCGTCGTGCCCGACGACCTCCCGCATGAGTTCGTGCTCGAACTCGCCAAGCCGTACCTCGGCACGTTCATCTCGACGCCCTCCGACTGGACGCCGCTCAAGAACTACCGCAATCCGTTCCCGGGCTACACCAAGCCCGACTTCGATCGCAAGGATCCCTGGCAGTTCAAGAACTTCCTCGTCAAGGACGGCGAATGATCTCGAAAGCCCAGCTGAAGAAGCTGGCCGAGGTGCACGGCACGCCGCTGCTCGTCGTTGACCACGACGAACTGCGCAAGAATTTCCGGGCGTTCCGCAAGTACCTGCCGCGCGTGCAGCCGTATTTCGCCGTCAAGGCGGGGGCCGATCCGGCGGTCGTGCACACCCTCTTCAAGGAAGGGTCGAGTTTCGACGTGGCCTCCATGCCCGAGTTCGAGATGGTGTACGAGAACATCAAGGGCATGCCGGCCAGGGAGCGGCAGCAGTGGATCTGGGACAAGATCATCTACGCCAATCCGATCAAGCCGGTGGAGACGCTCCAGGAACTTGACCAGTACAAGCCGCTCGTCACGTTCGACAACTACGACGAGATCGAGAAGATCCGGAAGCACGCACCGCGCGCCGGGCTGGTGCTGCGGCTCAAGGTCTCGAACACCGGCGCCATGGTGGAGCTGTCGTCGAAGTTCGGCGCTCCGCCCAGCGAGGCGGCCGACCTGATCCTCGAGGCCGACCGGCAGGGACTCGTCGTCGAGGGGGTGAGCTTCCACGTCGGGAGCCAGACGACCAACTTCGAGAACTATGTCGAGGCGCTCAACCTCACCGCCGACATCTATGCGGAAGTGAAGGCGCGCGGATACACCAGGATGAACCTGGTGGACATTGGCGGCGGCTTCCCCGCGCCGTACAACGCCACCGTCCGCCCGTTCCGTGAGCTGGCGCGGATCATCAACTCCGAGATCAACCGGCTCTTCCCGAAGAACATCGAGATCCTGGCCGAGCCGGGACGCTACTTCGTCGCCACGGCCGGGTGGTCGGTGTCAAAGATCATCGGGCGGGCGGTGCGCGAGGGGAAGCCGTCGTACTACATCAACGACGGCGTGTACCACACCTACTCCGGCCAGCTCTTCGACCACTGCGTGTACCCGATCAAGGCGTTCAAGCGGGGCAAGACGAAGCTGTCCGCCGTGTTCGGGCCGACCTGCGATGCGCTCGACGTCATCTCGATGGCGGAGAACCTGCCGAACCTCGAGCGCGACGACTTCGTGTACAGCGAGAAGATCGGCGCCTACAGCCACGCCTCGGCGACGACGTTCAACGGCTTCTCGCCGGCGAAGGTGGTGCATGTAAATCAGTAGGGAGTGCGGGGTACCACTCCCACAGGAAGTAGTCCTGGCCGTACCAGTGGTTCGTCAGCGTCGCGATCCGGCGGAAGCCGGCGCGCTCGAGCACCGATCGCGACGGCGTATTGTCGGTTCGCGAGTCGCACCAGATCTTGTGCGCGTGCCGCGCGGGAAGCGTCTGGGCGAGGGCGGCGAGCAGCGCGGCGCCAATGCCGCGGCCGCGCGCGTGGACGGCCGTCCCGAACCACGACAGCCAGACGGTGCCGTCGTCAATGCGGCTCACGCAGAAGCCGATGAGCTCCCCGCCGTCGCGGGCGACGAGCACGGCCTGCGGGTCCCCAGCGAGCAGGGCGCGCAGGCCCGGCGCCGTGTACTTCTCCATCTCCGCGCGCTTGGCGCGTTCGTTGTAGTAGGGCAGGGGCTCGATGGTGACCCGCATGAGTGCGGCGAGGGCGTCGCACTCATGCGGGGCGAGCGGACCAATCGGTGCCGTCATCAGTGTCCGGGCTCTGGTACGGGACGGCCGCGGCGCGAGCCGCTCACCCCTTCGCCCGCACCTCGCTCAGCGCCTCCGCCACCGCGCCACGCACCAGCGCAACCTTGTAGCTGTTCGCCGACAACGGTGATGCGCCCTCGCTCGCCCGCCGCGCCGCGCGCTCGATGACCGCGTCTGACAATTCGTGGCCGACGAGTTCCTTCTCGGCGGCCACGACGCGCCACGGCACGGGCGCGACCCCGGAGAGCACGATGCGCGCCTGCGCGACCTTCCTGCCGCCCAGGCCAACGGACACCGCCGCTCCGGCGAGTGCAAAATCCCACGCGCCGCGCGACCGCAGCTTGCGGTACGTGCTCACCGCGCCAGCCGACGGCGGCGGAAGCAGGATGTCGGCGACGATTTCGCCCGGCTCCACCACCGTCTCGCGCGTGTGATCCTTGCTGGGCGGGACGAAGAACGCATCGAGGGCCACGGCGCGCGACCCGCCCGGGCCGATCAGTCGCACGCTCGCGTCGAGCGCCATCAGCGCCGGCGCCGTGTCGGATGGATGCACCATCACGCAGACGTCGCCGCCGAAGATCGCGTGCAGCTGGTTCTCGCCTTCCTTGGCGTAGCACGTGTCGCCGCCCTTGCGCGCGCAGTTGAAGTCGCCGCGATAATACCAGCAGCGCGGCCGCTGGCAGAGATTGCCGCCAGCCGTCCCCTGGTTGCGCAACTGCGGGCTGGCCGCCGCTCCCGCTGCCACCGCGAGCGCGTGGTACCGCGCGCCGATCACCGGGTGAGACGCTACTTCGGTGAGCGTGACGAGCGCGCCGATGCGCAGGCCGCCGTTCGGCAGTTCGTTGACGCCGTGCAGCTCAGGAAGTCCGTTCAGGCTCACCAGCTTGGTTGCGGTCAGCACGCGATCACGCAGGCAGCCCAGCAGGTCGGTGCCGCCGGCGTGGACGCGGGCCCCAGGCGTCGAGAGTTCGCGGATGGCGTCGCCGATGGAAGACGGTTTCACATATGAGAACGTCGGGAGCATGATCAGCGCCCTCCCTTGCTGGCCAGCGCATTCACTATGGATGCGGGCGTGATCGGCGCGTCGAGAATGCGGACGCCGATCGCGTCGCAGACCGCGTTGGCGATGGCCGCCGCCGCCGGGATGGTGGCTGGCTCGCCGAGTCCCTTGGCCCCCACCGAGTTGCATTCCTTGTCGTGCGGATCCACCGCCACGAACTGGAAGTCCGTCGGAAAATCCATCGCCGTCGGAATCTTGTAATCGTGCCACGAACCGCTCGCCAGCTTGCCGGTCTGCCGGTCCATGACGCGGTTCTCGGTCAACGCGAAGCCGATTCCCATGGTCACTCCGCCGAGCACCTGGTTCTCGAACGTGAGCGTGTTCATCATGCGTCCCGAATCCTGCGCTGCGACATAGCGCACCACCCGCACCTCACCGGTCCGCGTATTGACCTCGACTTCGGCAAAGTGCGCGGCAAACGGCAGCGCCACCTTGCCCGCAGGATGCGGGGCGCGGCGCCCCACCCCCACCAGCTGTTGGCGTTGGCCGAGGCTGCGCAGGGCCGAGAAGGGAACCGGCGTGCTGTCGCCGGCAATGACGATCGCGCCGTCCTTCACGCTGAGCGTGGCGATGTCCTTCTTCAGTTCGTCGGCGGCCAGCGCGAGCAGCTGGTTCTTGACGTCCGCCGCCGCCGCGCGCACGGCCGGCGTGTTCACCAGGATCGTCTGGCTCCCGCCGGCCCCCGGGGCGTATTGCGTGGTTGCCGTGTCGGCGTACTCGATGCGCACCTTGTCCACCGGCACGCCGAGCTCCTCGGCGACGACTTGCGCGAAGACGGTCTTCGTCCCCGTGCCAATGTCGGCGGCGCCAGAGTTCAAGTTGGCCGAGCCGTCTGGATACAGCTTGCAGATCGCAGTGGCGCTTGGCGCGCCGGCATACCCCCACATCCCTGCCGCGATCCCCACGCCACGCTTCAGGTGGCCCGTCGTCGCCGGCCGCTTGGATGCGTCGGACCACCCGAACGTCTCCGCGCCGGTGCGCAGGCACTCGGCAAGTCCGGTGGACGTGTAGGGCTGGTTGTTCCGCGCCTGGCTCACGGTCGGGATGTTCTTCAGCCGGAACGCCACCGGATCCAGCTTCAACTTGGCCGCGAGTTCGTCCATCACCTGTTCCAGCGCCCACGCTGCCTGCGGAAAGCCCGGGGCGCGGAAGGCGCGCGCCTGGCCCGCATTGATCAGTACCGACGCCTCAGTCGCGCGCGCATTGGGGCAGGTATAGAGGTCCTGCAGCAGGTACGACGACGTGGCGCCCGTGGGATACGCCCCGGACGCGCCGAGGAAATTCCCGTCGAGCGCCACCAGCGTGCCGTCCTTGCGGGCGCCCGCCTTGATGGTAATGGTGTTCGCCGGCCGGTTGCCGACGCAGCGGAGCTGCTCCTCGCGCGTGAGCACGCATTTCACGGCCCGCCCCGTGATGCGCGCCAGCATGGCGGCAATCACCGTGTACTTGCCCAGCTCGAGCTTGCTCCCGAAACCGCCGCCAATATACGGGCTCGTCACGCGTACCGATGACAACGGCAGCTTGAGGGCGAGCGCGAGCGAGTCGCGCACGGCATACACCCCCTGCGTGCTCTCCCACACCTCGAGCTTGCCGCTGTCCCACTGCGCCACCGAGCCGTGCACTTCGAGCGGCATGTGCAGTTCGCACGGCGTGTGGAACGTGCGTTCGACGATGGCGTCGGCCGTCGCGAACGCGGCCTGCACGTCACCGCGCTGGCTCGTGCGCGGAGGCGATAGCATGTTGCCGGCGTCGTGCACCGTCGGCGCGTCCGGCTTCACCGCGGCCTCGTAATCCACGACCATCGGCAGCTGATCGTACTCCACGACCACCGCGCGCGCCGCGTCCGCGGCCTGCAGCGGCGTCTCGGCGGCGACCGCCGCAACTTCCTCGCCTTCATACCGGCAGTGCGGGTCGAGCAGTTGGCTGAGCGCGCCGCGGCCGGTCAGAATCCACGGAATCTTCGCTTCCGGCGAATCCACCGTGATGATGGCGTGCACGCCCGGCATCGCCTTGGCGGCGGAGACGTCAACGTTCTTCACCATGGCATGGGCGTGAGGCGAGCGCACGACCGCGCAGTGGAGCATTCCGGGAAGCGCGACGTCTCGCGTATACACGGCGGTGCCGCCAACCCGGTCGTGGCCGTCCACGCGCGGAACCGGCGCGCCAACCACCGTGGTCTTGTCCCACGGCGGCAAGTCCATCACGTCGGGCGCGTAACCCGAGGCCAGCTCGGCGTCGAGCGATTCGGACGCGTACATGTTGGGCTCTCTCATTGGGCACCTCCACTCGTCCGAGTGGACGCCGCCCGCTGCACGGCCTTGAAGATGTGGCCGTAGGCGCCGCAGCGGCACAGGTTGCCGCTCATGCCCAGCCGTATCTCATCGAGGGAGGGCTTGGGGTTCTTCCTCAGCAGGCCCTCCGCCGCCAGCACCTGGCCCGGCGTGCAGAAGCCGCATTGATAGCCGTCCTCGTGAATGAAGGCTTTCTGCAGGTCGCTCAGCTCCTCGCCCTGCGCGAGCCCTTCGATGGTCGTGATGAGTGCACCCTGCGCCTCGACGGCCAGCGTCATGCACGAGTAGCGGGTGGTGCCGTCCATGAGCACGGTGCAGGCACCGCATTCGCCGCGTTCGCACCCTGGCTTGGCGCCAATCAGCCCCAGCCGCTCGCGCAGCACGGAGATCAATGTGTCGCGCGGCTCGACGCCGAGGCGGTACTTCCGTCCGTTGACGTTGAGGACGATCAGCGTCGGTGCCGAGTCGTCACGAGGCACCGGCTCGGCGGCGGCCGGCATGGCCGCACCGGCCACCGCCACGGCGGCGGCGCTGCTCGAGACCGTCGTCAGGAATCCACGGCGGCTGACGCTCTTCTGATCGGCTGGCCCCTTCGTGCCGCGATCACTCATCGTACCTCCCTGCGCGTGGGCGCGGGCGTGAGTCGGATCGGGGGGCCAAGCTGCCTATAAGTGTCGAGCCGTGAGGCGATTGACGCAAGAGCTTGTCAGAGGGAAAACGGTCGGCAAAAGACATACATGCCGGCCCGCGCATGTGGCCAGCGGGTCGCTGCAGGGTGCAGTCCGGCTGGCGCGAGCGTCGCGGGGAGTCGTAGATCTCATGTGAGGGTTCCGAACTGCGGCAGTCGCGCGTCGCGGTGCTCGCGCGGCGGAACCCTCCCCTCAGGAGGAGGATCGCATGGGCTGGTTCACGAAATCGCCGCTCCGGGCTAGCTGGCAGCTGAAGAGTGCTACCCGATCGCCATTCGAGCCGCGGAACGACGGGGGCCTCTCGTTCAGCTCGAATGGCAAGGGCCACGTCCATTACAACTGGCTGTACGTCACCCTGCAGTTCGATGCCAAACCGACGGAGGAGGCGCTGAGCCGCTTCACGCTTTGCCGCGGATCCGACGACCACGCCGGCAGACTCCTCGGCTACACGACGGACGACGCCGAAGCGACCCTTTGCTTCACGGGCGACTG
>JAJZRK010000134.1 GCA_021802745.1 bacterium
TCTGAAGGTGGCGCGGCTGCACCTCGAGAAGCTCGGCGTGCGCCTGACGACGCTCAGCGAGAAGCAGGCGAACTACATCGGGGTGCCGGTGGAAGGACCGTACAAGTCCGACCATTACCGATACTAAGAAAGACAACAGAGAGACATCAGAGAGACTACAGAGAAACAACAGAGGGTCCGGCGCTGGGATCGCGCCGGGCCCTCGCTGCTGGCTGCCGCGACCGCCCGCCGGCCCGAGGACGGACTGACGCGGCAGCGTGCCGCGTTGCGGGGTGGTTGGGGGTGGGGCATGTTCTCACGAACAACCTTTCGCCCTCAATGCCTCACCCATGTCGACTTCACGACGCGAGTTCGTGCTAGCCACCTCGTCCGCCGCGCTGGCGGCGTGCGCCCCGTATTTCTCCCGCTCCGACGCGAAGGTGGACGTGGTCATCCGCGGCGGCACCGTCTTTGACGGCTCGGTCGCCGCGACCGGCATCGAGGCCGACGTCGCGCTCGACGGCGGGCACGTGGTGGCCATCGGACGCCGGCTGCGCGAGCGCGGCACGCTCGAGGTGGACGCGAAGGGGCTGGCGGTGTCGCCAGGCTTCATTGACGTGCACTCGCATGGCGACAATATGCTCTTCGCCGACCCGAACGCCGAGTCCATGATCCGGCAGGGCGTGACGACCGTGGTCGTCGGGCAGGACGGATCGTCGCACGGCCCGCGCACGGCGTCCGATGAGGACAGCGACCGCGAGTCGCTGCGCGCCTACTTCGACGCGGTGGATCAGCTGCCGAGCGCCATCAACGTGGCGTCCATGGTCGGGCTCGGCACGGTGCGCGGGGCGGTGATCGGCAATGAGAACCGCGAGGCCACGCCGGCGGAGATCGAGCAGATGGTGGCGCTCGTCGAGCGCGCGCTCGTGGACGGCGCCTGCGGCGCCTCGACGGGACTCGAGTACACGCCGGGCGCGTTTGCGCCGCTGAGCGAACTGATCGCGCTGAGCAGGCCGCTGGCGCGGCGGCGCCTGCCCTACGCCACGCACATGCGCAACGAGGACGACTCGCTGCTCGCGTCCATTGACGAGTCCATTGCCGTGGCGCGCGGCGCCGGCTGCCCGCTGCAGATCTCGCACCTCAAGACGCAGGGGCCGCGCAACTGGAGCAAGCGCGACACCGTCTTCGCGAAGGTGGCCGATGCGCGCGCGTCAGGCGTGGACGCGGCCTTCGACCGGTATCCATACCTCGCCTACCAGACGGGGCTCTCCAACCTCTTTCCGGTCTGGGCGCGGGACGGCAAGCCGGAGGATTTCCTGCGGCGCATGGACGATGCGGCGACGGCGGCGAAGCTCCGCGAGTATGCGGAGGAGAAGGCGGCGCTCATTGGCGGCTGGCACAACGTGCAGATCGCGAGCGTGAGCGCCGCGACCGACAAGAGCATCGAGGGCATGCGCCTCGATGACGTGGCGAAGGCGCGCGGGCTGCCGAACTACGAGACCGCCGTCGCCCTGCTCAAGGCCAATCGCGCCAGCGTGGGTATGGTGGGCTTCGCGATGAGCGAGGAGAATCTCGAACGGATCCTGACGCATCCGTACGCCATGGTCTGCTCCGACGGCGGGTCGCTCGCGTCGAGCGGACCGGCGCGCGTGGGCCACCCGCATCCGCGCGGGGCGGGCTCCTTTGCGCGCGTGCTCGCGCGCTATGTGCGCGAGCGTAAGGTGCTGACGCTCGGCGCCGCCATCCACAAGATGAGCGCGCTGTCGGCGCAGCGCGTGCACCTGGCCGGACGCGGCGTCCTGCGCGTGGGGGCGGCCGGCGACGTGGCGGTGTTCGACCCGGCCACCGTGGCCGACACCGCGACCTTCGAGAACCCGTTCCAGTATGCGGTGGGCGTGAAGGCCGTCTTCGTGAACGGTGCGATGGCGTTCCTGGATGGCCAGCGCGGGGCGCGGACGGGGCGGGCGCTGCGGGTGGTGTGAGGACGGCGTCCGCGCAGCGACTGGCGCGTCGGCCAATTCTACGACATGCTAATAGAGATGCAGCGACACACCCTCCTCCCCGCGAGGTTGCCATGTTCAAGGTGAATGAAGGAACCGCCGACCGCGTTGTGCGCGTGCTCGTCGGCGTCGCGCTGGTGTATCTGGCGCTGACGAAGGGATGGATGTGGGCATGGATCGGCGTCGTGCCCATCCTGACCGGCGCTACGGGCATTTGCCCGCTGTACTCGGTGCTTGGCATCAACACCTGCGGGACGAAGCAGGCGTAGGCGGCGAACGGTATGCGGTACAACGGCCAGCGCGTTTGCGCTGGCCGTTGTCGTTGAGTGAAGTCGCCGGAGCGCAGAACGGGGGCCTGGCGCGGAGTGCAGGGTGTGGTGCGGCGGCAGGCGGTTGGTGCGGGGAACGGCCGCTTGGTACATTCAGCCGTTGCAGCGTGTACAACGCCGTGCACACACCCCATGTACCCCAGCTCCGGCGGTTCGCATGCGTCGTCTCCTCGCCCTCCTCCTGCTTGCCACCGCGGTCTCCGCCCATGGCCAGGCGCCCGATCCCTTCCTCGCGCGCGTGAAGAAGCTGCTGGCCGCGACCCCCATCATTGATGGCCACAACGACGTCCCGTGGGAGATCCGCGAAAACAAGGAGATGCCGCGCGATGTGGATCACTACGATCTTCGCACGAACCTGAAGAACCAGGACACCGACCTCGCGCGCCTGAAGCAGGGCGGTGTCGGCGGGCAGTTCTGGTCCATCTACATCCCCGGCGAGGTGAAGGACTCGGGGTACGCGCGCATCCAGCTGGAGCAGTTCGACATCGCGCGGCGCATGATCGCCAAGTACGACAAGGAGATGGTGTTCGCCAAGACGGCCGCCGACGCGCGCAAGGCGATGGCGGCCGGGAAGTTCCCGTCGTTCCTCGGGATCGAGGGCGGCCATGCCATCGAGAACTCGCTGGGCGCGCTGCGGATCTACTACGACCTCGGGGAGCGCTACATGACCCTCACGCACAACGTCACGCTCGACTGGGCCGACGCCGCGCTCGGCAAGCTGACGCACGGCGGGCTGACGCCGTTCGGCAAGGAAGTGGTGCGCGAGATGAACCGGCTCGGCATGATGGTGGACCTCTCGCATGTCTCGCCGGGCGTGATGAGCGACGCCCTCAGCGTCACCGAGTCGCCGGTGATCTTCTCGCATTCGTCGGCGCGGGCGCTCGCCGACCATCCGCGCGACGTGCCGGACTCCATTCTCGTGCGCCTCAAGCAGAACGGCGGCATCGTGATGGTGACGTTCGTGCGGGAGTTCGTGTCGCAGAAGAACCTCGACTGGCGGACCGCGCGCAACACGCGCCGGCAGGAGCTCGCGACGAGCTTCGGCGGCGACACGGCGCGCGTGCGCGCGGCGATGGACGACTGGGTGAAGGCGAATCCCGAGCCGATCGTCACGCTCAAGGACGTGGCCGCCCACTTCGACCACATGAAGACCATCGTCGGCGCCGACCACATCGGCGTTGGCGCGGATTTCGACGGGACGGGCGGCGAGCACATCCAGGGACTGGAGGACGTGTCCAAGTATCCGGACCTGTTCGCCGAGCTCGCGCGCCGCGGCTGGACCGACGACGAACTGCGCAAGGTGGCGAGCGGCAACATCCTGCGCGTGCTCTCGGAGAACGAACAGGTTGCCGCGCGCCTGCAGAAGACGCGCAAGCCGAGCACGAAGACGATTGACGAGCTCGACCGCCGCCCGAAATTGTAGCGGCGCTAGTTCGCGGCCTGCTGCACCAGCCAGAGTCGGAGCGACGGGAGGTCGGTGACCACCGTCGCTCCGATGGCGTCGAGGCTCGGCTTGTACGCAAGAACCGCGGCACCGCCCACGACGATGGGCACGCTGGCTGCGAGCGCCTCCCGCAGCGCGCGCAGCTCGCCGTCCATCTGCGGATCGTCCTCGGGGAAGACGACGCTCAGCGCCACGGCGCGCACCCGGCTCACGCGGCACGCGTCGGCGATCACCGCGGCCGGGAGGTTGGGGCCCAGGTCGACGACCCGCCAGCCGACGGCGGCCGCGGCGGCCGCGGCGAGCGCGGCGCCGAGTTCGTGGGCCTGCCCTGCCGGCGTGGTGACGAGCAGCGCCGGGGCGTCAGGGGCGGCGGCGTACTGATCGGTGAGCCAGCCGAGGAGCCGGCGGACGGCCGCCGTGGCGAGGTGCTCGTGCGCCGGCGTGAGCGTGCCGTCGTGCCACCGATCGCCCGTGCTGCGCACGAGTGGCGCAATGACGCCGTCGAGGAGTTCGTCCGTCGAGAGACGCAGCGTCGCCTGCCGCAGGGTCGCCTCCAGCGCCGTCCCGTCGAGCGCCTCGACCGCGGCGATCGTCTCGACGAGGTAGGGCTGGGCGGCGAAGGCGTGCGGCGTCTGGCGCGCGAGGTGCGCGGCGTCCTCGGCGCGCACGAGCTGGGCCAGCGTGTCGTCGGTGAGCTGGGCCACCGACGCGATATTGCGCCCGGCCTCGACCGCGCGCGCCAGCAGGCGCAGTCGCGCCACGTCCGCTTCACGGTACCACCGCTGGCCGCCGGGCGACCGCTGGGGCGTCACCACGCCGTAGCGACGCTCCCACGCGCGCAGCACGTCCGGCGACAGGCCGGTGCGCTCCGACACGAGGCGCATCGGCAGCATATGGTCGGGGCGAAGGGAGGATTCGTGCACGGGTGGGGCGAAGGCGGAGTGAGATGCTGCTCGCAACCGCGAACGAAGCGGCGGACGCGCGGCGTTGAACGTATACGCTCGTCCCGCCACTTCCTCAACGCCGTGTCGTTCGCCTCGGTTCCCGCGGCGCTAACGCTCGGCGAGGACCTCGCCGATGACGTCGAGCAGGTGCGACACCGTGTCAACCGTGTGGTCGCCCATGTGGCCGATGCGGAACGTCGTGGCGGCGAGCTTGCCGTAGCCGGTGCCGAGCGTGAGGCCTCGCGTGGCGACGTCCGCCACGACGCGGCGCGCATCCACCCCAGCGGGAGTCCTGACGACCGTGACCGTGGCGCTGCGCGAGCCGGCGGGAGCGAGGATTCCCTCGAGGCGGCCCGCCTGCCGCTGGTGTTCCACCCAGGCGTGCGTGGCCGACGACATGGCGGCGTGCCGCGCCCAGCGGCATTCCATTCCGGTCGGCCCGATGGCGCTCATCTGGGCCTCGAGCGCGTAGAAGAGCGAGACGGCCGGCGTGTTGGGCGTCTGCCGTTTCGCCGCATACTCCGCGAACTCGACGATGTCGAAGTAGCGGCCGCGCGCGGGCGCCTCCTTGGCGGCGGCGAGGTAGCGCTCGCTCGCGCAGGCGAACGCCAGGCCCGGCGGAAGGGCGAGCGCCTTCTGTGAACCGGTCAGCACGAAATCAAGCGACCAGGCGTCGGTCTCCACGGGCATGCCGGCCATGCCGGACACCGAGTCAATGAGTGAGAATGCGCCGTTGGCGTGCGCCAGCTCGGCGATGGCCTGCACGTCCTGCGCGGCGCCCGTGGAGGTCTCGGAATGCGCCGCCGTGACGGCGGCGAACCGCCGCGCGCGCAGGGTGTGCTCAACGGTTTCCATCGGCACTACCTCGCCGTACGGCACTTCCAGTGCCTGCACGGTGCGGCCGCAGGCGCGGGCGATGTCGGCGAACCGCGCCGAAAAGGCGCCGTTCACCAGCGACAGGATCGGGCCCGCCGGCGCGTTGCGGATGGCCGCCTCCATGAGACCGGTCGCCGACGAACTGCTGATGAAGACCGGCCGCGCGGTGCGGAAGACGCGGCGCAGTCCGTCGTCGCAGTGCGCGTAGAGCGCCTCGAACTCGGGGCTGCGGTGCGACATCATCGGCCGCGACATCGCCGCGAGGATCTCGGGGCGCACCTCGGTGGGGCCGGGGAGGAAGAAGGTGCCGAAGGTGGGTGCGGTCATGCGGAGAGGGCGTGGGCGACGAGGGCGGCAAACGAATCGAGCACCAGGGTGGCGCCGGCGACCACGGCGTCGCGGCGCACGAATCCAATGTAAGCGGCAAAGGCGTCCACCGCGGGGGCCATGGCGAGGTCCGTGGCGCCGTCGCCCACGGCCAGCACCGGGCGCGGCAGGTCGAGCGCGCGCACGATCTCGAGTTTTCCCAACTGGGTGGTGAGCGGCGACTTGGCGACGCTCGTCAACCGTCCCTGCGGGTCAGCCACCGGGTCCACCGCGTGCACGCACCGGTCGTCGAGGCTGAGCGATCGGGTCATCGGGAGCAGGGCGGGGCGCAGGCCGCCGCTGATCACGTGCACCTCGATGCCCGTGGCGCGCAGCGCCGTGATGGCGTCGTGCGCGCCGGGAGCGACGGCCGCACCGTAGGCGTCGGCGAGCGCGGCGAGGTCCGCTGCCTCGGGGGCGATGAGGCGCAGGCGTTCGCCATACACGGCCTCGAGCGCGAGCGCGCCGTTCATGGCGCGCCCGGTCAGCGCCTCGACGGCGCGCTGGACTTCAGGTCCGCGGCGCGCCGCGAGCCAGTCAATGCCCTCGATGCCGGCGAGGGTGGAGTCGGCGTCCAAGACGATGGCGGCGTAGCGTCTCATGCGCCCCGCTGCGCGAACGAACGATCGGTCACAGGATGTTGCCCGGCGCGAGCCGATGGTCCGGATCGAACTCCCGCTTGAGCGCGCGCATCACGGCGACCTGCCACGGGCCGGCCTGCAGGGGGAGCCACTTGCTCTTGATCTTCCCGATGCCGTGCTCGGCGGAGACGGTGCCGCCCATCGCGATGATCGTGTGCAGCGTCTCCTCCACGGCGCGCTCGATGCACTGCACGTCGCCGGGATCGCGCGCCACGAAGTTCTGGTGCGGATGCCCGTTGCCGAGGTGGCCGTAGGTGACGGCCGGCGGCAGGTGGTGCGCGTCGGCGATGCGCCGCGCCGCGGCGAGCGCCGGCGCGGCGAGCGGGTAGGGAACGGCCCAGTCGGTGCTCATGCGGCGGCCGCCCTGCGGCAGGAAGGAGGCGGTGCGCTCGTGCATCGCGGCCGGCAGGGCGTGGCGGAGGCGTCTCGCCTCGCGCAGTGCCTGCTCACCGTCGAAGGCGCGCACGTCGCCCGCATTCGCACCGAAGCGTTCCGCGAGCGCGAGCCAGTCGTCGAGCGGGGCATCGCCATCGCCGGCATCCTCGGTGTAGACCATCGCGCCTGCCGGCGGCGCCCACGCCGCATCGCCCATCGCGAGGCGCGCGATGCCGAACGACTCGCGGTCGAAGTACTCGAGACAGCGGGGATGCACCGCGGGCGTCTGCCGCGCGGCGACGATGAAGGCGAGGGCGCGCGCCTCGTCCGGAAACGGCACGCCAAGGCCGAGCACGCGCGGCGGAATGGGAAGGAGCGCGATCTCCGCCTCGGTCACGATACCCAGCGTCCCCTCGCTTCCCACGAACCAGTCCACCGGGTCGTGCGCCACGTGATAGCCGAGGGTGTTCTTCTCCACCGTGCTGCGCTGCGCGCGGAATTCGGTGCCGTCGGCGAGCACGGCGGTGAGGGCGTGCACGTGCCGGCGGGTGGGCCCGTAGGCCAGCGTGCGCGGCCCCGAGGCGTTGCAGGCAATGGCGCCGCCGATCGTGCATTCCTCCTCACTGGTCGGGTCGGGCGCGAAGAAGAGCCCGTCGCCCGCGCAGGCGCGCTGCAGGTCGCCGATCAGCACGCCCGGCTCCACGCGCGCCATGCGCCTGGCGCGGTCAATGTCGAGGATGCGCGACATCGCGCGCGTGGAGAGCAGCCAGCCGCGCTCGGCCACCGAGGCGCCCGTCGTGCTCGTCTGCGCGCCGGCGGCCGTGACGCAGGCCGACGCCGCGGCGGCCATGCGCATCAGTTCCTGCACCTCGCCGCCATGCTCGGGACGCGCCACCGCCTCGGGGACGGCGTGCAGCCCCGACACGTCGCGGGCGTAGCCCTGCAGCGCCGACGGGTCGCGCAGCAGCGAGAGGCTCACGTCGTCCCTCCGAAGCGCACGATCGTGGCGCTGCGCACGTCGCGCAGCGTGGTGAGCGTGTCGCGCACGTGCGCCGGCGGCGCGCCGTCAATGGTGATGACGGCGAGGGCATCGCCGCCGGCGGCGAGCCGCGCCTGGTGATACTCGGCGATGTTCACCCCCGCCTCGGCGAGCGCGGTGCCGACCCGCCCGATGACGCCGGGCACGTCGTGATTGGAGAGGACGAGCAGCGTGCCGCGCGGCGCGACGTCCACGTGGAAGTCGCCGATGCGCGTGAGGCGCGGGGTGAAGTCGAGCGCGGCGACGCCGCCCACGCGCAATGACTGGGCGCCGGCGGTGAGCCGCACCTCGATGGCGCGCGAGTGCGGGGCGAAGCCCCCCTCGCCATGCGCGAGCACGATGCCGCGCGCCGTGGCGAGCGTGCGCGCGTTGATCAGGTTGAGGCGCTCCTGCTCCACGATGCCTTCGAGCGCGCCGGCGGCGGCGGCGGCCAGCAGGGCGCCGGCGCTGGCGGTGAGGTCGTCCCCCGTCTTGAGCGTCAGCGTCTCGATGGCGGTAGCGCCGCGCTCGGCGAGCAGGGCGCGCGCCACCGCCGCCGCGCGGCGCGCGAGCAGGAGGGCAGGACCGAGCGTGGCGGCATCCTCTCCGGCAAGGACGCCGTTGAGCGTGCGCGACAGGTCGCCGTTGAGCAGGGCGTCGCGCACCGCCGCGCAGGCATCCACCGCCACGTTGCGCTGCGCCTCGGCGGACGAGGCGCCGATGTGCGGGAGCAGCACGACGTTGGGGTAGCGCCGAAAGGGATGCTCGCCCGTGAGCGGCTCCTTCAGGTAGACGTCGAGCACCGCGCCCGACAGGTGGCCGCGGTCGAGCGACGCGCGCAGCGCATCGTCGTCCACGATGCCGCCGCGCGCCATGTTCACGACGACGGCGCCCGGGGGCAGCTTGGCCATGGCCGCCGCATCAATCATCCCCGTCGTCTCGTCGGTCAGCGGCACGTGCACCGTCAGGATCGCGGCGACGCCGAGCAGGGCGTCGAGCGAGGCGGCGCGCTTGACGCGCAGCGCGGC
>JAJZRK010000135.1 GCA_021802745.1 bacterium
CGGCAAGCAGCACGTCGGCGGTGGAACGCGTGTCCCCCGGAAAGACGTCGTCGGGGTGCAGCTTCAGGCGCTCGTGCACGATGCGCCGAGCCAGCGAGTAGCCGTTGGTGTGCAGGCCGCTCGACGCCAGCGCCACGAGCACGTCGCCCTCGCGCACCCGGTCGCGCGTGATCACCTCGTCTTCCTCGACCCAGCCGACGATGAAACCGGCGAGGTCGTAGTCGGGGGGCGTGTACAGCCCGGGCATCTCCGCCGTCTCGCCGCCGACCAGCGAGCAACCGTTTTCACGGCACCCGGCGGCGACGCCCGCGACCACCTGCTCCACCACCTCGGGGACGAGCTGGCCGAAGGCCACGTAGTCGAGGAAGAAGAGCGGCTCCGCCCCCTGCACGAGGATGTCGTTGACGCAGTGGTTCACCAGGCAATGGCCGATGGTGTCGTGGCGACCGGCGTCGATGGCCAGCTTGATCTTCGTCCCCACCCCGTCGGCACTCGAAACGAGGAGCGGCGCCCGAGCCCCGGCCGGCACGCGGAACATCCCGCCAAACCCGCCGAACGCACCGCGTGCGCCCGCCGTGAACGTGCTTTCCACGAGCGCCTTTATACGGTGCTTGGACGACTCGGCGGCGGCGATGTCAACGCCGGCGCCGGCGTAGGTCAGCCCTTCACGGCTCACGACGGCATGTCCTGATCGAAGGAGACGAGGCGGTGGAAGTCGGCGACGCGGCGGTCAATGTCGTCGCGCGTCACCGACAACAGCCGCGTGATGGAAAACGCCTCGACGACGAACGAGCCCATGGCCGAGCCGATCACCACGGCGCGGCGCAGGTTGGCGTCGCTGAGGTCGTTGGTGCGGGCCAGATAGCCCATGAAGCCGCCGGCGAACGAGTCGCCCGCCCCGGTGGGATCGAAGACGGCCTCGAGCGGATAGGCCGGCGCGTAGAAGATCGAGTCGTGCGTGAACATGAAGGCGCCGTGCTCCCCCTTCTTGATCAACACCGTCTTGGGGCCGCGCGCAAGGATCCAGCGCGCCGCCTGCACGAGATTGGCCTGTTCCGTGAGCTGGCGCGCCTCGCCGTCGTTGAGCGTGATGAGATCCACGCGCTTGAGCAGGTCGAGCAGGTCGCCGCGCCGCGACTCGATCCAGAAGTTCATCGTGTCGCAGGCCACGAACCTGGGGCTGTCCACCTGCTCCAGCACCTGCAGCTGCAGCCGCGGGTCAATGTTCGCGAGAAAGACGTACTGCGCCGACTTGAACTGGTCGGGGAGCTTGGGGCGGAAGTGCGAGAAGACGCCGAGGCGGGTCTCGAGCGTCTCCGCCGAGTTGAGGTCGTGCCGGTAGCGCCCGCGCCAGCGGAACGACTCGCCCTCGGCCTGCTCCAGCCCCGTGAGGTCAATCTTGCGCTCGCGCAGCGCCTCGAGTCGCTCGACGGGATAGTCGTCGCCAACGACGCCGACGAGCTGCACCGGACCCTGGTGGCTGGCCGCGGCGGAGAAGTAGGTGGCTGAGCCGCCGAGGACTTCATCGGCCTTGCCGAAGGGGGTTTCGACGGAGTCCAGCGCGACGGATCCCACCACTAAGAGAGACATGCTGTTCGAGGGAGGAGGAGGGGTGCAGGGGTGTGGTGAGGAGGGACGAGTGGAGAATGGGGGAGGGGGGCGAGGGCGGCTACCGGCGTTCAGGTGCGGGGGACGAGGCTGGCTACATGCGTTCAGGGGCGCTGATGCCCAGCAGGGCCAGTCCATTGGCCAGCACTTGCCGCGCGGCCTTGGCCAGCACGAGGCGTGCGCGCAGGATGTGCTCGGGCTCGCCGAGCACATGATGCTTGTGGTACCAGAGGTGCACCTGGCGTGCCGTCTCCAGCAGGTAGGCCGCGACACGGTGCGGCTCGAGCGATTCCGCGGCGCCGGCGACGAGGCGCGGATAGTCGAGCAGTGCACTCACCAGTTCGCGCTCGGCCTCCTCGCTGAGGGCGTCCCACTGCACGCCGTCGGCGGTGATCGTCGCCGGGTCAATCTCGCCGACGCGGAAGATGCCGCTGAGCCGTGCGTGCGCCATCTGGATGTAGTAGACCGGATTTTCCTCGGACTGCGAGCGCGCCAGGTCCACATCGAACACCAACTGGCTGTCGCCCTTCCGCATCAGGAAGAAGTAGCGCACCGCGTCGCGCCCGACCTCGTCAATGAGGTCGCGCACGGTGACGTAGCTGCCGGCGCGCTTGGAGATCTTCACCTCCTCGCCGCCGCGCATCACCGTCACCATCTGGTGCAGCACGTATTCGGGGTAGCCCTTGGGGACGCCGACCTCCAGCGCCTGCAGGCCGGCGCGCACGCGCGCCGTGGTGCCGTGATGGTCGGCGCCCTGCACGTTGATGGCGCGCGTGAAGCCGCGGCGCCACTTGGTGACGTGATAGGCGACGTCGGGCACGAAGTACGTGTAGGTGCCGTCGCGCTTGCGCATCACGCGATCCTTGTCGTCGCCGAAGTCGGTGGTGCGCAGCCAGAGCGCGCCGTCGTCCTCGAAGGTGTGCCCGCCCTGCCCCAGCATGCCGACTGTCTCGTTCACGTGGCCGTCGGTGTACAGCGACGACTCGAGGTAGTAGAGGTCGAACTGCACGCCAAAGGCCTTGAGGTCGAGGTCCTGCTCGGCGCGCAGCGCGGCGACGGCGAAGCGGCGCATCGCGTCGAAGAGCGCGGCGTCGGCGGGACGTTCACCGGCGGCGATCGCCTGGGCGCCGGCGAGGAGTGCGGCGGGCGCGGGTGTGCCGTGCTCGGACACGTACCGCTCGGCCAGTTCCTTGATGTACTCCCCGTTGTAGCCGCCCTCGGGGATGGCGGCGTCCGCACCCGCCAGCTGCGCCACGCGTACCCACAAGGACTTGGCGAGGTTCTCGATCTGCACGCCCCCGTCGTTGTAGTAGAACTCCCGGGTCACCCGGTACCCTGCCCCCTCGAGCAGCGCGCTGATGGCGTCGCCGAGCGCGGCCTGGCGGCCGTGGCCCACGTGCAGCGGACCGGTGGGGTTGGCCGAGACGAACTCGACGTTGACCGGCTGCCCGGCGCCGATCGCACTGCGGCCGTAGGCGGGCCCCTGGGCGAGGATGTCGGCGAGGCCGCGCGCGTGCGCACCGGCGTCGAGGCGGAAGTTGATGAAGCCGGGGCCGGCGATGTCGGTGGACGCGACGCCGGCGGCGGTCAGGTCGAGGTGGGCCACGAGTTCCACGGCGATGTCGCGCGGCTTCCTGGCCAGCGGCTTGGCGAGCGTCATCGCGAGATTGGTGGCCCAGTCGCCGTGCGCCGGGTCGCGCGGACGCTCGAGCGCGGGCACCACGCCGGCCGGCGCTCCGATGGCGACGGCCGCACGCGCCAACTCGTCGCGCAGCAGCTGTTCAGGCGTCATTCGCCGCCCTTGGCGGGGGTGCTGGCCGGGCCGGCCGGCTTGGCGTCGGACGCCTTGGGCGCCTCGCTCTTCGACGCGTCGGACTTGGCGCCTTCCCCCGCAGCGGGCGCCCCCTTGCCGCTCGATGCGTTGGACGTCGCCGCGGGTTTCTTGCCGTCCTTGCCGTAGTCCGTGATGTAGAAGCCGGAGCCCTTGAAGAGCAAGCCGCCGCCCGCCGACAAGCGGCGCTCGCCGAGCTTGCCGCATGTTGGACACGGCAGTTCGGATTTGGCGGTGCTCATCTTGAGGAAGAACTCCTCAAAGTCGTGGCCGTTGGGGCAGCGGTATTCGTACGTGGGCATGGACGTGACGGGGGCTAAAGTGCGATAGCCTAGTAATTTAGCACTGCGATTGAGGATTTGGAATCCGGATTCGGCACTTATGAATGCGATTCGGGACGGCGATTCGCGATCTGCAACGTGCACGCCCCCTCTGGGTTGAGCGTTGCCTTCGGCACCGCAACTAGCGTTCCATGCGCGCCTTGAGTGCGGCAAGAGCGCGGTCAATGCTCGACGACTCGAGCGTGTCGGCGATGCGCGCGAGTTCCTCCGCTTCCTTCCACGCGAATTCGAGATCGAGCAGCTCGCCGGCCAGCACTTCGCGTTCGCGCTGTTCGTTGAGCGCCATTTCGAGCGCCAGCGTGGTGGTGGCGCCAATCTTGCCGAGCGTGCGCTCGGCCGGCGCCTTGTCTCCAAAGAGCCGCTTGCGCGCGTACTGTTCCAGCACGCCAAGCGGCAAGTCGTGCGCGCCATGCGCCGCGACCGATTCGAGCATGCCCACCGCGAGGCGTTCGTCCTCCTTGCGCCCGCCGGAGCGATTCACCTTGGTCAGCACCTTGGCCAGGACGCGCGGCGACAGTGCTGCGTCGTAGCGCACCGTGTCACGCCCGACGACCGGCACCGTCAGCAGAAAGCCCGAGTCACCGTCGGCCCTCTCGATGAGTCCCTTGCGCGCATGCTTGGTCTCCACGACCGGCGCCGTGATGGGCGGGCGTTCGCGTCCGAGCAGTTCGGGAAGCGGCCGATTGAGCACTCCCACGGGGTCCACCAGCCGCTCGGGCGGCGTGGGCAGGACGATGCGGGTGGCGCGTTCGTAGGCCGCCTGCAGCAGTTGCCAGCCCCAGTTGCCCCCGATGAATCCGGTCCCCGCCGTCTTGACGCCGACCGCCATGACGGCCGCGCCCACCACGCCGCCGGCCACCACCCACCGGTACTTGCGTCGTCGCGCGGCGAGCTGGGCGCCAAATCGCCACGCCGCCATTTCGGGCCGCAGCGCCGCGCCGACGCGCACCAACTCGGTGCCTTCTCCGATGCGCGCGAGGCCAACGTTGTCGGTGCTCATGCGCAGCCGCGTGCCCTCGTACAGCCGCTCGCACTCGTCCATCGCCTCCCAACGCTCTTCCAGCGGCGACAGGTTCCACCGCTTGCACGACTCGCAGATCACCCAGAAGCGGCCGTTGGCGCTGTCGAAGGCGAGCCGGCGGCCGACAGGAAAACTGGTGACCGCCTCGTTGCGTCCGAGGTCGGCATGGCAGAACAGGCAGGTGGAATACACGGCGATTGAGGATTGGGAATTCGGAACGGGATCGGGGACCGCGACGGCGGATGACGATTGGCGAACGGGGGGCGACTGGCGAACAGTTGCGCCGGGCGCGTTGGGTGCGCCGGGTGCGTCGGGTACGTCTGCGTCGGATGCGCTCCGACGCCCCATCGCCCATCGGAATCCGTAATCGCGGTCACCAATCCCAATCCGAATTCCCAATCCTCAATCGCCCTACCTGTGCCTCCCCCACACCCGCTCCAGCGCATCGCTGATTTCGCCGACGCTCGCGCGCGCGCGGACGGCGTCAATGATGATCGGCATCAGCTGCGCCTCGCCGGCGCGCACGGCTGCTTCCAGGCGCGCCAGGTGACGCGCCACCACTGCGCCATCGCGCGCCGCCTTCACCGCGGTGAGTCGCGTGCGCTGGTCGGCCGCGAGCTGCGTGAAATCGGGGGCCGGAATCACCGGCGGCTCGGCGCCGTCGCCAAACTTGTTGACGCCGACGACCACCGTTTGCCCCGACTCGACGCCGAGCTGGAAGGCATACGCGCTCTTCGCAATCTCTTCCTGCATGAAGCCGGCCTCGATGGCGCGGGCGGCGCCGCCCAGGTCCTCCACCTTCGCCATCAGCTCGACGGCGCGGGCCTCGAGGTCGCCTGTCAGCGCTTCGACGTAGTACGAGCCGGCCAGCGGATCCACCGTCTGCGCGACGCCGCTCTCGTACGCCACGATCTGCTGCGTGCGCAGGGCGAGCGTGGCCGCCTCGGCGGTGGGCAGGGCGAGTGCCTCATCGTATCCGTTGGTGTGCAGCGATTGCGTGCCACCCAGTGTCGCCGCGAGCGCCTGCACCGCGACGCGCACCACGTTGTTCAGCGGCTGCTGCGCAGTGAGCGTCACGCCGCCGGTCTGGGTGTGGAATCGCATGCGGCACGAGGCGTCGCTCGCCGCGAACCGGTCGCGCATCAGGCGCGCCCAGAGCCGGCGCGCGGCGCGGAACTTGGCGACTTCCTCAAACAGGTCGTTGTGGCAGGCGAAGAAGAACGAGACGCGCGGGGCAAAGCTGTCCACCGCGAGCCCCGCGTCCAGCGCCGACTGCACATACGCGAGCGCGTTGGCGAAGGTGAACGCGATCTCCTGCACCGCCGTGGCGCCAGCCTCGCGCATGTGGTAGCCCGAAATGGAAATCGGGTTCCACTGCGGCGCCTCGGCCGCGCAGAACCGGAACGTCTCGGCGATCAGTTTCAGCGAGGGCCCCGGCGGGTAGATGTAGGTGCCGCGCGCCACATACTCCTTGAGGATGTCGTTCTGGATCGTCCCGCTGAGCGCGGTGCGCGCGATCCCCCGCTCTTCCGCCACCACGATGTACATCGCCAGCAGCGTGGACGCCGTGGCATTGATGGTCATCGAGGTGCTCACGCGCTCCAGCGGCAGGTCGGCGAGCAGGACATGCATGTCCTCCACGGTGTCAATCGCCACGCCGACGCGGCCCACTTCGCCGAGCGCACGCGGATTGTCGCTGTCAATGCCCATCTGCGTCGGCAGGTCGAAGGCCACCGACAGTCCGGTTTGTCCGGCGTCGAGCAGCAGCTTGAAGCGCCGGTTCGTCTCGGCGGCGGTGCCAAAGCCCGCGTACTGGCGCATGGTCCACAGCCGTCCGCGATACATCGTGGGCTGGACGCCGCGCGTGAACGGGAATTGCCCTGGCGCGCCGAGCGTGTCGCCGGCGCCGCGCGGCACGTCCTCGGGACCGTAAACCGTCGCGACCGGAACGCCGGACGGCGAATGCACGTCGGCCACTAGCGCTCCGTCTCGAGAATACGCGTGGCGATCTCCACGTCACGCTTGCTGCCGATGTAGAGCGGCGAGCGCTGGTGAAGTTCGCTGGGCACGACATCCAGCAGGCGCTGGCGTCCGTTGGTGGCGGCGCCGCCGGCCTGCTCGCAGATGAAGGCGAGCGGGTTGCATTCATACAGCAATCGGAGCTTCCCGTTGGGCGCCTGCCGGTTCGCGGGATATACGAAGACGCCGCCGCCAAGCAGGTTGCGGTGGAAGTCGGCGACGAGCGAGCCCACGTAGCGCACATTCATCGGCTCACGCTGCATGTCGAGCCCGCGATAGCGCCGCATGAGCGCGCGCACCGGCTCGCTCCAGTCGCGCTCGTACGAGTCGTTGACCGACAGGTACTTGCCGACTTCGGGCGTCCGGATGTGCGGGTGCGACAGCAGGAACTCGCCAATGGACGGGTCGAGGGTAAAGCCGTGCGCCCCGTGGCCGGTGCTGTACACCATCATCGTGCTCGAGCCGTAGATGACGTACCCCGCGGCGACCTGCCGGAGGCCCGGCTGCAGCATGTCGCGCGTCGTGCCGGGGCCGGTGCCCTCGGTGACGCGGCGGAGCACGGAGAAGATGGTCCCCACCGGGACGTTGACGTCAATGTTGGACGATCCGTCGAGCGGATCGAACAGCAGCACATACTTGCCGCACTTGAACTGCGGCGGGATCGGGATGATCTCCTCCTCCTCCTCCGACGCCATGGCGCACAGGCGGCCGCCGTGATCCATGGCCTTGCTGATGATGACGTTGGCGATCACGTCGAGCTTCTGCTGGTGCTCGCCCTGAATGTTTTCGGAGCCGGCCGCGCCGAGGATGTCTATGAGGCCGGCGCGCCGCACCTTGCTACTGATCATCTTCGCGGCGACCGCGAGGTCGTACAGGATGCCCGACAGTTCGCCGGTCGCCTCAGGAAACAGCGCTTCCTGCTCGATGATGAACCGGTCAATGGTGACGACGGACGTGTCGGAGTTCGGAATCATGGAAGAAGGGCGGAGTGGGACAGAGTACCACGCGGCGTACGGCTGAAAGGTCGCCAGCGCCTAGCGCAGGCGCCAGCGGACGCCGGCGGCCTGCATCGTCCACCCCGCGCCGTCGGTGGTGGCCACGATGGAGCCGAGTTGGTCCGTGCGCAGGACGGCGGCGCCCCATTCGCCCAGGCGGCGCATGACCGCGGGATCGGGGTGGCCGTACACGTTGCGCGCCGCCACCGAGACAAGCGCGGCCCGCGGCCGCACCGCCGCAAGCCACGCTTCGGCGGTGCTCGTACCGCTGCCGTGGTGGGCGACCTTGAGCAGGTCGGCGCGCAGGAGCGCCGGCGATCGGTCGAGCAGGTACGATTCCTCCGGCACCTCGGCGTCGCCCGTCAGCAGCATGGTGGCGCCGCGGTATTCGAGGCGCACGACGACGCTGGCGAGATTGGGGTCCTTGAGCCCGGCCATCCACGCCGAGTCGGGGGCGAGGACGCGCAACCGCACGCCATCTACATCGAGGACATCACCCGCCCGCGCGCGTTGCCAGGCAACGCCCACCTCCCGCGCATCGGCGAGCGATCGCCGATACGGGGTGCTGCCGCCGGCGTAGGCGCCGTCGAGATAGGCCTGCGGGCGCATGGAGCGCAGCACCGAGCTCGCGCCACCCGCGTGGTCGGCGTGCGGGTGCGACAGGACGAACAGGACGAGCGGCCCGCCCCGCGCGCGCAGATAGGGGACGATGGTCATCTTGCCCGTGTCGCGGCGCGATGCTGCTCCTGCTGC
>JAJZRK010000136.1 GCA_021802745.1 bacterium
GCTTGTCACTGCCGCTGACCAACTCGGCCCCGGCGCCGATGCCGTGACGCTGATGACCGTGCATACCGCCAAGGGGCTCGAATTTCCGGTGGTCTTCATCGCGGGCATGGAAGACGGACTCTTCCCGCTGGCCCGCGCCTTCGACGACCCGGAACTGCTCGAGGAGGAGCGCCGGCTCCTCTACGTCGGCATCACGCGCGCCGAGCGCAAGCTGACCCTCACGTGGGCGATGTCGCGACGGCGAAACGGCGAACTGCTCCCCGGCATCATGTCGTCGTTCCTGGCGCCCGTCTCACGGGAGTTGTACGAGGCGCAGATGACGGCGAAGCTGCGCGGCAGCGCGAGCGCGTTCGCGTATTCAACGCCTTCCGCGCGCCGCCCCGGCGCGCCGGTGACGCGCCCCGTCGTCTGGGAAACGGCCGCGGACGAGGAGTCGCAGGTGGCGCCGCGCTACGTGAAGGGCGAGCGGGTGCGGCACAAGGCGTTTGGGAGCGGGACGATCCTCGAACTCGGCGGCACGGGCCGCGACACCAAGGTCACGATTGAGTTCGACGACGAGGCGGTGGGACGCAAGCGCCTCGTGGTCGCCTTCGCCGCCCTCGAGCGCGCGGACGACTAGGGCGTGGTCGTGCCGCTTCCATCGCGAACGCGGCACGTCCCGACCTCGGGCGTGGCGCAGCGGCTGACGAGCACGCAGCGGTCGGGAGCCCCGGTGCACGAGGTCGCGGCGGACGCCTGAGCACGTGCGCGCTCCGCTCCCAGCGGGAACCTTGGGGTCGCTGACCGCGAATACTGGAGGGCGGCCAGGGCGCGAGGCGCCCGGGCCGCCCGAGAATTTCGCGGTCAGCGACCCCAAGGTTCCCGCGACGCCGGCCCCGGCGCGCCTACGAGTTGTCGCGCGTCGGCACGTACAGCGGCTTGGCGAGCTGCCCCGTGAAGCCCAGCGACGTCGCCGGCAGGCCGAAGTGGCGCAGCGCCGCCTGGCGCGCCGTCCCCGTGTCGCCGCCGCGCAGGGCGGTGCGGCGCACCGCCTTCGCCGCGCGCAGCGGCTCTTCCCCCGACGGATCGTGGGCGTACGGTTCGCTGCCGTCCATGCGACGCAGCAGGTCCACGACGTAGTCGAATGATCGCCCGAGGTACGCACCGACATCGCGCTCCTCGAGGTCCCACCGGCTGCGGGCCGCCATCAGGTTGAACACCCGCTGCCAGCTGTCCGCATCGGTCACACGCACCATGCCGCGGAAGATGCGGCGGTTGGTGTGCGTGCTGAAGATCGTGGGACTCAGGATGCGGTCGAGGTGGCTGTCGGCGCGCGCGTGGTCGAGCAGGATGATCTCGTGCGCGCGCCGGCTGTGGCGCGCGCCGAGGTGCCACTCGAACCGGCTCTCCCAGTACGAGTGGCCCAGCGCACTGGTGCTCGAGGTGGCCGCCAGCTGGTGCGGCACGAACCAGTTGTGCGCCACGACGTCAGCCGCGAGATGCGCGAGATAACCGTACGCGAAGGCCTGCAGCGTCTCGTCGCGCGCGCCGTCGAGAATTTCGAGGCCGACGTACCAGTGGTGGCAATGCCGTCCGAAGCGCGCGTACTTCTTGGCGATGCTCGTGTCGGCGGCAATGGAGCCGTAGAGGAAATCGTACGGAAAGGCCGTGAGCAATTCCGCCAGGCGCGGCGGCAGCAGGAACGCCGACCGCAGCACCGCCTCGCCGAGCAGGATGTGCGTCCCCGGCGTCCAGGCGTGCGCGGCGGCGGGAGTCAGCACAAGCAGCAGTCCCACGACGACGGCGACGTGCCACGCCGTTGCGGACCCCGACCAGCTGGGGTGCGTGGGACCGGTCATGGTCACCAGCCTACGGCGCGGGCGCGTCGCCACCCGCGCCGCGTCCCCCGGCACCGCCGCCACCCCGGCGGCGCCGACGGCGACGCTTTGGCTTCGACGGTGGCGCCGCGGGCTCCTCGGCGTACGGAGATTCCAGCGCGTCGTCCCCGGCGAGGCGCAGTGGTTCGTCGAACTCCTCGTCGGGTGATGCCTCGTGCTCCCGCTGCCGTTCGCGGTCGAGATGCCGAGGCTCCTGCCGCCGGGTCTCGTCCGGTCGTGGCGCGGGGGGCCGCGGCGCGGCCTCGCGCCGCGACGGCGGCTCGTCGGGCGTGCGGAAGAGCCTTCGTCCAGCCTGGAACGTGCTCACCGCCGCCGCGGCCACCTCGGTCACCGCCTCCGCCTTGTCCGTCACCCGAGCGAGGAGTTCGCCGAAGTCGTCAATGCGGTCGGCGATCCCGGTCACCGAATCGCGTACGCGCGTCGTCGCGACCGACAGCGCTTCTGCCGCGGCGGTGGCGTCGCGCTTCACGACGTCGGTGAGCGCTCGCACATTCTCGGCCGCCGTGGTGGCGCTCGCGATCATCGGGTCCACCTTCGCGCTCAGGCGGCCCAATTGTTCCTGCATCGCCTGCTGCGCCTTCCACATGCGGTAGAAGATGACGGCGAGGAGCACCACGACCACGAGGGTGACGACCTGGGCGAGCCCGGCGGTCACGAAGACCACCTGCTCGAAGCCCGTGCGGTCGGGCGGCAGTTGCCGCACCAGCATCGTGTCAACCGCGGATTGGAGGAGCGGAGTCATGTTCGTAGCATCCGCCCCCGCGCCGGCAAATGCAAGGGCGGGGAAGGAGACTGAGGATTGGGAATCCGGATCGGGATCTCCGATGGCGATCCATGACGGCGATGCGCGACGACCGCAGCGGAGGCGACAACCTCGGCATCGCGAGTCGCGGTCGGACATCGTCATCGGCAATCCCACTCCGACTTCCCGATCCTCAATCGCATTCCCAGATCTCCCCTCAGCACGTAACTTCCCCCTCATGAGATTCCTCGTCGAAGGCGGGCGTCCGCTCAGCGGCACCATCCGCCCCTCCGGCAACAAGAACGCCGCGCTGCCCATCGTCGCCGCCACGCTCCTCACCGAGCATCCGGTGACGCTGCAGAACGTGCCGCGCATCAAGGACATCGAGATCCTCGTCGAGCTCATTGCCACCACCGGCGCCGAGGCGCGCTGGACGGGGACGAGCACCCTGCAGGTGCACGCCAAGTCGGTCTCGGCGCGCTCGCTCGACCTCGAGATGTGCAAGCGCATCCGCGGCTCCATCCTGCTCGCCGCGCCGCTCCTTGCGCGCTGCGGCGAGGCGACGCTGTCGCCGCCGGGCGGCGACGTCATCGGCCGCCGCCGGCTTGACACGCACTTTCTCGCGCTCGAGCAGCTCGGTGTGCAGCACGCGCTGTCCGACCAGATCCACTTCACGACGAAGGGGCTCGTCGGCGCCGACGTCTTTCTCGACGAGCCGAGCGTCACCGGCACCGAAAACGCGGTGATGGCCGCCGTGGCGGCGCGCGGGACGACGATCCTGCGCAACGCCGCCAGCGAGCCCCATGTGCAGGATCTCTGCGAGTTTCTCGTGGCGCTGGGCGCGCGCATCGAGGGCATCGGCACCAACACGCTCACGGCGCACGGCGGTGCCACGCTCGGCGGCGCCACGCATGCCATCGGCCCCGATCACATCGAGGTCGGCTCGTTCATCGGGCTCGCCGCCGTGACGCGCAGCGAGCTGCGCATCGCCAGCGCCGGCGTGCGCCACCTCCGCTCGGTGCTGATGGGCTTCGAGCGGCTCGGCATCACGTGCCGCACCGAGGGCGACGACCTCATCGTTCCCGCGCGGCAGTCCATGGTCATCCAGAACGACCTTGGCGGCCACGTGCCGAAGCTCGAGGACCAGCCGTGGCCGGCCTTCCCGGCCGACGTGATGTCCATCGCCATCGTCACGGCGACGCAGTGCAACGGACTCATCCTGATGCACGAGAAGATGTTCGAGTCGCGCCTGTTCTTCGTGGACAAGCTGGTCTCGATGGGGGCGCGCATCGTGCTGTGCGATCCGCACCGCGCGCTCGTCGCCGGCCCGTCCGAGCTGCACGCCGGCACCGTCGAAAGCCCCGACATCCGCGCCGGCATGGCCATGCTGCTGGCCGCGCTCTGTGCGCGGGGGACGAGCACCATCAAGAACGTCGGCCAGATTGACCGGGGCTACGAGCGCATTGACGAGCGCCTCAACGCCCTGGGCGCGAACATCACGCGGGTGCCGGAGGACAGATGAGCGGCGCGCTCCCGCCGCGGGAGCGCGTCGCATCGTTCGCCGTGCTCGGGCTGTCGGCGTTCACCACCACGCGCGACGCCGGCACCTACGGCTTCACCGACGACGCGCCCGTGCACGAGGTGAACGACCGCTGGTTCGCGCTGACGCGCGTCACCGGCGGTCGTCTGGCGTCGGCGCACCAGGTGCACGGCGCCCGCGTCGTCACGCACGTTCCGGGCTGGGATGGCTGGCTGCGGGTGGATTCCGCCGACGGGCACGCCATGGCGCACCACGACACCGCGCTCGTCGTCACCATCGCCGACTGCGTTCCCGTCTTCATCGGGCATCCCAAGGGCGCCTCGGCGCTGCTCCACGCCGGTTGGCGCGGCGTGGCCGGCGGCATCCTCGACGCCGGCCTGCGCGCGCTCTCGGCGCTGGGCTGCGGTGCCAGTGACCTCATTGTCCACCTCGGCCCCGCCATTTGCGGCGCGTGCTACGAGGTGGGGCCCGACGTCTACGCGCAGCTGATGCGGCGCACGATAGACCATCCTGCACCGGTGGACCTGCGTTCACTCCTCGCCGATCAGGCGCGGATCGCCGGCGTGAAGCAGGTGGAGATCAGCGAGTGCTGTACGCGCTGCCACCGCGAGCGCTTCTTCTCGCATCGGGGAGGCGACACCGGCCGTCAGGTGGCCGTGATCGCGCCCGCGGCGTAGACCGTTGCGCGGCCGCCGTTTTGCGCGCGCCGCCGCGGCGTCTTGACGCTGGCTCGCAAGGCATCTATAATACTCAGGCTGGGCGGGGTAGCGTCCGCCTTGGGAATGTGGGGTCGCCCCCCACATTTTTTTGTCTTTTTGGGGGATTGAAATCAAGTGAAGCAAGCGTTGGAACCCATTGTAATTGCTGCACTTGAGTCACTTGGCTACGACCTCGTCGAGTTGCGCGTTGGCGGCACACGCCAGCGTCCGTTGCTCGATGTGCGCATTGACCGACGCGACCTCCAGAAGGTCACGGTGGATGATTGCGCGGGAGCATCGCGGGCCATCGAGGCGCAATTGGATGCAGATCCATCGCTCTTCGGCGACCGCTACGTGCTCGAGGTCTCGTCACCGGGAATGGAACGGCCGCTGCGCACGGAGAGCGATTGGCATCGCTTCACCGGACGTCGGGCGAACGTGAAGAGCGCGGCCCTCGGGGGGCGCGTCGAAGTGGAGATCGTGGGCGTCGACAACGACGCGGGCGCACCGCGCCTGCGCCTGCGCGACGCCAAGGGAGTTGAGCACCTGCTCGGGTTGGCCGAGGTGGACGAGGCCCGCCTGGTGTTTCACTGGAAACCGTAACGAGGTCGTGGATGTCTGGATCGGCTGAAATCCTTGCTGCCTTCCGAGAGCTGTCGAACTCCAAGCAGATCGACCGCGCGGAGCTGCACGCGCTGCTGCAGGACGGCATTCACGCCGCCCTCGCCAAGAAGCACGGGCCCACGGTGCAGGCGGACATCACCATTGATGAGGGACGCGGCGAGATCCGCATCGTCCTCCTCAAGACCGTCGTCGCCAACGTCGAGGATCCAAGCCGCGAGATCAGTCTCGAGGAAGCGCAGTTCGAGGATCCGGAATTCGCCGTCGGCGACATCATGGAGGAGCCGGTGGAGTTCGCCGAGTTCGGGCGCTCCGCCGTGCAGGCCGCCAAGCAGCGCATCATCCAGCGCGTGCGCGAGGGCGAGCGCACCAAGATCCGCGACGAGTTCTCCGGGCGCGTCGGCGACCTTCTCTCCGGCGAGATCCAGCAGATCGAGCGCGGCAAGATCGTCGTGATGCTCAACAAGTTCCGCGAGGCCGAGGCGATCATCCCGTATCGCGAGCAGAACCATCGCGAGGACTACAAGCAGGGCGAGCCGGTGCGCTCGGTGCTCAAGAAGATCGAGGAGACCCCCAAGGGGCCGCGCCTCGTCCTCTCGCGCGCCGACCCGATGTTCGTGCAGGCGCTCTTCAAGCTCGAGGTCCCCGAGATCCAGCAGGGGATCGTCGAGATCAAGGCGGCGTCGCGCGAATGCGGCAGCCGCACCAAGATTGCCGTCGTCTCCAAGGACGACGCCATTGATCCGGTGGGCGCGTGCGTGGGCCTCAAGGGCGCCCGCGTGCAGGCCGTCGTGCAGGAGCTGGGCGGCGAGCGCATTGACATCGTGCCGTGGTCGCCCGATCCGGAGCGCTTCGCCAAGCTGGCGCTCGCGCCGGCCAAGGTGGCGCGCGTCTTCAGCGATGCCGCCACCAAGACCATTCAGGCCGTCGTGGACGAGGACCAGCTCTCACTGGCCATCGGCCGCAACGGGCAGAACGTGCGTCTCGCCTCCGAGATCACGGGGTGGAAGATTGACCTGTACTCGAGCCGCGAGTGGCTCGAGCGCGGCGGCGACATGCCGCTCTTCCAGCCGCTCCCCGAGGACGATGCGGCCGCCGACGTGCCGCTCTCGTCCATCGAGGGCCTGCCGCCGGCGACGGTCGCGGTGCTCGAGGCCGGCGGCTATCGCACGCTGAACGACATTCTGGACCTCGAACGCGACGATTTCCTTCGCCTCCCGGGCATCGCCCCGGAAGAGGCCGATCGCATCATCACGATGATCAACGAACTCACCACCGACGACAGCAGCGCCGACGCGGCGCTCGGCGATGGCGAGCCGGAGTCGGCGTGAGCCGGGCGGGATGATGGACGCCGCGCTGCGCCAACGGCTGCTGGGCCTCGCGGGCCTTGGCGTGCGTGCGCGCAACGCGGTGGTGGGCGTAGATCAGGTGCGGGGCGCGGCGCTGAGTGGCGCGCTGAAGGTGGCGCTGGTGGCGAGTGATGTGTCGCGGCACAGCCGGGACAAGGTGGTGCCGATGCTGGCCGCAAAGGGCATCACGATGGTGGACGGTTTCACGGCCGCCGAACTGGGCGGTGTGGCCGGCAGGGACGCGACGGCGGTGATTGGCATCGTTGATGCGCAGTTGGCGAAAGGAATTCGCGGGGCGCTCCGCCCTGCGGGCGAGTAGCAGCACGAGGGAGGCGGTTTGACGAAGCTTCGGGTGAGTGACCTGGCGGCCGAATTCGGCATCTCGAGCGACGAAGTGTTGGGCATGCTTCGCGCCATGGATGTCGTTGTGCGCAGCCACCTGACGCCCTTGACGGACGACCAGATTTCGCGCGCGCGAGCCCGGTGGGAACGCGAGAAGCGCGTGCGCGCCCAGAAGTCGGTGGAGACACCGTCAGCGGCCGCCAAGAGCCGCCGGCGCGGCAGCGCCGCGGCCGAGTCGGCCCCCGAACCGGCGGAGAAGGCGGAAAAGAAACCCGCCTCCGCCAAGTCGCGCGCCAAGAAGCCGGTGGAAGCACCAGCGCCGGCCCCCGAGCCGGCCGACGCGCACAAGGTACGTCGTCGGCGTGCCGCGCCGCCCGTTCCTGAGCCGGCGCCAGAGCCCGTCGTCGTCGAGGCGCCGGCGGTCGAGGCGGCACCGGTTGCCGCGCCCCCAATCGTCGAGCCCGCGAGCGCGCCGCCGGTCGAAGCGCCGAAGCCGGCGCCGGTCGTCAGTGCACCACCGGTCGCGCCAGCGCCGGCTCCCGCCGACACGACCGCTGCGTCGAGCGCTCCGACACCCGTAGCTTCGCCCGCTCCCGCCGCTGCCGCTCCTGCCGCACCGCCGTCGGCACAGGCCGCCGCTCCCGTGGCCGCTCCGTCTGCGCCGCCGCGCCCCGCGCGTCCGTTGGCCCCGCCCGCGCCGCCCTCGGCGCCCGCCGGCGCCGCGCCGCAGGGGGAACGGCCGCGCCCGCGTCCGGTGGTGCCGGGTGCCCCGCGCGGCCGTCCCGCCGCCGCCGGTGGACGCAATCCGATGGCCCCACGTCCCATCGCCTCCGCCGCCCCGGGTGGCGGTCTCAGCGGCGGACGGCGCGAAGACCGCGGTCGTGGGCCGAGCACCGGCGGCAGCGCCGCGCCGCAGACGCCGTCCAGCGGTCCGCGCCGCAAGAAGGGCAAGCGCGGGCAGGTGGACCAGGAAGCGGTGTCGTCCAACATTTCGCGTACCATGCGCGAGATGCGCGGCGCGCCGGGCAAGCGCCGTCGCGACGACTCCGGGCGCGAGGAGCTCGAGGCCATCCGCGCCGCCGTCGCCGAGCAGGAAAAGAAGACGGTGCACGTCAACGAGTTCATCACAGTCAGCGAACTCGCCGACATCCTCAAGATTCCCGCCACGCAGATCGTCTCGTTCGCGTTCAAGCACCTGGGGCTGATGGTCACCATCAACCAGCGCATGGACTTCGACCAGATCGAGCTGATCGCGGGCGAGTTCGGCTTCATCGCCGTGCGCGAGGCGGAGTACGCGGCCGCCCCCACCGAGGCGAGGGTCGAGCATA
>JAJZRK010000137.1 GCA_021802745.1 bacterium
CGCGCGACGATCAGTTCGTCCTCGGCGCATACCGGCGGCACATGAAGGCCATTGGCCATCTTGGCACGCTCGACCAGCTGTTCGGCGTCCCCGTCACCACGCGCAACTGGAACACGATCACGGCGATCGCGAAGATGCTGGCATCGGGCCCGCGTAACGGTTCCAGCAAACCGCGCGCACGCTAACGCTCGGCGGTCATTCTGCGTAAGTTCTATAAATTGCCCCAAATCTCCCGGACGCGGCAGTCGCACGTGCCCCCTCGCAAGCGCATCCTCTCGCCGAAACTTGCCCTGAGCCTCTTCGCGAAGCTCGGCGCCAGCGTGTTCATCGGCGAGGCGCTCATCATGCAGCTCTTCGTCCGCCTGCCACCCTCGTCGCCGTGGGTCGAGGTGGTGCTGAACGCGAGCCTGCTGACCGTGGCGCTGCTGCCGGCGGCGTACCTGTTCTTCCTCCGCCCGCTGCTGCGCAACATTCGCGAACGCGAGTCCGCCGAGGAGGCGCGGGGGGCGACGGAGTCGGAACTGCGCGCCGTCCTCGACTCCGCCGCCGACGGCCTGCTGGCGGTGGACGGGCAGGGGCGCGTGCTGCACGCCAACCAGCGCTTCTACGAACTCTGGCGCATCCCGCCGGCGCTCGCCGCCAGCCGTGACGACCGGGCCCTGCTCGACTGCGTGCTCGGACAGCTCGTGGACCCCGCGCAGTTCATTGCACGCGTCGAGGCGCTGTATCACTCGGAGGCGGAGGACTCCGACATCCTCCAGTTCAAGGACGGGCGGACCTTTGAGCGTCACTCGGTCGCGATGCGGCACGACGGCGAGCGCGTTGGACGCGTCTGGTCGTTCCGCGACGTGACTGCCCGCCAGCGCGCCGACGCCGAGGCAAAGCGCTCCCATGCCATCCTGCAGTCGGTGGCGGACGGCACCACCGACGCCGTGTACGTGAAGGACCTGCGCGGGCACTACGTGATGTGCAACAGCGCCACGTGCGGCTTTGTCGGCAAGTCGCGCGACGAGGTGCTGGGCCACGACGACACGGCGCTGTTCGGCGCCGACGAGGCGCGGGCGATCATGGTTGCGGACCGCGAGATCCTGCGCGCCGGCGTCACGCGCACCTATGAGGAGCGCGCCACGTGCGCGGGCAAGTTCCGCACCTTCTCGGCCACCAAGGGGCCGCTGCGCGACGAGCAAGGGCGGGTGGTGGGGCTCTTCGGGGTCTCGCGGGACATCACCACGCGCCGAAGCGCCGAGGAGGCCCTCAAGGAGCGCAATCGCTTCGTGGAGGCCCTGCTCGAGCACGCCCCCGTGGGCTTTGCGGTGAATACGATCTCGGACGGGACGCCCGTCTTCGTCAGCAAGAAGTTCGAGCACATCTACGGCGTCGCGGAAGGGAGCATCACGAGTGTGGATGACTTCTTCGAGCGCGTCTATCGTGACCCGGTGATTCGCGAGCAAATGCGATCGCGCATCATGGCCGACATAATGTCGGGCGACATTCGGCGCATGCACTGGGACGACGTGCCGCTTACGCTGTCCAACGGCGAGCGCCGCTATGTCAGCGCGATGAACATTCCGCTCATCGAGCAGGACCTGATGATATCCACCGTGCAGGATGTCACGGCGCGCAAGCGCGCCGAGGAGGAGGCGTCGGCGCTGCAGGCGCAGCTGCAGCAATCGCGACGCCTCGAGTCGGTGGGACTGCTTGCCGGCGGCGTGGCGCACGATTTCAACAACATGCTCGGCGTGATCCTCGCGAGCGCCGAACTGGCGATGGCGCAGGTGGAGCCGGCGGCGCCGCTGTACGAGGATCTCCACGAGATCTGGAAGGCGGCCGAGCGGTCAGCCGAATTGACCCGCCAACTGCTCACCTTCGCGCGCCAGCAGACCATTCTGCCGCGACGGCTCGACCTCAACGAGGCCGTCGTCAACTCGCTCGAGATGCTGCAGCGGCTGGTGGGCGAGCACGTCGAGGTGCAGTGGACCGCCGGAGAAACCCTCTGGCCAGTCACCGTGGATCCGTCGCAGGTGAGCCAGATGCTGGCCAATCTCTGCGTGAACGCCAGCCACGCGATCTCCGGCGTCGGCAACATCAGGATCAGCACGGAGAACGTGGAGGTGGACGCCGCCTTCGCCGCCCGACATGCCGAGGCCGTGCCCGGCGAGTTCGTGCGGTTGCGCGTGCAGGATTCCGGCAGCGGCATTTCCCCCGAGGTGCTGCCGCGGATCTTCGAACCGTTCTTCACGACGAAACCCCTGGGCGAGGGGACAGGGCTCGGGCTCGCGTCGGTATATGGTGCGGTGCAGCAGAACCACGGGTTCATCACCGTGGACAGCAGACCGGGCCAGGGCACGACCTTTTCGATCTACCTGCCGCGCGACGAGCAGGCGGCGGCCGCAGAGGCCGCGCCGGCGGCGGCGCGGCCGCGCCGCGGCGGCGAGACGGTGCTGGTGGTCGAGGACGAGCCCGCCATCCTGCGGCTCGCGTCGCGCGTGCTGTCGGAGGAGGGTTACGTCGTGATCGCGGCCCCAGGTCCGCACGAGGCGGCGCAGCTGGCCGCGGATCACGAGGGGGAGATTCACCTGCTCCTGAGTGACGTGGTCATGCCGCACATGAACGGTCCGGAACTGGCGCACGCGCTGCGGCACGTGCGTCCGGGCATGCGACGGCTCTTCATGTCGGGACACGCCGCCGACCTGCTCATGGACCACGGCGTGAATGCCGGCGCCATTCCAATGCTGCAGAAGCCGTTTACGGTGAAGGACCTCGCCCTGCGTGTGCGGGCGGCGCTCGACGACGCCTGAAGCCACGGCGCGTCCGCTCGTCGCTGCGCGCGCTGCGCGGCCTGGCCCTGTCGCCTCACCGCGCGCCGCACACCACCACCTGCACGGCTCCGGTCGCATCGGACGCTGGAGTCGCCGGACCGAGGCGTGCGAGGCAGCTGGTCAGGTCACTCGCGAGTCCGGCGAGTCCCTTGTCGAGGCGGGTCACGAGACCCAGGTAGTCGCCCACCTTCCAGCCGGCTTCGCGGCGATCGGACTCGCCCCGCGCCACCAGCGTGCCGTCGTGCGCCCGCAGGATCTCCCACGCCGCGAGCACCCGTGCCTCGCCCTCGGTAGCCGCTGAATCATCCGTCGTGACGCCCTCGAACTGCGAGATGTGCAGCTGGATGAGGTAGTCGTGCGTCGCGCGCACCTGCCACGGCGCGATATCCACGGCGAACACCGTGGGCTCGGCGCGGAGCGACGCGGCCACGGCGCGCATGATCCCCGCGCTGGGTTCTTCGCCCCACCGGTGGAAGCCGGAAGTGCGGATGAGCGACCCGCGTCGCACGACGATCGCCGTGGTCGCGAGATACGGCGCCAGATCCAGGCGTCGCAGCCCGACGCTGAACCCCCCGCTGTTGGCCGCCGGCGCGGCCACCGCCGCCGCCGGCGCTCCGCCGAGCACGAACTCCTGCAATGGCGGCGTCGGGCGGGCCAGCGAAAAGCATCCTGCCACGGTGATCACGGCGCCCACGCCGGCCAGGCGCATCGTCCGCGCCGTCGGTCCTGTCATTCGGGTCATGGTTTGCTCCCCGTCGGTTTCTTGCCGCGCAGCAGCATGTCCGGATTTCGCTCGATCGCATCCATGAGCTGCCGCAGGGCATTGGTTGCCTCATTCAGGTTCACCAGCGCCGACTCCAATCCGAAGCCGAGTCCCGAGTCGGTGGACAAAAGGCCCTGCGTGGCGTCAATCGTTCGCCGCAGCGACTGCAGCGTGGCGTTCATCTCCCTGGTGGCGCCCTTGAGTTCCGTCGCCATCGGCTCAATGGCCCCGTTGGCCGTGGCGGCCAGCGTGTCCACCCGCGCCATGGTGCGGCTGAGCTGGGCGGTCATGGCGGGCATCTCCTTCAGCGCCGCGCGGAGTTCCGGTGCATCCACGAGCCGCTGCACCGACTGCGCCGTCGCGACGACCGCGGTGTTGATCTCCTTCATGTGGATTTCCGCCAGCATGGCGTTGACCTTGAACAGCACCCGCACCACCTCGGCCACCACACTGCCGGCGCCGGTGCCGAGGGCGGCCATGAGCGACGGCGTGGTGGGAATCTCGGGCCACTTGGTCGCCCGCGGCTCGAGCTGCGGGGGCTTGGCGTCCTTGCGGTAGTTGAGCTCGATGTAGAGCATGCCCGTCACGATGCTCTCCATCTGCAGCTGCGCGCGCAGCCCGTCGGCAATCTGCCGGTCGAGCACGTGCGGCCGCGACAGGTCCACGTAGCTGCCGAGCTGCGTGCGGAGGCGCTTGAGGTCTACCTCGTACTCCACCTGCACCTGGAAGGTCTTGTCGCGCTCGTCAATCTGCACGAGGACCTTGGACACCGTGCCCACGGGGGCGCCCTGGAATTTCACCGGCGCGCCCTCCTCGAGGCCATTCACGGTCTCCTGAAAGAAGCTCACGAAGGTCGTGCGGTTCGTGAACCACGTGGTGCCCGCGAGCATCGCGGTGCCGACCACGGTAATGATGATCGCGCCGATCAGGAACGCCCCGATGGCGGTGGGGTTTGCGCGCATGCTCACGTGGCGCCTTCGCTGCTGCGGGTGAGAAATCGGTGGACCGCGTCGTTCGGCGGGTGGTCGCGCAGGTCGGCGGGGCTGCCCAGCGCCGTCATCGTCTTCTGCTCGATGTCGAGGAAGAGCGCGCGGTCGGCGATGCGGTAGATGCTCGCGAGGTCGTGGCTCACGACGACGATGGTGGTGCCGAAGCTCGCCTTGATCTCGAGGATCAGGTCGTCGAGCCGGCTGGCGCTCACCGGGTCGAGGCCCGACGACGGCTCGTCGAAGAAGAGCAGCTCCGGATCAAGCGCGATGGCGCGCGCGAGCGCGGCGCGCTTGCGCATGCCGCCGCTGATCGCGGCCGGATAGAAGTGCCCGAACCCGCGCAGGCCGACGAGCGCGAGCTTGAACTGGACCACCTCGTCAATCGCTCCGGCGCCGAGCGTCGTGAACTCGGTGAGCGGCAGCGCCACGTTCTCGGCCAGCGTCAGGCCGCTCCAGAGGGCGCCGTTCTGGTAGAGCACGCCCATGCGCCGCAGCACGTCGCGGCGCGCCTCGCTGCCGCTGGCGCCAAGCGCCATGCCGTCCATGAGGATGGTGCCGTCGGTTGACGCCTTGAGGCCGATCAGGTGCTTGAGCAGGGTGCTCTTGCCGCTGCCGCTGCCGCCCATGATCACGAACACTTCGCCGCGCTGCACGGTGAAGGAGAGGTCGTGCATCACGACGAGCGCGTCGTAGCGCATGGTCAGTCCGCGCACGTCAATGGGCGGGGCGCTCAGGGCGGGCGTCATATCAGGAGCAGCGCCGCGAGCCAGTCCACGACGGCGTTGGCGAGGATGATGAGCGTGATGCCGATGACGACGGCGGACGTGGCGGCGCGGCCCACCGCGCCGGCGTCCGACCCGGCCTGCAGGCCTTTCATGCACCCCGCCATGCCGATGATCGCGCCGAAGATGACCGCCTTGAAGACGCCGAGCAGGGCGTCGGAGAGCACCACCGCGGTCAGCAGGCCGTTGACGAACTGCGTCGGCGTGAGGTTGAGCAGAGCGACGGCAACGCCCATGCCGCCGGCGATGCCGACGGCGGTGGCGTAGATCACGAGGAGCGGCATCATGACGAAGAGGCCGAGCACGCGCGGCAGCACGAGATGGTCCACCGGGGAGATGCCGAGCGTGGTGAGCGCGTCAATCTCCTCGGTGATCTTCATGCTCCCGAGCTCGGCGGCGAACGCGGCGCCCGTGCGGCCGGTCATGATGATGCCGGTCATCAGCGCGCCCATTTCGCGCAGCATGCCGAACCCGACCAGGTACGACACGTAGTAGCCCGCCCCAAACCGCTTCAGCACGACGACGCCGAGGAAGGCGATGATGACGCCGACGAGCAGGGCGATGAGCGTCACGATGGGGAGCGCGCCCGAGCTGTTCTGCTGCACGACCACCCAGAACTCGCGCCAGCGCATGCGCACGCGTCCGCGCAGCAGGAGGGCGCCGCGCTGCAGCACCTCGCCCGTGAAGGTGACCGCGGCCAGCCAGGTGTCCCACAGCGCGAGCCCGGCACGCCCCACGCGCTCGACGGGCGGACGCGGCGCGTCCTCGCGGTCCGCGGCCCGCTCGGGCACGGCGTGGGCGAGCGTAAGCAGGCTCGTGATCCGGCCGGGGAGGCCCGTGGCATCGAGCGTGAGCTGATGCGACTCGCAGTACTCCTGGGCCTGTCGCAGGAAGATCAGGAGGCTGGTGTCCCAGTCACCGAGTGCGGCGGCGTTGATCGTTATCGTGGGCGCGGGGGGAGCGCCGTCCGGGTTTGCGGAGCGCGCCGACTCGATCACCCGCGAGAAGCTCGGGGCGGGGTGTTCCAGCTGCCACGCGCCCGAGAGCTCCATCACCAGGGAGTCTCGGTGGCGACGGATCGTCGCGAGCGCCGGCGCCGCAGGCGGCGTCACCGTCGTCGCACCAAGTGTCCTGCCGCATCGGCCAGCCGAGCCCGTTCCGCGTCCATGCACGCCCCGCTTCGAGCGCCGGGTGGCGGCCCGAGTTGGCGCGACGCACGGCGTTATCGAAGGGTGCTCCTGGACGCGCGCGAGGGCTATCGCCTGAAAGGAGTACGCCGCATCCGTCCGCGGAGGGAGGCGACGGCGCATTCGATGCGCACCGCCCGGTTCGCGGCGCGCCTACTCGTGCCGCAGCGCCGCCACCGGATCAAGCCGCGCCGCCTTGAGCGCGGGGAGCATGCCGAACACGATGCCGGTGAAGGCGCTCGTGGCCAGCGCGGCCACCACGGCCAGCGGCGGCACCGACGACGCGATCGGCGTGAACGCCCTTATCGCGAACGACCCGGCCCACCCGACGATGAGGCCGATGGCGGCGCCGGTGGCGGTGAGCGTCACCGCCTCGACGAGGAACTGCCAGAGGATCACGCCGCTCGTCGCGCCGAGCGCCTTGCGCACGCCGATTTCCCGCGTGCGCTCGGTGACCGAGATCATCATGATGGCGATCACGCCGACGCCGCCCACCAGCAGGCCGACGCTGCTCAGCGCGATCATCACGAGAAAGAACATCCCGAACACCTTGTTGTAGACGTCGAACAGCTTGTCCTGCGTGAGGATCGCGAAGTTCGACTCGCGGCTCGGCCGCAGGCCGCGCATCCCGCGCAGCGCCGCCGTCACCTCGTCAATCGTCACGTCCTGCCGCGCCTCGGTGCGCGGCTTGATGACGAACGCCATCCAGCGCGTGTTCGCCCCGAGCCGGCGCTCGAGCGCGTAGATGGACGTGATGATGCGCGGCCGCTCGCCCCCCGAGAGAAAGCTCGCCTGGTCCTTGAAGACGCCGACCACCACGAACGGCCCGCCGCGATTCGCGCCCGACAGCGACGTGAGGTTCACTTCCTTGCCGAGCGCATCCTCGTCGCCGAACAGCCGCTCCTTGGCCGTCGTGTTGATCACCACCACGCGCGCCGCCGACCGCGACTCCTGCTCGGTGAACACGCGCCCGTCCACCATGTTGGGCGGATTCACGGCCGGCCAGTTGGCCGTCACGCCGGCCACCTGCACGTTGGCGAGCTGCTTGTCGCGATACTTGGCCGCTGCCCCCCACCCCTGCTGGATGAGCACTTCGCCGACGTTGTCGAGGCGCTTGAGCGCCTCGGCCTCGCTGAACGTCAGCCGCGGGTTCGAGCGCCACTTGCAGGTGTCGCCGCTGTCGTCGCACGCCTCGAAGACAATGGGGAAGCGCTGCACGAAGAACGTCGTCGGCCCGGCGGCCTCGAACTGCCTGGCCACGCTCTCGTTGATGCCGTGCACGGTGGCGGAGATGAGCACCACCACGAAGACGCCGACGGCGACGCCGAGGATGGTGAGCGCCGCGCGCACGCGGTTGGCCTTCATGGCATCGAGGGCGATGGTCACACCCTCGAGGGACATCCGCAGCGTATCGAGGAGGCGCATGCCCGTCACTCCTGCCGCAGCGCGGCCACGGGGTCGAGCAGCGACGCGCGGCTCGCGGGGTAGACGCCCGACACGATGCCCACGCCGGCGCCGATGAGCACGCCCACGGCAATGGACCACGGCGCCACATACGTGGGCATCGGGGTCGTCGTGCGAATGAGCATTGCCGCCCCGGCGCCGAGGGCGATGCCCATGGCCGCGCCAAAGGTGCTGAGCGTCGCCGATTCGATGAGGAACTGGATGAGGATGTCGCGCCGCTTGGCGCCCAGCGCCTTGCGGATGCCGATCTCATGCGTGCGCTCGGCGACGGCCACGAGCATGATGTTCATGATGACGATGGCGCCGACGACAAGGCCGATGGCGGGCAGGGCGACGCCGGCCAGCACAAGGTACTGCTTGATCTTGTTCCAGAACTCGAGCGCGGTGTCGGACGTCTCGAGGACGAAGTTGTCCTTCTGCGCCGGGCGCAGCTGGTGCCGGGCGCGCATGACGGACCGCAC
>JAJZRK010000138.1 GCA_021802745.1 bacterium
AGTAGGAGGAGGAGGAGGAGGATGCGGATGCAGGCGTGGATGCTGATGCGGATGCAGGCGCGGATGCCGGTGCAGACGCGGATGCGGATGCGGAAGCGGAGGAGGGCGAGGATGATGATGCCGCGAGCGATTCTTGGGCGTGTTTCCGAGCGAGCGCGAGCGCGATGGACACCGCCGCCGAGCTGCAAATTGCAACTGTCATTACCGCGACGGCTGCGAGCGCAACGGACGAACCTTTCATCTGAAGTCGCCGCAGGATTTTTGCAGCGGCTTTGAGAGACGCCAAACGGTTCGTTGCGTGTAACAGTGTCTGCAAGCTACAATGCGCTACAGTGCGGCTGCTGCTGCCGGAAAATGAAAGGCGGTTCGTGGCCGTGAAAGCGGTTGGTGAATGACTGAAATTGGTCGGTTTCGGAGAGACAGGTGAAACGTGGCTCGATGAGAGCGGCTACGTTATGCGTATATGCGAGCGGAGCATCGGTGATGGAGAGGCGGAAAATTGGGGGCGAGTATCGGGAGGGTGGCTACAATGCGGATGTGAAAGCGGTGGTGACGGGGGGTGAGTATCGGGAGGGTGGATACAATGCCGGATGTGAAAGCGGTGGTGATGGGGCGACGGAAAATTGGGTTTGGGATCGCGAGTGAGCGGCGTCACATCGCGCCGAGGACGCGGATGCAGGTGCGCGCGGCCTCGCGCGCGGCGAGGTCGTCCTGCGCGCGGGTGCGAGGCCGGGTTGGAATGGGCGAGGGGGGGGCTAAAAAGCTGCGTCCTCCCGTCTCACCTCGCTGCATTTCTCGGCGACGCCCGTGGCCAGCACGTGGTCCAGTCTGTTCGCGAGGGGCTCGACGCGGTTGACTCGACCGGCCATGAACGCTAGTGCGTGCAGGGACCCGCCCACGACGGCGGCGTTGTACATGGCCATGAGCACGTCGATGGCGTCGTTGGGAACGATGGCGTGAGACAGGTTGGTGTGGAACTGGAAGGGGGGCGGGGCTTAAAAGCTGTTTTGCGAGGCGCGGAGCGGTAGCGGCGCGGCGCCCGGCCCGCCCGCGCCGCGCACCATCCAGTTGAACTTGACGTGCGCGGCGATGTGGCTCCCTCCCGCAGCGCGCATGTGCACGGACACGCCCACGTCGAGCGGCCACTCGTCGCCGTCCACCGCGTCCAGAAACTCGGGCATCAGGTCGCAGCGCCAGGCGTTTTTCCCCAGGCGCGATGCGCCGCGCTGCGGTGCGAAGGGCGACGGGGTTGGGCGGGCGGTGGGGTGGGGCTGCCAGCCCGCGCGCGCCGGGTGCTGTGCACCTGAGGCTCGCTCTGGACGTCTCCTCCGTCGTGCATCGGGATGACAAAGGCGCGGATGTCGGCATCGTAGAGCAGGAGCACGCTGGCCATGCCGAGGCGCGCCAGGTAGGCGGGAAACAGGCAGGGGCGGTCGGGCGCATACAGTCTCGCGTACGCCCTGGAAGCCACGGAGAAGAGCAGCGAGAAGAATGCAAACTGCGGGACGGGGCGGGGCGGTCGGTGCCGCTGCAGCGAGCGCGAGCGGGCTAAAAAGCGGCAAGCAGCGATGCACCGCGCCGCACGCACCAGGTTGCAATACGCCCCCGGCGTGCCAAACTCGACGGTCAGGACTGCAGCATGGGCTTCGCCAAACAGCTTTGCGTCGAACGTGCGTTCCGCGACGGCAGCGACGTGGCCGAGCGCAAAGACGCGGCTCGCGAGCGGGACGAGGACGCGTTGGCCGACGGCGGGGCGCTCGAGCATGACGGCCTGCGCGACGGGGGCTTAAAAGCGGGCTTAAAAGCTGTGGACCGCGCAGCAAACCGGAGCAAGACGCGCTTGCCTGTTCGAGGGAGTCGGCCAACTCGGAGCTCAGCTCGATGCGGTGGTTGGCCCTGTGGTCGGACGCGCTCACGAGGCGGACGGCGTCCAGGATGACGTCCACGTGCGCTCGCATGCACGCGTCGACGGCGGTCGTGGCGTAAAACTGCAGGACCTGCAGGCAAAGGAACGAGGCGATGGGAGAGGGGGGCGCGGCGCGGGGGCAGAGCGGCTCGCTCGCTCGCTCGCGGGCGCGCGCTCTCGCCGTTTCTTTCACGGCGGCGGCGTTGGCGTACATGGGCGACTTGCCCTGGCCCTGCGAGTGGATCGGCGGGGGCTTAAAAGCTGCTGCCCTGCCTCCTCCACTGCAGTCGCTTCTCTCACCGTGAGCGGAGACATGAGCAGAGGTGCAAAATCGAAAGGTGGGAGAAAGGGAGGACCTTTCGATTTGCTGTGGAGCTCAAAACAGCGCGAGAGACTGTTTCGAAATGCTTTTGAATACTTAGAATGTGATAGAGAGGAGAGATGATGAGAGTATCACATCCTGCCGCAAGTACCACATCCTGCCGCGAGTACCACATCCTGCTGCAGGTTGTATGGCAGCTTCCGCAGCGGCGCCACGAGAGAGTCACTGCTGCTGCTGGCCGGAAATCAGCATCCAGATGCCGAGTGCAAGACTGAGCAGGCAGCAGCAGGCCGAGCCGCCCATGCCGGCCCATAAGCAGGCCGTCCACTCCGGTGCTGGACACGCGAAGGTCAGCCATGCGGCAGGAGCCAATCCAATCAGATACCCCCCCGTCTGCGGAGCAAAATAATAGCCGACCAGGTTCAAAACAGTGGAGAGCGACCAGCAGCAACCGCAGACGACGAGAACGACACCGATTGCTGTGGACGATGAAGACATGGAGCAACGGTGGATAAAAAATATGGCGGGGGCGGCTCGTCACAGCGCGATGAACGCGTGCGTGTCGGCGCGCATCCAGAGCTGCGTGCCGGCGACGCGCAGGAATGGGACCGAGCCGGAGTCGTCCGAGCCGATGCCGGTGCCGGTGCGCTGCCAGACGTCGCCCAGGCTGGTCAGCGGCGGGTCGAAGTCGACGGTGCGCGCGACGCAGGGGCGCAGCAGCGCCTCGCTCACGGGCTGGCGGTTGACGCGGGCGTAGGCCTCTTCGGCCGAGGAGGCGCCGCGCAACACCTCCTGGTGGAAGGCGGGCGTCAGCTCGCACACCAGCGCGCGCAGTGGGTTGAGCTGCACGCCGCCGACGGGCCCGCGCAGAAACAGGCCGTCGCCGGAGAGTTGCCAGGCTCCGACGTGCGTGAGTTTTTCGTCCGTGACGCCTGGTTTTTCGTCCGTGACGCCGGTAATCGCCAGGCGCAGGCACAGCAGGTCGGCCGTGCGCCTGAGCACGTCCAGCAGCTGCGCCGTGCGGTCTGGACCGCGCGCCACGAACAGGCGGCTACTAGCCTTCAGGCAGGCGTAGGACGCGCCACCGAGCTCGACGCGAGCGCCCTCGAGGCGCGCGCCGGCCTGGAGGTCGCGGAAGAAGAAGGCGCGCGCGGGGCCGCCGCTCGCCTCGCCGTCCAGCAGGTCCGAGAGACCGAGCGCGCTGGCCAGGCGGGCGGGCGACGCCGCGTCCCAGATGGTCGCGTCGCGGCCGAGGGCTGCGACGACGTCGGCGTCCTGCGAGGGGGGCGGGCGGCGGGAGTGGCGTGAAAATGCGAAAGTCCCGGCTTCCTTTCGCATTTGCTGCCCGTAAAAGCGCATCGAAATGCGCCTCTGGCACAGGAGACCCACTGGAAAGTCGAGCCCGAGATCCATGTCATCTCTTGCCTCTGCCATGGTTTCGAAAAAACTAAAAGTGTCTCTGTGGCGAGTCTGCATGCTCAAGAGGGTCTGGAAGGCCGGGGACTCTGCAAGATCCGGCCAACTTCTCCTGCGAGCCCTTTCCTTCCCACTTTGCGCTTCTTTCGCCGTGCAAGCATGTCTTTCGACTGGAGCACGGCGTTCGACGGTGATTGCGGCGACCTCGCCCGCGAGCCCGTTGCGCCGCCCGCCCGCTCGCCTCGACGCGCGCCCCGCCCCGCCCCCCTCTGCAGATGTCCGGAGGGTCGCAGAGCAGCGCAACATGTCGCTGGCGGCGGTCTGCGCGCGCGCGCTGCAGCAACCTCCCTTGTTGGGCACCGGGCCTTTCTGGACGCTGATCGGCGGCGACACGGCGGTGGGCAACCTGCGCGTCTGGGCGACCGTCGCGGGCGCGGCCTGGAGCGCCACGCGCGAGGCGCTGCGCGAGGCGGGCATGGCGACCGGCGCCGGGCCCTCGCCCTTCGTGCTGTTGGTCGTGGACGTGCAGCGCAAGCAGGCGGCGGCCGTGCGCGAGCCGCTGCTGCCTCCGCCGCGCGCCGGGCACTGGCTCCGCGAGATCTACGATGCCGCGCTGCTGGATTCGGCGCAGTCGGCGCGCGACAACGCGGCGGACTGCGCGGCCGACATCTGGATGGGCTTCTGCCCCCTGTCGCCCCGCGGGTCGCCCGTGCGCCTCGTGGCCATGCGGCGCGCGGCGATCGCCGCGGGGCTGCGGTACAACCCCGGCAACTGGCGCGCGGCGACCGCCACGGGGCTGCGCGACAACCCCGGCAACTGGCGCGCGGCGGACGTGCCCATGAAGCTGTGGCGCTTCCTGGTCAAGTGGTCTGGACTGGCGAGAGGGTGCGATGCCTGCGCTCTGCCGCGCGCGCCGGCGCCCCCGCGCTCGCTCACCCCGCCCGCCTCCCTGTCGCGCGCGCAGGTCGGGGCGCCCCTTCCTCGACTTCATGCCCTCCATGCTGCAGCTGGCGGCGCATTTGTCGCCGCCGCTGCTGCTCTCGCAGGCGGCCATCTGCGGCCGGCGCGAGTGCTTTGCCTGCGGTGCCGGCGGCGCGCGGCAGTGCTGCTCGGCGTGCATCGTCGCGCTGTATTGCAACCGGGAGTGCCAGCTGGCGAACTGGCGAACGCACAAGCACCGGTGCAAGCTGCTGCGCCTGCGCGTCGTGCCCGGTCCCCTGATGGAGAGCGCGGTCTGGTCGCAGGCCGCGGCCGGCTCCGCGCTGGCGGAGCACCGCGCGGCCGAGGTCGCGGGCGACGCGGCGACGGACGAGTCCGAGGTCAGCGTGGTCACCGCCGCCTGCTGCACCGGCAAGCTGATGAGCGCGGACGTCCTGGGCGTCGTGCGCGCGGCGGTGGAGGCGGCGCTGGCGTTCGAGCGGGCGCAGCTGGCGCGGCTGCCGGACGAGGGCCCGCTGCTGCGGCGCCTCAACGGCGCCTGCGTGTCGGAGCTGCAAGGCCTCGAGCCCGCGGAGGCCGCGCGCCAGTTGCTTTTTGCGCCGCCCGAGCTGTAACCTGCCGCCAAGTCCGAAAATAAAATGTGGGCGACGGTCATGGCAGTGCCCAGGAAAGGCCACCCCGCGAGGCGCCCGGTGCGGCGCCCCGCCGCGCACCCGCCCGCCGCCGCGCGCCGCCACCCGCCCGCGCCGTCGGGCCTGCTGCCTCGCGCGGCGCCCCCTCCTCCCCCCGCGTTTCCCACGGCGGCAGGGCCCGGCTTCATGTTCACCAACCCCCCCGGGGGCTACTCGTGCGCGCAGCTGACCAGCGCCATCAAGCCCGGCGTGATCACGTACTGCGGCACTGCCAAGAGCGCGACCGATCCCGACTTCAAGTGGATGGGCGCCTACGTGCGCGGCAAGGACGGCCAGCCGAAGATCCTGGGGAACACCTGGTTCTTCATGGGCCAGCCGCGCCTGCCATGGCCGCAGGGCCAGACCATGTACAACCTGGGACTCAACTCGTGCAACCCCTTCGTGGCCGGCAACAGCGACCGCCGGCCGTGCATCACCGAGGAGTACAGCGTGTGCGACTTCTTGGCCGACCCCTCCAACCAGGGACAGACGTTCCTGTGCGCGGACCCGAAGACCCAAGGCTGGCAGGGCGGCTTTTACATGGACAACGGGGTGATGAACTGGTACGCGAGCGAGGCGGACTGGCAGGCCGCGGGCAGCCCGATGAAGGCCGTGGGGCCGTGCTCGCTGCCGCTGCGCCAGGGCTGCCCGCAGGCGACGGCCCCGACCGCGGCGCCGACGACGGCGCCTTGGAGCCTGCAGCCCGCGGGCGTGACGACGAGCGTGAACGCCGGCAACACCTCGCTGCTAATGAAACTGCAGAACCAATCAAACAACACGAACAATGTAGCCAATGCGAGCCAGGGGGCGGCGGGCGGCGGCGGCGGCGGCGGGGGCAACTCGGCGACCGCGCTGCTGCTGGCCTCGATGCTGAACCAGCAGACGCAGGCGCCGCAGCAGCCGCCCTACCCGGTGCCCTACCCCCCTCCCTACAACTTCCCGTACGGCCCGCCCACGGACACGCCTTCGCCCGTGCCCACGGACACGCCCGCGCCGTCCACGCTGGATCCGACGACCGCCGCGCTGCTGCAGCAGCTGGCCACGCCCGCGCCCACGCCCGCGCCCGCGCCCGCGGCGCTCGCGTGGTACCAGCAGCCGCTGGTCCTGTGCAGCATCGCGGTGGCGGTGCTGGCGCTGTCCGCCGGCGCGTGGTGGTGGTACGCGAGGCGCCACAGCGGGAAGGCCGCGGCTACTACCGGCGGCAACGCCGCGCGCGCGGGTGCCGCCGCCGCGCCGGCCGCCGTCGCGCCGACGCCCCGCGCCAACTCCAACTACGGCCGCGGAGGCGGCTACGACTACGACTACGGCGGCGCCGGCAACGGCGCGCCGTACCGCTGAGCAAGCTATCGCCACCGAGCGCTGCGCCTGGTCGAAACGCATGCGGCCACGATCGCGAGCGCGGCGACCGCACGTGGAAAAAATTGGCGCGGCGGCGGCTGTGGCGGCGCGACGCCTGTCATCGAGCGATGTTACACTGCACCGTTTATGCACAGAAAGAGCAGTGCATCGGCGATTTGGGGCTGCTCCGTTATCCACTGCGCGGCCGCCAAGTCCGCCGCGGGGTCGTCGTTGCCGAGCTCCTCGATGTCTACGGGCTGCAGGCTCTCGAAGATGGGCGCGTCGCCCTGCGTCAGCCAGCACTCCATCTCGAGCCGCCTTGCGGCGCTGACCGCGCCGTAGACGTGCAGCAGTCTCGCCAGGAACGTGGTCACCAGCCGCTGCCCCCGCACCGCCACTGCGCCGGTGGCAAACACGGTCGCCACCTCGCCGTCCGGGTTCAGGGGGGCCGAGAGCAGGTTGAACGCGACGGCGTGGGCGGGTGCACAAACGTGGCGCGCCAGCTCCAGGCGGTATAACCGGCTCCTGCCCGCACCCGTTGCGCCGCTTGGGTGGCACCACTCGAACGAGAGCCGCGTGGTCTCCAGCTCGCGCTTCTTGCCGGCGATCGCGTCGCGCACGTCGCCAGGCAGCGGGAGGGGCAGGGGCTCCGGAGGCGGGGGCGGCCTGGGGAGGGTGGGCGGAGGGGAGGTGCGATGGTGCGAGCGAGCAGGCGTTCTGTGTCGCACGCGTCGGGCTTAAAAGCGGCAGACTCACGCGCCGATGTTGGTACACAGAAAGAGCAGGGCATCGGCGATGCCAGGATTGGCCGTCGTCTGCCGCGTGACTGCCAAGGTTGCCTCGCCGACGTTGCTGACATGCCGGTCCCTCCATACGACGCCGCCGCTGATCGCCATGGAGTATTTCAGATTGCGGCCGTCGACTGCGGCGTTGGTTGCCCAGTGGCCATGCAGCAGCCTGGTCAGGAGAATGGTCACCAGCCGCTCTCCGCCGCGCACCGCCGCTACGACGCGGGCGGAGTGCGTCTCCCCCGGGCCGCGGACGTGCTCGTGAAACGCGACGGCGTGAGCAGGGTGGTCGATGCGCCGCGCGAGCACCAGCTCGCGCTCCACCGGCTGTTCCACATTGACGACCCACGCAAACGTGAGCTCCATTTGCGACCCGGAAGAGGCAGGGAGCGGCCTGGGAGAAAGAAAGGGTGCGGATGGGCAACGCGGCGCGATGGGCCTGGCTTGGCTTGGCGCGGCGCGGCGCACCCTCCGCCCCACGTTGCTCACGTGGCAATGTTGGTGCACAGGAAGAGCAGGATCTCGGACACGTCGGGGTGGGCGACCATGCTCCGCGTGGCCTCCAAGTACTCCACGGCGTCGTGTGGCGACGGGATTTGATGCTGAGTCGGCCTGGGAAGCACCTCTGCAAGCGTAACCCCTCCCTGCGTCAGGCTGCACGTCATCGCAAAGCGCGCCGCGGCGCTGAGACCCCGCTTTTCCTGCAGCATTCTGGCCAGGAGCATCGTCACCACCGGCTCGCCGCGCGCCGCAATGGCATTGCGCCCGGTGGGCTTCATCTCGGCATAGTGCGCGTTGCTGACCCTCCCCTTGTACTCGTCGAACATGACGGCGTAGGGGTCATCCGCCACGTGCCGCGCGAGCGTCAGCTGGCGTTTCCGGTACGAGCGGCCGTTGGGGGAGTACACAAGCCACTCGAACACGAGCCGCATTGCGCCGAGCTCGCGCTGCTTCCGGCCGGCCGACATCGTGGGAGTGGGAGACGTGGCAGGAAGAATGACCGGGGGGGGGTAACGGCTG
>JAJZRK010000139.1 GCA_021802745.1 bacterium
GCACGGCAGCAGCCGGCTGCGCGGCTGGGGCAGTCCCGCGATGCCGGATCCGGTACTCCTTCGCCTCGATGAATTCGACTGCACCGCTCGGCATTTCCGTTACCTGGTCAACCCGCGGTTCGGATCCACGCAGTCGGGTCAGGGGTCGCTTCGCGCGCCGTTCGGCGTGACGCTCGACCTCAAGGCGGATGTCGGCATGCCCGCCACCCGCCAGCAGTTGGATCGCTGGATGACTCCTGGGCGGTCAGGACACAAAGGACCAAGGCTTTCGCGCAACGACCTGTTGCGCCGCTATTCGCGCAACGTCCCTGAACCGTATGCGCGAATCATTGCCGAGAGTGATTCGCTGCTGCTTCGCCCCGAGCAGATCGATGCATTGCGGCACGCACAGGCAGCGTATGGCGTGCGTCTCGATAGTCTCTGGGGCGCCCTGGCGGAATATCTTGCGGCGCTGCCGGACCAGTACCCGCAGGCCGAGGCCTTCGATCGCACCGAAGTCGCGACGGATGTTGCGTGGAGCATGGGCCGGACGGAAATGCAGCGGCTGCTTCCGGGCATTCTCGATCCCTTGCAGCTTCAGATGCTCCCGTTCCCGGCCGGCACGATGTTCCGGGCAACCAAGCCAATCAAGTTGCGTTTCTTCGTGCTTGGGGACCCGTGAGGCATCGGGAGTGCCGAGGGATGCCGCGCCTGTCGGGGAAGCACGCGACCCCCGTGCGCTCGTCGCGCGACGCCCCCGGGCCCCCTATCGCCCGCTCTCGTCCGGTGCCAAAATGACGCGGCGGTGACGCAGTCCCCTTCATTCCCCTCATGGCTCACGACGGAGTGATCCCACTGGTCGTTCGCGGGCTGGGCCGCGCGGAGGTGACGCTCGGCCAGCTCGTGCTCGTTCCCGAGCAGGGGATGTTGTTCCCCCTCGCGCTCGTGCTCGCCCAGCGAGCCGGAGAGCGAATTGCGCGCGCGGAGCTGATTGAATTACTCTGGCCGGGCACCGAGGACGCCGCCGGACGCCACTCGTTGCGGCAGGCGCTGTACCGCCTGCGCAAGGCGGGCCTGCAGCCGGACGACCGCACCGACGACGTGCGCGTGGACCGTCAGGTGGTGGCCAGTGACCTCTCGGCGGTTCTGCGTCACGACTGGCCGTTTCGCGCCGAGCCCGCGGAGATCGAACTCGCCGCGAACGTGCTCCCCGGGTTTGCCCCTGCAGAGGGGTCCAAGCTGGCGGAGTGGCTCGAGCAGCTTCGCGTTCGGGTGTCCGGCCAGTACCGACAGGCCACGCTCCACCGCATCGCGCTCGCGCGGCGTGAAGGGCGATGGCAGGAGGCGGAGCATTGGGCGATGCGGTGTCTGCACGGCGATCCGCTCAATGAGGAGGCGACGCTCGCACGCGCCGAGGCGTTGGCGATGGTCGGCGCCAAGAATGCCGCGCTGGAGATTCTCGACACGTACCTTCGCGACATCGGTGAGCGGGCGCGGGTCATCGGGCTGCCGGCGCGCATGCTGCGTCGGCGCATCTCCGAGCTGACCGATACGACGGGACGACGAGTCACGGCCACGTCGGCACCCTTCATCGGCCGCCACGAACTGCTGGCGACGACGCAGGACGTGCTGGCACAGGCGCGGCGGGGCGAGGCGTCGGTGCAGTGGTTCGTGGGACCGCCTGGGATCGGCAAGTCGCGGTTGCTGCGTGAGCTCGCGCGCGCCGCGCGCATGGCGGGGTGGTGCGTGGTAGCCGGCGGCGCCCGCCCGTCGTACGAGGACCGCCCCTTCGCCCTGCTCACCGAACTGCTGCCGCAACTGCTCGAGGCGCCTGGCGCGCTCGGCGCCGATCCGCCGGCCCTGACGTTGATGCGTCAGATGGGACGAGCTGACACGGGTGAGGAGCCGTTGGCACCCGAGGAGGCTCGCGGGCGGCAGCACGCAGTCTACCTTGCGTGGGTCGAACTGATGGACGCGGTGCTCGGAGAAGCGCCGCTTGCGATCTTCGTGGACGACGCAAACTGGGCCGACCCCATCACGCTGCTGATGTTTGCGCGGCTGCTTGAGAGCCGGCCGACGGCGAAGCTCGCCGTCATCCTGTCAGCGCGCCGTGTGCCAACGCGCGAGGACGGGGCGGCGCAGCGGCTGCTTGGCGCAGCGCAGGATCGCGTCGCCCCGATGAACGACGACGAAATGCGCGCGTTTACGCGCGCGGTCGGACTTGGGACCGAAGCGCAGTTCGAGGAGGTTACGCAGCGCCTCGGGGTGGTGAGTGGCGGGAACCCGCTCTTTCTCGGCCATCTTGTGCACCAGTACCAGACGAATCGCGCACCGACGACGATGCCTGCTGACCTCGCGACGCTGATTGACGAACAGGTACGCACGCTGTCGCGCGACGCACTGCGCCTGCTTCAGGCGTGTGCGCTGCTGGGCCAGCACGCCACGCTGCCTCGCGTGGAACGCGTGCTTGGTGTGGAGGCGCCAGCGCTTGTGTCGCCGTTTGGGGAACTCGACGACATGTTGGCGCTGCCGTCCGAACCCGGACAGCCGCTGGCACCGCACGACCTGTGGACTGAGCGGGTGCGGCACGGAATGACGGCCGGCGTATTCCGCAGCATGGCAGTCAGCGCGGCGCGTGTGCTTGAGTCGGACGCGCAGGATGACGGCGGCATCGAGATCTACTGGGACGCCGCGCAGCTCTACCAGGAGAGCGGCGAGAAGCAGCTCGCTTACGCGACGATGATGCGGTGCGCGGACTATCTATCGCGATCGGGCGCGACGCTTGAATCGTGCAGAGCGTTCGAAACTGCCGCGTCGTTCGCGGGCACGCATCTTGCTCGGTACACTGCACTCTCCGGACAACTCAATGGGCTGCACGCGATGGGAGAATTCGCAACCGCGTTGCCTGTTGTTGACGAGCTTCGGGCGCTGAGCGCTGAGCAGCCGCAGTACTCGCTGTCAGCAGAGCAGGAAGTCTTGGTACTTGAAATCGCTCACTTCTCGGGTGCCCGTGATGACATGCAGACCGCGCTCCGTGGTCTCGCAAGCGATACGTCGCTGAGCGCCGATTGTCGACTAAACGCTATACGAGTTGGCCTTATCGCCGCGGACAATTTCCATGACAGGGCGGCTCAGTCGCACTTCTCTCAAGCGCTCGCGACGCTTGGAGAGCAGCCGCAGGACGCCCTATATATGCTGCGTGCAAACATCGTAGATCTTACGCTCAAGGGCTTGTACCCGAGCGCGTGCGACGTCGCGGACGAACTCCTCATTGAGTCTCGACGGCGCTCTAACCGCGCTGCACTACTCGCTGACCTGCGGTTCTGCTCGACGCCGAGTCGGCGAGGCGGTGATTTCGAAAAATCCTTCGCGTTGCTCGACGAAGCGCAGACGATCGCTCGTCGGTTTGGATTCACCTATGGGCAGTTCCGCGCCGCCGACATGAAGGCTGGCCTGTTACTCGACTACTATCGCCTCGACGAAGCTCGGGTTGCCCTGATCGAAGCGCAGACCCTTCTGTCAGAGACGCTGGGGAGCTTTGTCAGAGAGTCACTCAACCTCACCTGGGCATTCTGGTGCCTCGCAACCGAGGACTGGCAGGGTGCGCACGAAAGATCGGCAAAAGTCTCTCCATACGACGAGTCCAGCCGATCTCGTCACGCGATGCTGGCCGCCGCTCTACAGCTTCGACTGGCGTCTCACCGTCAGGTCCGAGCGGAAGCAGAACAGATTCTGCCGCATCTACTCGATCGAAACATAGACGTGTTGTCTTTCGGAGGATCGGATCAAATCGCCTTAGCAATTCTCAACAGCCTGCAGTTTCTGCGGGACGGTGCCATCGCGGAAGCGTTCGCACGCGATTACGTGCGAAATCGCCGGCAGGAGCTGTTTTCGCCGCCGGCACCCCTGACCTGCTAACCTGGATTCGAAGGCAGTTGTAGCGAGTGTCTCGGTACCGCGTGGACTTCTGCGCGATTCGATCCGGAGTCGGCCGGAAATTCCCTCGCAGCGATTTCTACTTCGAGTCGAAGCTCGCGCCAGTTATCCGGCGTCAGGATCTCAGAGCAGATTCTAGGGTCGAACTGACTACCGGAAACACGTTCAATTTCCGCGTGTACTTCTTCCATCGTGCGAGGCGGCCTGTACGGACGCACGGTGGTCATCGCATCGATCGTGTCTGCGATCGTAATGACGCGTGCTCCGAGCGGGATTTCATCGCCCGATAGACAATCCGGATACCCTCGTCCGCTCCACATCTCGTGATGCCCGCGCACTGCGGGCACGATTGATTTGAAGTGTGATACCTTCGCGACTAGCACCGCGCCTTTCGTCGAATGCGTCTTCATGACGGCAAACTCCGTCTCCGTCAGCTTTCGTGGCTGCCTCAGAATCGGAGCGAACTCTTCATGAATCTTGCCAACATCATGAAGCAGCGCTGCCGTGCCGATCTCGTCCACTTGCCGCGACGAGAGACCGAGGACGCGAGCGATCACCCTACTGTATCTGGCAACACGCTGCGAGTGACCGGATGTGTAGGGGTCTCGTGCTTCGATAGCAGCAACCATCAACTGAAGCAGTTCTTCATTGATCCGTTCTAGGTCGAAGACAGCCTTGTAGAGCTGTCGCACGCCAAGCATCGGCAACGCCAAGATCCCGGTCCAAATAGCCCCGAACCGAGCGTATGCGAGCGCAATGACGAGAACGAGCGGCAGTGCCAGCAGGTCGTTTAGCAGTGTTCCCTTAAACCCACGAGCAAGCTCTCGGGTATATGCAGTCCGGTTCGCGAGTGCGAGGACGTACGTTACCACCGCTTTGTTCGTGAGCATGTACACCGCGAAGAGCGCGGCAATTGGCAGCTTAGGTGCTTCTAAGCCGACCAGCGACTTACCGCCCAGTGCGATGTAGGCAAGAACGCCGAGCGCAACCGCCAGCACCTGCTGTGCAATGTTGAACTGCGCCTTGAGGAACTCGCGGCGAATGATCAACTCGCCGAACACCATCGCAACGAAAACGGACGCGACGGCAGCACCATTGGGCGAGATGGACGCGATCGAGAGGAAGGGCAGGAATCCGATCGTGCCTGACCTGCCGCGAGACCTCTGATACTGAAGGGCCTCTGCTAGGACACCGAAGCCGGCGAAGAACACCGCTGCTGTCAGGTCCTGCCTACTCCACGCACCCGCAACAATCGAAAGTACCGCCGCGGCAAGCAGCGCGGCGATACTTACGAACAGTACGTAGAGCTTGACACTCTTCACAAAACACCTCGAAGACGGGGAGAATCCCGTTCCCGGCCATCTACTAGCTCCAAACCAGGGTATCAGCCAGAGCCCCCAAGAACGACGCCAGGATTGACAGCATTTGAGTTTCACCTCCCTTCCACAGAGTCACGGCTAGCGCTGGCTAGACCGTGCTGCCGCTTGGGTCGGCTTCGCTCATGGTGCACTTGTGCACCAGTACCACGTACCGCTCAGCTCACTACGCTCAGCGGGAACGGGAACCCCACCTTCAGTTGTCCGCTGCGCAACAGCCCAGGCTACGGCGCCCGGCCCGCCACCCAACGGTTCGTAGCATCCAGCACTGCCAGCACCGCCGCCGTCTCCGCGCTGTCCTTCACCTCCGCGCTCCCGGTCAGCAGCGCGCTCTCGCGCCCCAGCCGCACCGTCACGCCCACGAAGACGAACTCGCGGTCAAACGCCTCGACCATCCGGCTCCCTTCCAACCCCAGCCGGTGGTCCTCGCCCTCACTCTTCACGATCGCCGCCAGGGCCGCCCGCGCCGCCACCTCCACCCGGCTGCGGTCGCTCTCGTTCCCCCCAGCCTCCCCCACAAACACCTCATCGCCGCGACGCAGCGTCACCTTGCACCCCACGCCCTTCGTCCGCGACCCGTGAAGCTCGACATCCTCGAAGTACATCGTCCGCCGCGGCAACGCCGGCCCCGCCGACTCCCCGGCCGGACCGCCGGCCGCATGCACCGCCGCCGCCACGCTCGCCGCCGAAATCCCGCCGCCCGGCGTCAGTCGCGCCGACGTGGTCGCCACACTTACCTTCCGGTGGTCCACCCGCATGCCAAGGTGCGCCATCAACGCGCTCTCGACATTGCGCACCATCTGCTTGGCCGGCGTCTCACCATTCGTCAGCACGTGGATGGTATCCACCCCGCCGCTCTCGGTGGGCACGATCCGCACGCTTATCACGCTATGTAACGAAGCTAGCAGTTCCTCGGCACGCTGCAACGGCAGTACAGTCCCGGCAATGACTGGAAGGTCGTCCGAATGCGCTGACTGATTCACACGCTCCGCCTGAACCAAGGAATCAAGTGAAAGTGCAATAAAACGATACACCTACCGGCATGACAAGCCCGGCGTGGGGGCGCCCGGCCTCAAAATCGCTCGGATAGACCTGCAAACTGTTCAATTATTGGCCGGCCGCCAGTCCGGCCCGCTACTCGTCGGCCATGCCAAGGTCGTCTGGAACCCCGTACTCCTTCAGCTTGCGATATAACGTCCGCTCGCCGATGTCCAAGGTTTCCGCTGCTTTACGACGATTGCCGCGCGTTTCCCGCAACGCGGCCTCGATGGCGAGCCGCTCGATCTCGGCCATCGTCATCCCCGGGGTAATTGTCACGCTGTTGCTGGCGCGCGCCAGCCCCGGAGGCTCAATCCCCACCCCGGGCATGAAATTCGCCACCAGCCGCGGGTCGCCCGTGTTGAGCTGGTGCAACACGCCCCGGTCCTCGTCCACCCGCCGGCGCAGCTCCTCCACCTGCATCTTGAGCTCCAGCAGCGACCGCACGATGAACTCGAGTTCGCGCCCGTCGGCCTTGGCCCCCTCGCGCAGCAGCGCCCCCACCGGAATGGGAAGGAGCCGGTCGGCCCCCCCCTCGCGAATGCCGGGCGGAATGTCGTGCAGCCCGATCTCGCGGCCGTGCGCCAGCACCACCATGCTCTCCATCAGGTTGCGCAGCTCGCGCACGTTCCCCGGCCAGTTGTAGTTCGCGAGCGCATCCATCGCCTCGCCGCTGATGCCGTGGAACTCGCGGTCGTGCATCGTCGCGAACTCGTGCACGAACCGCCGCACCAGCAGTCCGATGTCGCTGCGGCGCTCGCGCAGCGGCGGCAGGTAGATGCGCAGCACGTTGAGCCGGTAGTACAGGTCGGCGCGGAACTCGCCCTGCGCCACGTGATCCTTGAGCGCACGGTTCGTCGCCGCAACCACGCGCACGTCCACGGGGATGGCCTGCGTACCGCCGACGCGCGTGACCTGCCGCTCCTCGAGCACGCGCAGCAGCTTCACCTGCGTGCTCTGCGGAATCTCGCCGATCTCGTCGAGGAAGATCGTCCCGCCGTGCGCCAGCTCAAAGCGCCCGATGCGCCGCTCGGCGGCCCCGGTGAACGACCCCTTCTCGTGGCCGAACAGTTCGCTCTCGAGCAGTGTCTCCGGCAGCGCCCCCACGTTGACCGCGATGAACGGCTTGTTCCGCCGCGGGCTCAGCGTGTGGATGGCGCGCGCGACGAGCTCCTTGCCGGTGCCGCTCTCGCCCTCCACCAGCACGGTGCTCGTCACCGGCGCCATCTGCTCCACCTGCACCAGCACCTCGCGCACCGCGTCGCTCTCGCCCCACAGCCCGGTGAGCGTCGCCAGGCGGTGCCGGTCGAGCAGGCGCCGCACCGTCTGCGCCACTTCTTCCGGCGCCACCGGCTTGGTGATGACCTCGCTGAAGCCGATCTGCTTGAGCCGAAGCTCCAGCCCCGCGTCCCCCACGTCGGCCAGCCCGACCATCGCGGTGCCCAGCCAGAGCTGGTCGCGCACGATCGCCACCGTCTGCGCGTCGAGCAGCGCCCCCGAAAAGACGATCACGTCGGGGCGCACCCGCTGCACCGCCCCCGGCAGGTCGTCCATCGGCGAGACGACGAACGTCTCGACGTCGGGGACGGCCTCGAGGATCGCATTCAGGCGGACGGCGGGCTCGACATCGGTGAGCGTGATGAGGACGCGCATACGGGCGGAGTGACGGTGGACGGTAGACGGTAGACGGTGGAACGCAGCCGACAGGTCTACCGTCAACCGTCCACCGTCTACTGTCAGTCTCTACTTATGCGAACCATGCTTCCAGAACGGCATCTCCGTGATCGTCGCCGTCACCCGCTTGCCGCGCTGGTCAATCTCCACGCGGTTCCCCACCACCGCGTGCGCGGTGGGCACGTAGCACGTGCCAATGGGCAGGCCGCACGACGGGCTCATGGTTCCGCTGCACACGTTGCCGCTCGGCTGGCCGTTCACGAACACGGGATAGCCGTGCCGCGGGAACGCCTTGTCGGCGATGGTGAAGCCCACGAGCTTGCGCGGCACGCCGGCCGCCTTCTGCGCCTCGAGCGCCGCCTTCCCCACGAAGTCACCTTAGATCGGA
>JAJZRK010000140.1 GCA_021802745.1 bacterium
CGTGGAGCAGCATGGACGCGGGGAGCCGCCCCGCGCGCCATTGGGCGGCGAGGCGGTCGCGGAGGGGGTGGTGGCCGATTAGCGGGAGCAGGGGCAAGGGGAGACGGTAGACGGTAGACGGTAGACGGTAGATGGCCGAGAGGCCGCCGCCCCTGACGATAGACGGTCGGCGGGGCTTGCACCAGTTTCAATGGCATGCTCCATCGTGTCGGAGCGTTCCGTGCCGGCCGCGCCGGCGTCCCCTCACTCGCGTGCCATGCGCCCGATCGCCTCTGTCATCCTCCTCGTCGCCATGACCAGTCCGCTCTCCGCCCAGCGCGCTCGCGCGCGCGACCTCGGCGTCGCCCCCGGCGTCTTCAGTCCCGGCGCCAACAACGCCATCACCGACGTGGCGGGGGTCCGCGTGGGTCACGCGACCGTCACCGAAGGCGAGGGCGTACGCACCGGCATCACGGCGATCCTGCCGCACGAGGGGAATGCGTGCCTCGACCGCGTCCCCGCGGCCATCTGGGTAGGCAATGGATTCGGCAAGCTCATCGGCGCGACGCAGGCCAACGAGCTCGGCGAACTGGAGACCCCGATCCTGCTCACCTGCACGCTCTGCGTGTGGAAGGCGGCCGACGCGATGACCGAGTGGATGCTCGCGCAGCCGGGGATGGAGCGCGTGCGGTCCATCAACCCGGTGGTCGGCGAGACCAACGATGGCGGGCTCAACGACATTCGCGCCCGGCCCATCACGGCAGCCCAGGTGCGCGCGGCGCTCGAGAGCGCGGCGGGCGGCCCGGTAGCCGAGGGGAGCGTTGGCGCCGGGCACGGCACCGTGGCGTTCGGATGGAAAGGCGGCATCGGCACGTCGTCGCGCGTATTGCCGAAGTCGCTGGGCGGCTACACGGTGGGCGTGCTCGTGCAGACCAATTTTGGCGGCGTGCTGCAGGTGATGGGCGCGCCGGTGGGGCAGGAGCTGGGGCAGTACGCCTTCAAGGATGCCGTGTCACGCGATGGCGGCGACGGTTCGATCATGATGGTCGTGGCCACCGACGCGCCGCTCAGCGACCGCAACATCAAGCGCGTGGCCTCGCGCGCCATGATGGGACTCGGCCGCACGGGTTCTTCGGCGTCGAACGGGAGCGGCGACTACGTGATCGCGTTCTCCACCGCCAAGGAAGTGCGGCGCGCCTTCAATGCGCGCCGGCTGGAAACCGCCGAGCTGGCGAACGAAGAGGTGTCGGGCGTCTTCGAGGCGGTGGTCGAGGCGACCGAGGAAGCGATCTACAACTCGCTGTTCCAGGCGACGAGCGTCACGGGGAACGGGCGGACGGTCGAGGCGATCCCGCTCGACAAGGTGCGCGAGGTGCTCACGCGCTACGGGCGCGGCAAGTAGCGGGAATGCCCGCGCTGGGTGCGCCCAGCGCCGCGCCGCGGCGATTACGGCGTCGCCGCCCGGCCGGTGATCTGTTCGGCGTGAATACGGAAGACGACGGTGCGCTCGGGCGTGGGATCACCGTCGGCCAGGGCGTCGGGGATGATGCGGCGAAGATGCGCCACGGCGCGCTCCCAGTCACTGTCCGGCGTCGCCTCGGCGTCCGGCTCGAGCAGCACCAGCGTGCCCTTCACGACGACGCTGCGCCAGTCGTACATGGCGGCGACTTCATCAATCTCGAATGCCACCTGCCGGTTGGCGACGACGGCGCGGAGCTTGGTGCCATCGCGGGTGCGGCCAAAGATCTCGCCGTAGGACCAGACGTAGTGGATGGGCTCGATATCCACGCGCCCATAGCAGCCGAAGGCAATGCGACCGATGTGATGCGCGGCGAGCAGCGCGGCGCATTCGGCGTCATCGAGAATACGGAACGTCGGCGTCGACGTGGTCACGGCATTGCTCCGTCAGTGCCGGCGGCCATCCGGCGGTAGGCGTCAATCACGCGCTGCAGGGCGATATCGCTGGAGTCTCCGCACGCGGAGAGGTGTCCCATCTTACGCCCGGGACGCGCCTCGCGTTTGCCGTACAGGTGCACACGAACCCCGGGCTGGCCCAGCACGCCCGCGATGTCGGGTTCGCGCGGGCCCGACCAGACTTCGCCGAGCAAGTTATATATGGCCGCCGGCCGCACGATATCGGTGTCGCCGAGGGGAAGGCCGCAGACGGCGCGCACGAGCTGCTCGAACTGGCTGGTGACGCAGGCGCGCTCGGAGTGGTGGTACGTGTTGTGCGGGCGCGGGGCGAGTTCATTCACGCAGACTGAACCGTCCTCGAGCAGGAAGAGTTCCACCGCGATGAGCCCGACGACGCCCATCTGCTCGGCAATGCCACAGGCAATCTCGGTGGCGTGCTGGACGACCAGGGCGTCGAACCCACCGGGGATGACGGACCAAGTGAGGACGCCGTGGGTGTGGTGATTGCGGGCGGGCGGATACGCGCGCAGGTCGCCGTTCGGCGAGCGCGCCACCATGACGCTGAGCTCGGCGGCGAGTGCGAGGAAGCGCTCGGCGACGCAGACGGGCGCACCGATGCCGTGCCAGGCGGCCGCGGCCCGCTCCACCTGATGCACGCGCGCCTGGCCGCGGCCGTCGTAGCCGCCGTGCGTGGATTTCACGATGCACGAGCCGAGGGACCTCACGGCGGCCTCCGTCTCCTCGGCGTTGTGCACCACCGCGAACGGGCCGACGGGAAAGCCATGGTCGCGCAGCCACTCCTTCTGGCGCGCGCGGTCCTGGACGATCCACAGCACCTGCGGCCCGGGGCGGAGCGGCGCGTGCCGCTCGGCGGCCTCGAGCGAGTGCAGGGGGATCTGCTCGATCTCGATGGTGACGACGTCGGCGCCCTCGGCGAGGCGCGCGGCGGCGTCGCCGTCGGCCCACTTCGCGGTGATCGTCTGCGAGGCGAGCGGCCGGGCGGGGCAGTGTGCCTCGGGGTCGAGGACATGCACATCGTAGCCCATGGTGCGCGCGGCCATGGCGGCCATGCGCCCGAGCTGGCCGCCGCCGAGGAAGCCGATGGTGGCGCCTGGGAGGATGACGCTCACGGCAGCTGCTGGGCCCGCACGGCCGCGGTGCGCTGTGCGCGCCAGGCGCGAATGCGGTCGCGCACTTCCGGATGGCTCGTGCCGACAATCTCGGCGGCCAGGATGCCGGCATTCGACGCGCCGGGCTTGCCAATGGCGAGCGTGCCCACCGGGATGCCGGCCGGCATCTGCACGATGGAGAGCAAGGCGTCCACGCCGTTGAGCGCGGTGGCCGGCACGGGGACACCGAGCACGGGCACGAGCGTCTTCGATGCGACCATGCCCGGCAGGTGGGCCGCGCCGCCGGCGGCGGCGATGATGACCATCAGGCCGCGCGACTCGGCATTGGCCGCGTACTCGAACATCCAGTCCGGGGTGCGATGCGCCGAGACGACCGCCTTCTCGTACGGAACGCCGAACTGTTCGAGCATTTCGCAGGCTGGCGCGAGGTGCTCGTAGTCGCTCGCGCTCCCCATGATGACGCCAACCAATGGTGGAGTGGTCATGCGCTAAAGATGCTCGGCGCGGGGCGTTTTTGGAATGCGGCGCAGTGCATGCCCACGCGGCGAGGTAGAACGTTACGCTGCCGCGTCGTAGCTTTTGAGGATACCCGGAGATTGTTCCCCGCATGGTGACCGCCGTCCTCTACGCCGATCTCAACTGTCCGTACAGCTTCGCGCTGACGGCGCGGCTCGAGGTGCTCGGCCTGATGCACCGGTGCGACTGGCGCGGGGTGCAGCACGACCCGGCGCTGCCGGTGCCGCCGCGGCTGGGCGATCGCCGCGTGATGCGCGCGCTCGAGGACGACGTGGACGCCGTGCGGCGCATGGCCCCCGATGTGGCGCTGACCCCGCCGCCGGTGAAGCCGAACACGCGCCGCGCCATTGCCGCGGTCGCCGCCGTGCACCGGCAGCATGCACCGCGCGCCTCGGCATTCCGTCGCGCGCTGGGGGCCGCGCTGTGGGTGCGCGGCGACGACATCTCCGACGGCACGGTGATCAACTCGGTGGCGGTCTGGTCGGGCGTGCCGGGCTGGGTGGACCTCGATGGTCCCGCTGGCCACCGGCTGGCTGACGAGTGGGAGATGGAGTGGGTGACGCGCCGGTTGGGCGGCGTGCCGCGGCTGGTGCGCCCCGACGGACGCGTGCTGTGGGGGCTGGTGCCGGCCGAGGCGCTCACGGAGTTCTTCACGACGCCACTGCGCCCGTCGGGCGAGAATCGGCCGACGTAGCGGGGGCGTGGCGCCGCTCAGGTGCGCGAGCCAAGCACCGGCCGCCCTACCCGGCAAGCGCGTCGCGGTAGACCGCGAGCGTCTCCACGTGCTGCCGCTCGACCCGCAGCCAGTCGAGGTTCTCACCGGCCGCGGCGCGCCAGCGCTCGCGTTCAGCGGGGTCGGCGAGCAGGCGCGCCATGGCGGCGCTGAGGGCGGCCGGGTCGTGCGGTGGCACGAGGAGTCCGGCGCGCCCTCCATCCACCACCTCCGGGGCGCCGTCCACGGCCGTCGCGATGATGGCGCAGCCGCAGTCGCGGGCCTCGGCGAGGACGAGCCCGAACGGCTCGGTGTGCGACGCGAGCACGAACAGCGCGGCGGCGCGCAGATAGGCACGGGGCGTCGGCTGGAACCCCTCGAAATGGATGCGCTCGCGCGAGGCCAGCGTGCGCGCGAGCGCCTCGAACCGCGGCCGGTCGGGCCCGTCGCCGACGATGTAGAGGTGCGCATCGGCGTGCGGCGCGCCCAGCGCATCGAAGGCGTGTATGAGATCGGCGATTCCCTTGCGCTCGTACATGCCGGCCACGGTGACGATGGCGGGCTGGCGAAGTGCGACCGCGACTTCCCCGGCGTCGAGATAGCGCGGACTGCCAATGGTGCTGTTGCGCACCACGCGCAGCCGGTGGCGGGGCATGCCGCGCGCGACCATCCGCGCGACCCCTTGTTCGCTCAGCGTGATGATGCGATCGGCGCCGCGCATGAGGTTGGAGCTGCGCTGCCACTCGTTGTGCACGCTGGCCACGAGGCGCCACGCGGCGAACGGGCGCAGCAAGCGAGCGAGCACATAGCCCGTCACCATGTGCGCATGGACGATCTCCACGCGCTCGGTCCGAAGGAGCGTGCGCAGCGCGCGGAACGCACGCCACAGGGTGAGCGGACGCCGGGCCTGGTCTATGCGCACGTGCCGCACGCCGCTGCGGGCCAGCAACTCCTCGAAGGCGCCGCCCTTGGAGGCCACCCAGACCTGGTGCCCCGCGCGCGCCTGCAGGCACGCGAGGTCCACGGCGACGTTGACGATGCCGTTGCCGACGCGGTTGACGTGGTTGAGGAGGTGGAGAAGGCGCATGAGAGGCAGAGAAACAACAGAGAAACAACAGAGAAACAACAGAAAGACAACAGAGAGACAACAGTAACCTACCCAGCCTGGGTGGGGGGCGCGTGCGGTTGGGCGCCGGCGGCGAGGGCCTGTTCCACGGCTTCGGCGAGCTTGGCGGCGGAGAAGGGCTTCTGCAGGACGCCGGCCGCAGTCTCGCGGGCGTCTTGCGGAGGCGTGGCGTCGGCCGCGTACCCCGAAACGAACAGCGTGCGCAGGCCGGGATGGGCGCGTGCAAGTCGGTCGGCCAGCTCGCGGCCATTCATGTCTGGCATGACGATGTCGGTGATGAGGAGATCGAGCTGGTCGCCGTGCTCCGCCGCGAGGCGCAGGCCCTCGTGCGGCGATCCGGCGCAGAACACTCGATACCCGAGCTTCTCCAGCATGCGCGACGCCACGCGCAGGATGGCCGGCTCATCCTCGACGAGCAGGATCGTGTGCTCGCGCCGTCGCACAGCCGGCGTCGAAGCTGGGGTGGCGACCTTCGCCGCCGATGGTTTCGCCGCCGAACGCGGCAGGTAGATCTGCATGCTCGTGCCAAGGCCGGGGGTGCTGTCGACGACGATGACGCCGTTGTTCTGCTGGACAATGCCGATGACCGTGGCAAGCCCGAGGCCGGATCCCTTGCCGGCCAGCTTGGTGGTGAAGTACGGCTCGAAGATCTTTCCCCGGATCTCCTCACTGATGCCGCATCCGGAGTCCGTGACCGTCAACGTGACGTACTCGCCCGGCGCACTCCCCTCGTGCGATGCACAGAATGCCTCATCCACCACCACCGCGCCGGTGGCGATGGTGATCCGGCCGACGTCGGCGATCGCATCGCGGGCGTTGACGCAGAGATTCGCGAGCACCTGATTGAGCTGCGTCGGGTCAAGCCGGAGCGGAGGCAGGTCGGCGGCGGGTGCCCAGCGCACCTCGATGGCCTCGCCGACGAGCCGACGCAGGACCGGCAGCATCTGTTCCACCGTCTCGTTGAGGTCCACCATCCGCGGCGCCGTCGTCTGTTGCCGGGCAAACGCGAGCAGCTGGGCGACGATCTCCGCCGAGTGGAGCGCGGCGCGGCGCACGTCCGCCAGTCCGGCGTACACGGGATGGTCCGGTTCGAGCTGGTCGAGGGCCATCTCGGTCTCGCCGAGAATCACGACGAGCATGTTGTTGAAGTCGTGCGCCACGCCACCGGCCAGGCGCCCGATGGCCTCCAGCCGCTGGGCCTCCGTGAGCTGCAGGCGGAGCTGGTCGCGCTCCGCCTCGGCACGTTTGCGCGCCGTGATGTCGCGAAAGACCGATCGGCTGGAGACGATGCGCCCGGCCGCGTCGCGGACGGCGGACGTGTTGACACTCACCTCCACGACGCCGCCATCGCGGCAGCGGACGCGCATTTCCTCGTCGTGCAGCTCGCCCGACTCGAGGAAGCGCGCAAATAGCGCGCGCGAGGCCTCGGCTTGGGCGGGATCGTACAGCTCGAAGATGGGCTTGCCCACCAGTTCGGAGCGCGAGTAGCCCGTGACGCGCGCGAGGGTCTCGTTGCAGCGGATAATGCGGGCGGTCGCCGCGTCCACGGACACGAACATGTCCGGCGCGTTGTCGTAGAGATCGGCGAGGCGCGCCTCGCTCTCCCGCAAGGCCGCCTCGGCCGCCCGGCGTTCGGTGATGTCCACCACGACGCCGCGCATGCGCAGCGGCCGGCCGCCATCGTCAATCTCGAACTCGCCGTGCGACGACACCCACCGTTCGCTGCCATCCGGACGGACCACGCGGTATTCGCGGTTGAACGGTTCCCGCGCCGCGATGCAGCCCGCCACGGCCGCGTTGACGCCGACAATGTCGTCCGGATGCACGCGCCCGGCGAACGACGCATATCGGCCGTCGAACTCGTCGGCCTTGAAGCCGAACAGCTCGGCTTGCCGCGGCGACCAGGTGAGCACGTCCTCGGTGATGAGCCAGTCGAAGGTGCCCATGCGCGCCGCGTCGAGGGCGAGCCGCAGCCGCTCCTCGCTGGCGAGCAGGGCGCGCGCCTCGCGCTCCCGGCGGACACGATTGGCGAGCAGCGTTCCGAGGGCGGCGGTGGCGAGGGGATACACCAGCAGCACGGGCCACGTGATGGCGCGGAGCACGCGCATGGCCGCATCCCACGGGAGGACGAGCATGCAGGCCAGCATCAACACGTGCGCCAACAGGCCGAAGGCGTAGAGCTCCAGCGCGGTGATGTCGTCGAGCGCGCCCTTGCGACGATGCCGCCAGGCAATGCCGAGCGCGCCCGTGACGAGGATCACGAGCACGCCGGCCGAGGCGGCGGCGCCGCCCCGCCAGAGCCGGAACACCGCCGTCATTGCCATGGCGATGGCGGTCGGCATGGCCCCGAGGAAGAGGCCGGCGGTGCTCAGCAGCACGGAGCGGGTGTCGAAGATGATGCCGGCCTCGAGCGGGAACGACGCGACCATCAGGCCAATGCCGAGCAGGCCGAGCCCAATGCCGACGACCACCTGCTGGGCGCGACGATCAGAGAGGCGGCGCCGGCTCGTGAACAGGTCGAAGACCAGCACGAGCAGGAACAGGAGCGCGGCATTCTGGATGAGCGCGGGGAGCGTGGAATGGGTCACGGTAGGGCTCGGCCTCCTCTCGGCGTTTCGATCGTGCCGCTCCAGGCGCATCCCCGGGGGTGCACGTACACTCGCACCGGGGACGAAAAAAAGCTCCCCGGACAGAGCCGGGGAGCTTGCTTGGAGCAACCTGGTACGGGACGTGCAACTGCCAGTTGAGCTCCCGAGGAGGGACTTGAACCCCCGACCCGACGATTAACAGTCGTCTGCTCTACCACCTGAGCTACTCGGGAAGAACGATAAAAATACCCCGATTGCAGGTTGAGTTCAAGCGGTCAGAAACCCGAATTGCACGATTCCCGTAGACGGTGAGGTGAACTCTTCAATGATCATTGGGCTGCAGGCCCTTCGGGTAAATCCGCTGCGCA
>JAJZRK010000003.1 GCA_021802745.1 bacterium
AAGACTATCTCCACTTGAAGATCCTGACCTGCACGCTGCCGCCACTACCCCGTACCTGAATTCTCTCCAAATTCACCCACACGAATCACCGAAGAGCCTCATTAACTTGATCGGACCGTCCCTAGAGCCCTACAATGCCCGCCCTCATCGAACCCGCCCGCGACGACGCCGACCGCGCGACCTGCGCGCGCATGATGTGCGAGACCGACCCGTGGATCACGCTCGGCCGAAGCTACGAACGCTGCCTGACGGCCGTCTCCGACCCGGCACGCGAGCTGTATGTGGCGCGCGACGGCGATCAGGTGGCCGGCTTCATCCTGCTCATCATGAAGGGGCAGTTCCCCGGCTACATCGCCTCGGTCTGCGTGGCGGCGTCCGCACGCGGTTCGGGGCTCGGCACCCAGCTCGTCGCGTTCGCGGAAGAGCGAATCCACCGCGAGTCGCCGAACGTCTTTCTCTGCGTGTCGTCGTTCAACACCGGCGCGCGCCGCCTCTACGAGCGGCTCGGCTTCGAGTTGGTCGGCCCGCTGAAGAACTTCATCGTCGAGGGGCACGACGAACTGCTGTACCGGAAGACCATCGGGCCCTTGAGCACGTTCACGCCGAAAGTGTAGGTTCTCCCCGCATTCCTCTTCGTCAGTCTCGTTCCCCCTCGCCTCGCCTCCATCCCCTCCTCGTTCCGCCCCAAAATGTTCGTCGGTCACATCGCCGTCGCCCTCGCCGCCAAGCGCGTCGGCTGGCTGTTCTTCGCGTGCGCGTGGTGGAGCGATGCGCACCGCGAGCCTGCGTGACGCGCCCGTGGCGCGGCGACGCGCCGCGCTGACCCCGGCGCAGCAGCCGGTGTAGGTTAGAGCAGTGCATGGCGGCGCTGCTTCCATGCCCCAAGACACTCGACCGCGGCCTCGCGCCCGCACCAGGATCACCCCGTGTCCAAGACCCCGCATCTGGCCGATCCCGACAAGAATCCGTCGTTCACCAAGGCCATCTTCTCGGGTGAGATCCGCGAGGACCTCATCTTCCCGTTCCCGGTGCCGAGCGACGCCGATCGCGAAGCGGCGGCCGCCATTCTCGACACGTTCCGCAGCTGGGCCAAGGAAACAGTGGACGCGCGCCAGCACGACCACGACGGCAAGTTCACGGATGCGACACGCGCCGGGATGGCCGAACTCGGGCTGATGGGACTGAACATCCCCGAGGAGTACGGCGGATTCGGCGCGAGCGCGATGGTCTTCAACCGCATCTTCGGCGAAGTCGGCGCCACCGACCCCGCGCTCGCCGTCTACTTCGGCGCGCACCAGTCCATCGGCTGCAAGGGGATCACGCTCTTCGGCACCGAGGCGCAGAAGCAGAAGTACCTCCCCAAGTGCGCGAGCGCCGAACTCATCGCCGCCTTCTGCCTCACCGAGCCCGGTTCTGGTTCGGATGCGCAGGCCATGCGCTCCACGGCGATCCCCAGCGCCGACGGCACGCACTATGTGCTCAACGGCACGAAGATCTGGATCTCCAACGCCGGCTACGCGGGCCTTCTGACCGTCTTTGCCAAGGTGCCGGTGGAGGTGGACGGCAAGCAGAAGCAGCGCGTGACGGCGTTCATCGTGGACGCGCACGCGCCCGGCGTCTCGATGGGCCAGCTCGAGCAGAAGATGGGCATCAAGGCGTCGGACACGCGCAGCTTCATCTTCGAGGACGTGAAGGTCCCCGTGGAGGACCGGCTCGGCGAGGTCGGCCACGGCTTCAAGATCGCGCTCGAAATCTTGAACTCCGGGCGGCTCGGCCTTGCGGCGGCCTCGGCGCGCGGCACGCGCGAGATGATGCGGCACGCGCTCGAGTACGCGAAGCAGCGCGAGCAGTTCGGGCGTTCCATCGGTTCGTTCGAGATGATCCAGCGCAAGTTCGCATCGGCGGCCGCCGACTGCTACGCCGCCGACGCCGGGTGGATGGTGACGTCGGCGATGGTGGACCGCGGCGGCGTGGACTTCTCGCTCGAGACCGCCTGCTGCAAGATCTTCGCGTCGGAAGTCGCCAACCGCACGGCGCACGACGCCATGCAGATTGCGGGCGGCATCGGGTATTCCAAGGAGTACCCGTACGAGCAGTTCGTGCGCGACGCGCGCATCAACATGATCTTCGAGGGGACCAACGAGATCCTGCGCGCGCTCATCGCGCTGTCGGCGCTGCAGGAGCCCGGCGAACGCCTCAAGCAGATCGGCAAGGCCTTCAAGGACCCGCTCCGCTCCATCGGCGCCATCGGCGGCTACATCGCGGGGCGCGCCAAGCGGCAGCTCACGAAGCCCGAGTTCATCAAGGTGCACCCGGCGCTGCACGACGAGGCCGACCAGCTGGCCGACGTCATTCACTCGCTGGCATTGGGCGTCGAAGGGCTGTTGATGAGCGAGGGCAAGGCGATCATCGAGAAGCAGTTCCACCAGGAGCGCCTCGCCAACGCGGCGATTGACATCTATATGTCCGTCTGCGCGCTGTCACGCGCGACCGCCGCGCTCGAGTCGGCGGGCGGCGATGAAGCCAAGGCCGCGCCCGACCTTGATTGCGCCCGCCTGTTCGTCGCCTCGGCGACGCGCCGCGCACGCCGCGCCGTGCGCGGGCTCACCCGCAACCAGGACGCGCGGCAGAAGGCCGTGGCGGAGCGGGCAATGGAAGGGGGGCAGCTGTGTCCGGAAGTTCCAATTGGCTGACATTGGAACTGCGGGGACGGGGGCAGGGTGTGGTGCGGGGGGTAGGGTGTGGTGCAAGGAACGGGGGCGAACCGGTACTCAGGCTCGCCCCCTTTCTCTGCACCACACCCCTCGCCCTGCACCACACCGCGCACCCTGCACCCCGCACCACACCCTGCCTCTGCACCACACCGCGCACCCTGCACCCTGCACCACACCCTGCCTCTGCACCACACCGCGCACCCTGCACCCCGCACCGCCCTTACCGGTTGATCGTGACTGTCCCCGCGACCGCATCATAACTCGACACCAGCGTCCTCATGTTGGTGGTCCGCTGGCCCCCCTGCCACACACCGGTGCTCGAGAAGCGCGCGCCATGGTTGGGGCACAGGAACCCGCTGCCGTTCAGGCCCACCGTGCTGTGTTCGTGCGGACAGATGAGCGACAGCGCGACGAACGTCGCCGCACCGGTACGCACCAGCGCCACCGGCGTTCCGCTTCCGCCATCCACGCGTGCCGCACCGCCGACATTCGCCAGCGTCGCGTACTGCGAGAGCGTCACGACGAGCGCCCCGCCGCTGGGGGTGCTCGGGCCGGTGCCGCCGATCTGTCCGTCACCGCATGCCGTTTCGAGCAGCGCGAGCGCCGTCAATGCCGCCGCGCCAAGAAAGTCGCGGCGCCGCAGGGCGCAGTCGGCAGCACAGGAGCGTTCAGTCACCGTCGGCCTCCGAGTTACAGGATGACGACGGCCGCCGCCCACTGCGTGGGCTCGGAGTCGGATTCGTACCACTTGTCCACGTCCACCACCACGTTGTTTCCATCCCGGCGGATGACGAGGCGGTCCATGTTCCGCGTCGCACGGCCCGAAATGAACTCGCCGGTCGGCTTGTAGCGCGACTCGTGCTTGGTGCAGTAGAAGCCGCCGGTGCCGGCGGGATCGAGCTTCAGCGCCGTGTTCTGGTGCGGGCACGACAGCGCGAACGCGTACACCTTGCCGGCGTACCGCACGAGAATCACCTCGTTCTCATCATCGAACCGCACGCCGTCCTTGGCTGGAATCGGGTAGCGGACTTCGGTGGCCACGCGCGACAGGGCGCGGATCGGCCGCACCGCCGCCATGGCGTCGCGCGGCGCGAGACCGGCCGCCACGAGGGCAGCGGTGAAAACGGACACATCCTTCAGGAAGACGCGGCGGGCAATCGGGCAGTCGCCCGTGCAGTCGTTGGCACTCATCTAGTATCAGGAACCGTGAAGGGTCAGACGTTCACCAACAGCACGCCGCCCAGCACAACGGCGAACCAGAGCACATAACTGAAACGGGACGAGAGGCCGATGCGCGGCCACGCGGCGGGGAGCGTCGCTGGAGCGCGGCGCGCCTTTTCCTCGAGCGTCTGCAGCCAGCGTCCATTGATGAGCAGCAGCGCGAGTGCCGCCATCTTTCCCCAGAAAATCGGCGACGGCAGGTAGGCTTCGACATCCGCCGCGAGCATGAACAGGCCGGACACGGCGGCCATCGCGAGGCCGATGATCACCGGCCGGTGCGTGGCCGACACCTCGGCCAGCAGCCGCGCACGCACCTCATCGGTGGCCGTGCGCGCCTTCCACATCGCGCGATCGGCCGAGATGGAGAGCCCGCCGCCCCCCAGCATGCCGGCCAGGTGCGTGAACAGCACGATCGCCTGCGCCGCATCGGAGCGGGAATAGAACTTGGCCCACGGCTTCGTGAGTTCGGCCAGCGTCTCAACCAGCGGCATCTCAATCTCTCCGCAAGGGCTTCAGCATCATCAGGTAGGAGACCGTGGCCACCGACATGGACGAGATGGCCACGGTGCGATGCAGCTTGCGCTTGTCCAGCGACTCCTCGGCTTCGTCGGCAAGTACGCCCGTCGCCACGAAGCCGGCCTCGGCCAGCAGCATCAGCGCCGCGTGCGTGGTGCGCCAGCCAAGTCCACTGGACTGCTTGCGGGTCTCCCACCAGTTGAGGCCGCCCGTCAGCGTGTTGATCGTAAACAACCCGGCGATGCCGCCAGCTACGACGCCGTGGTAGTCGCGCGCCCACTGCGGCGCGGCCGCGCTCTTCTTGAAGAGCTGGTCGCCCGCGGCGTACTCGAACGCGAACATCGGCAGCATGGCGTACGACGAGTACTTGTGGATCTTCAGCCGCGTGTGGTACGCCTCGCTCAACCGCACCGCCTTGCGCCGCACGCGCACGGTGTCGTCCTCGGGAACATTGACGCCGACGCGCGTCGCTTCCATGCGCGGCCCTGCGTTTCGGACGCCGGGATCTTCGAGGGCTTGCACGCCGGTGCCCATCGAGAGCATCAGTGCCACTGCCGCACCCACAACCATTGGGAGTTCCCCGCTCAAGACTGAGGGTCCGCACCCGATCGTGCCTGCTGGTACCGCGCGGCCCCGGTGATGTTCCTGCCGCCAACTCCACTACGACAGCATGGAAGATAGCAACCCTCCGCCGTGACAGCGGCGTTTAGATGGACGCGCGGATAAATTGCGTCTGTGACCCAGATCACCCTCACCGGCGTGCGCGTCGAATTCGGCGCCACCACCCTGCTCCGCGATGTCTCCTTTACAGTCGCCGAGGGGGAACGTTGGGGCATCGTCGGGCGCAACGGATCGGGCAAGACAACGCTCTTCCGGCTCATCACCGGCGAGCAGCGGCCCACCGCGGGCGCCGTGTCGCGGCCGGGAAACCTCCGCCTGTCCCTCCTCGATCAGCATCGCGATTTCGGCGACGCGGTCACGGTGTGGGAGGCCGCCGCCCAGCCATTCGCACCGCTCATCGCACTCGAAGCCTCGCTCGCCGAGCAGGCCAACCGGCTGGCCGACATGGGCTCGGATCCGGACGCGGCCGCCCTCGATCGCTACGGCCATGACATGGAGCGCTTCGCCCACGAAGGGGGGTACGAGTTCCACGCCCGCGTGGATGCGGTGCTGCAGGGACTGGGCTTCGACGCCGAGGAGTCGAAGGTCAAGCGCCTCGCAGTGCTCTCCGGCGGCGAGCGCGGACGCGTGGGACTCGCGGCGCAGCTGGTCGCCCCGGCCGACGTGCTCCTGCTCGACGAGCCGACCAACCATCTCGACCTCGAGACCACGGAGTGGTTGCAGGAGTACCTGAACGAGCGTCGGGGAACGGCACTCATCATCAGCCACGATCGCGCCTTCCTCGACGAGACGGTGGATCATGTCCTGCACATCGAGGCGGGGAGTGTCACCGCCTATCGCGGCGGCTACTCGGCGTTCGTGAACCAGCGCGCCGAGCGCCGGCTCGCCCTTGAACGCCAGGTGGACCAGCAGCGCAAGTTCATCGCCAAGGAAGAGGAGTTCATCCGCCGCAACATCGCCGGCCAGAACACCAAGCAGGCGCAGGGGCGCCGCAAGCTGCTCTCGCGCCTGCCGCGCCTCACGCCGCCGCCGGGGGCAGAGGACGCGATGGCGTTCAGCCTCGAGGTCAAGGAGCGCGGCGGCGATCGCGTGGTCTACTGCGACCGGCTCGACGTCGCCGTCGAGGGGCGCACGCTCGTGAAGGGCTTCCACGCCACCGCCATGCGCGGCGACGTGGTGGCCATCGTCGGGCCCAACGGCGCCGGCAAGTCCACCCTGCTCCGCACCATCCTTGGCGAGCGCGCGCCGACTGCCGGCGAGGCGCGGCTGGGCGGCTCGATCACCGCGGCGCATTTCCGGCAGGATCTCGCGCAGGTGCCCATGGGCACCACCATTTACGACTGCATCAACGACCTTCGTCCCCTCTGGACGCGCGGCCAGATCCAGGGCCTGCTGGGCGCGTTCGGTTTTTCCGGGGACACCGTGCAGCGGCGCACCGACGTCTGCTCGGGCGGCGAACGCTCGCGCCTCGCGCTGGCGATGATCGCGCTGTCGCGGGCCAATCTGCTCGTGCTCGACGAGCCGACCAATCACCTGGACGTCGAGTCCATCGAGTCCATCGAGGATGCCCTCGACGGCTACGAGGGAACGGTGCTGATCGTCAGCCACGACCGGGCCTTCCTGCGCGAACTCGCCACGCGCGTCTGGGCCTTTGACGGCGTGCGCGTCGAGGACTTCGGCGGCACCTTCGTCGAGTGGGAGCAGCGCCAGAAGGCGCGCGCCGCCGACGCGTCCGCCGAGGCGGCGCGCAGCAGCGCCGCCCGGCGCGAGGCGGCAAAGAAGCTGGCCCAGCGCAGCGCCGGGACGCAGGACAAGGAGCAGGCCGCACGACGCGAGAAGCGCCGCGCGGCCGCGGCGGCCGGCGCGGCCGAACGCGAGGTCAACGCCTGCGAGGAGCGCGTCGAGGCGCTGCGCGCCGAGTTGCAGGACCCCGCACTCTACGACGGCAGCGCCGCCGCCGCGCGCCGCGCCGCCGACCTCACGCGCGCCCTCAAGGACGCCGAAGCGGCGCTCGACGGCGCCATGCATCGCTGGGTCGAGGCGACCGCGGAGTAGCAGGCCCCCGAAACATCAGGCGGCCGGAACCCCATCGGGCCCCGGCCGCCTGACGCCGTGCAACTACGCTACCAGTCGTACGTCAAGCGCGTGTAGATGAAGCGCCCGTTGTAGCCGAACGGCGTGATGCCGCCGTACGGGAAGATGCCAAAGAAGTCCGTGTTCGCGATGTTCTGCGTCGGGTACTTGTCGAGCACGTTGTCCGCGCCCACCGTCCACTTCACCTTCCACGGCGTCTGCCAGCTGAGGCTCACGTCATTGATCCACGTGGGTTTGTACGTGTTGTCCAGCGACCCGTTCGTCGCCGTGCCGCGCGAGATGACCTCGCCAAACCGCTGTCCGCGCAGCAGCGCGCTCCACGACTTCCGCGACCAGTCCAGCGACGTCACGATGTTGTTCTTGGGCTGGCCCACCTCGATGCGGCCTTGCTCGACGCGCCCGAAGAGCGCCTCGGACTGCGTGGACAGCTCAGGCGGCGTCGGCGTGACGTACGTCACCTCGTTACTGGTACCGTTGTAGCCGCCCGTCACGCGTACCGTTCCCGCGTTTCCAAGGTCGAGCCCATAGTTCGCCACGATGTCGATGCCGTGGGTCTTGGTGTCAATGGCATTGGTGAAGTACCGCCCGCCCGACACGCCCGTCAGCCCCTTCGACGCCAGCAGCGCGTTCACCTGCGCGCCGGTGAAGTTCTCCGAGAAGACGATGCGGTCCTTGATGGTGATCTGATAGTAGTCCACCGTGAACGACAGATTCTTGGTCGGTTCGGCGGCGAAGCCGGCGCTGAGGTTGGTGGACTTCTCCGGCTTCAGGTCCTTCGCGCCCAGCACGCGGGCGATCGGGTCGTTCACCGGGAAGGTGCGCACCTCGAACGGCACGCCGTTGATGAAGTTCGTCGCGGTGGACGAGAAGAACGACTGGTGCAGCGAGGGCGCGCGGAAGCCCGTGCTCACGGCGCCGCGCAAGTTGAAGCCCTTCGCCACCTTCAGGCGCGTGGCCAGCTTGCCCGTCGTGGTGGAGCCGAAGTCGCTGTAGTGCTCCGCGCGCGCCGCGCCCGACAGCAGCCACGCGTCGGTGATGTCGCTCTCGACGTCCGCGTAGGCCGCGACGTTCGACCGGGAGTGCGTGCCGGCGTCGTTGGGACGGAAGCCCGGGAAGACCTGCGCTCCGATGGCCGGCTGCTTGCCGGCATTCGGGCCATCGAGGATCTTCACGCCGCCATCCTTGTACGAGTTCGGCTCGCCAGCCGTGATCTCGAAGGCGTCGTTGCGGAACTCGGCGCCCACGCCCACGCGCACCGGACGGCCCGGATTGAAGTCCCGATTCAGGTCAAGGTTCGTCGTCAACTGACGGAACGCCAGCGCCCCCGCATCGAACGACGTCGGACTCTGCGCGCCCATGGACGTGTTCAGCGAGTTCTTCACGGCAAAGCCAAAACGATTGCCGCCGTACACGGTGCTCAGGTCGTACTTCCACTTGCCGGCATCGCCCTTGATGCCAACCGTGCCCGAAATGTCGGTGATGTCGGAGGCGATGATGGGCAGGAATCCGTCGGGCGCAATGGCGCGCACGGTGCGGTCGTCCAGCGACCGGCGCCAGAAGCCCGCCGCCTCACCGCGGCGCTCGCCGTAGCCGCCGAAGGCGTAGATCTCGCCGTTCACCGCGTCCCACGGCCGACCAAAGTTGGCGAAGGCGGTGACGCCGTTCGTCGAGGCGTCGCCGAGGCGATGGTTGATCTGGTTGTTGTAGCGCGGATCGGAGTTCTTGGGGTTGCCCGTCAGGTATTGCAGGCGCGTGTCGGGCAGGGAGCGGTTCGTCCACCCGTGCTGGTTGGTCTCGGCGCCGAGCGTCAGGTAACCCGCCTCCAGCGGGGCATTCCACGTCACGTTGCCCTTCCACAGCTTGCCGTCCCAGAGCGTCTTGCTCACCAGCGCCGACGGGTTCTGCCGCGGCGGGTCAAAGTGCGTCATGTTGGTGCCGGCCGTGAACTGCGCCTCGTTGGGGGAGTTGGCCTTCAGCACGATGTTGATTACGCCGGCGATCGCGTCGGAGCCGTACTGCGCCGAGGCGCCGTCGCGCAGCACCTCGATGCGTTCGATCATCGAGGCGGGAATCGCATTGAGGTCCACCGCGGCCTGGCCGCGCCCGATGGACCCGTTCACGTTCACCAGCGCACTCGTGTGCCGGCGCTTGCCGTTGATCAGCACGAGCACCTGGTCGGCGCCGAGGCCGCGGAGGGTCGCCGGGCGCACGTGGTCGGTGCCGTCGCCGATGCTCATGCGCGGAAAGTTGAACGACGGCGCGACCGCCTGGATCATCTGCGCCGTCTCGGAGCGCCCCGTCGCCGAGATGTCGGCCGCCGGCAGCACGTCAATGGGCGCCGGGGCGTCCACCACCGTGCGTTCCTCGCTTCGGGAGCCGATCACCGCCACCGCCGAGAGCGCCGCGGCGGCGCGCGTGAGCGTGAAGTTCTGCGTCACGGTCTGGCCGGCGCGAATCGTCACGGAGTCCCTGACGAGCGCGTAGCCGATGAGCCGGGCGCGCAGTTCGTAGCGGCCGGGGCGCAGGTTGATGCGATACGTGCCGTCGTTCTTCGCGATGGCGCCAAACTGCGTGCCGGCAACGGCCACCGACGCACCAGCGATGGGTTCTCCGGTGGCCGTCACGATCTTGCCGGTCACCACGCCGAGGGTCGTCTGCCCAGCGAGCACTCCGCTGAACGCCGATGTGAACACCAATGCCGCCGCGAGCCGGGTGATGACACGCACCATGCCTGACCTCCTGCTTGGGGGGAAGGGAGGATCACGCGGCGCCTCGTCGCGCCGTGGTCAGCCGGGCGGCGTCCGGACGGACGCCGCACCGCCATCTCTATGTCAGTTGTCTACTGCGCGTCGGGCCGAAGCTTCTGGTACTGCTCCACCGCATATCGAAGCGCCAGCACCGCAGACGCCTTGAGCTCGTACTCGATGGCCAATTCACCGAGCTGCGCCGACGAGTGCCGGCTCATCTTGGCGGACTTCACGTTGCACGCGTGATGCCGCCGGCTGTACTCACGGCTGGCATGCCACAGGGTGTTCGCCGCGTGCCACGTGGCCTCGTCGAGGCCGTCGCGCGAGCCGGAGCCGACCGCCGCATACCGTTCGCACGACTCGCCGAGAACGCGTACGCAGAGCACCGACACCTCGATCACCGCCTCAAGCTCTTCCTCACCGCACTGCAGGTCGAGCACGCGCCCAATGCGTGCCTGTTGACGGCAGCACTCGGATGCCGAGCGGCACAGATTGTCAGCCACGCACTGCAAGGACTGCGTTTCCTTCACGGCAAGGGCGGCACCGCCTTTCGCGGCAGTTCCTTTCGTGTTCGGCATACGTCGCCTGATCCGGGGTGGGAGGGGCCTTTGAACAATTGTTTGAGTGCACGCTCCGAAACAAGCGCCCTAGCGCAACTCCCCAGCCCGGACATACAGGGGGAAGGTGACCCGGTGCATCGTCTGCGGCAGGCCCCAGCGCTCTCCGACCGACCGGGCGAAGGCTTCCAGGCTGTCCCGCCCCCGCACCGCCAGGCAGCGCTGCACCGCCGACCAGGTTTCCACGTAGCCCAGGAAGGCCGGCAGCGTCATGTCGGCCACCAGGTCGAAAGGCGGCACGTCAAGTTCGTCAATGGGCAGGGCGATGGAACGGTAGCCCTCGTCCACGTGGCGGCGCTCCGGCGGCCAGAAGGCGCCGACCGTCACCCGGTAGAAGAACTCCACCAGCTCATCAATGCGGGGGGAGATCTTGCACAGCGAGTAGCACCAGACCGCGAGCAGGCCGCCGGGCTGGAGGACGCGCCGGGCCTCCCCGATAAATGCGTCCACGTCCATCCAGTGGAGCGCCTGCGCCGCGGTGACGAGCTGGGCGCTCCCGGCATCGAGGCCGCTGTCGTAGGTCGCCACGCGGTACGTGACGCGTGGATGCGGCCGCGCCCGTGAGAGCTGCGCCGCACTCGGGTCGGTGGCGACGACATGGGCGAAGCGCTCGGCGAGTCCGATGGCCGCCTGGCCATTGCCGGTGCCGCAGTCCCACGCGAGCGCGGTGCCGGGCGAACGTAGCGCGAGATAATGAAACAGCACGGCCGGGTAACGCGGGCGGAACTGCGAATACGCCTGCGCATGGCCCGAGAAGTGATCGGCAAACGAGGCCGGGGCGTGAGGATCAGGGGACCGCACGATCCTCCGTCACCACGGCCAGCCAGTCGCCCATCGGGCTCAACGCCAGTCGCGAAATGCCACGCACCCCGTCGGCGGCCAGGTCGGCCACCACATCCCATCGTCCATCCACCCACGCCACGAGCCGCGATCCGCTGCCGGCCAGGAGCACCCCGCCCGGCGACCAGACGTGGTAGTCCGACCGCTCCGGAGACCTGGCGATGGGCGCCGACTTCCCGGTGTGCAGATCGAGTGCGGTGATCCATGCACCGTCCGCGCCTTGCTGCACGTAGCTGATGGCGTCGCGGCCGGGAATCTTCTGCAGCGCACGCCCGATGTTGCGCGCCACCACCTCGCCGGTGCCGAGCCGCCGGTCGGCCAGTTGCAGCGTGGCGGGTGGACTGCCGCGTGTGCCGAGCGGGGCGCCCAGCACGTACAGTCCGAGGGTCACGTCACTCGCCCAGACGTGGTAGCCGACCGGCTGGATGCGCTCGAACAGCAGCGCCGGCGCTTCGTCCCCGCGCAAGGCGAACTGCCAGAGCCGCTGGGCGCTGTCCGCCTCGACGCGCACCGTCGAGAAGTGCACGCCGTCGGGCATCGGCGTCGCCGAGTACTCGCTTTCCACCGCGGTCTGCGTGAGGTTGGTGCGCTCGCGCGTGGCAAGGTCCAGGCGCCAGATGTCAGACGGTCCATCCCCTTCGATGCGCGTGTAGAGGATCGCCCGACCGTCGGCCGTGAAGGCCGGCTGGTTGTCGTAGCCCGTGCGCTGCGTGACGTTCGCCGCGCGGCCGGCGCGCGGCACGCCGCGCCCCTCCAGCGGCAGCAGCCAGATGTCGGTGGACGGGCTTCCCTGCGCCAACGGGGCGGCGAGCGGAACGGCGACGCCGGTGGCGATCAGGAGTGCGCGCAGCTTCATGGTCCGACTCTCATTTCGGGGGCAATCTGTGAATTTGCCTGCTCCCAGCCGTCAGGCAAGCGCCGGGGTGACTTCGCCCATGCACTCCCCGAACCCAATACGGCGGAAGCCCTCGCGCTCGCACCACCCGCGCAGGGTGATTTCGTCGCCGTCGTGCAGGAACGCGCGCGATTCGCCCGTCGACAGCGTCGCAGGGGTCTGCCCGCGCATCGCCAGCTCCAGCAGGCAGCCCCGTGAGGCGGCGTCCGCTCCCGACACCGTGCCGCTGGCAATCAGGTCGCCCGGCTGGAGGTTGCACCCCGCGCTGGCATGGTGCGCGAGCATCTGCGCCATGGTCCAGTACATGCCGCTGAAATCGCCGCGGCTCAGCCGCTCGGCGGGCTTGCCCGCCGCTCGCATGGCGGCGGTGCGCAGCCAGACTTCGAGCGTGATGCCGAAGCCGCCGCCCGAACGATCGGCGGCGTCAGTCAGGTACGGGAGCGGCGCTGGGTCAGAGGCGGGGCGCACAAACGCGGGTGTGCGGAACGGTTCGAGCGCATCGAGCGTGACTACCCAGGGAGAGACGGTCGTCGCGAAGCTCTTCGAGAGGAACGGACCGAGCGGCTGGTACTCCCATTGCTGCAGGTCGCGCGCCGACCAGTCGTTCACGAGGCACAGGCCGAAGAGGTGCTCCTCGGCGCGCGCGAGCGGAATCGCATCGCCCTGCCGGTTGCCGCGCGCCACGAACGCGCCCACCTCGAGTTCGTAGTCCATGCGCGCGGTCGGCGCCACCGTGGGCGGCCCGTCCGGGCTGGCCACCACCTGGCCGCGCGGCCGGCGCACCGGCGTGCCGCTGGCAACGATGCTCGACGCCCGGCCGTGATAGCCGATGGGCATCCACTTGTAGTTCGGCAGGAGCGGATTGTCCGGCCGGAACATCGCGCCGACGTTGGTGGCGTGATGCACCGAGGCATAGAAGTCCGTGTAGTCGCCGATCTCGGCGGGGACGCGCATGCCGATGGAGTCCATGGAGACCACGAGGTCGGCGGCGGCCGCGCGTGCGCGCATTCCCTCGGGGGTGCCGGCGCTCAGCAGGCGGTGGGCAACGCGTCGCACGGCGCGCGCGTCGTCGCGGCCCAGCGCCATCAGCGCGTTCAGCGACCACGACTGCAGGGCGCCCCGCACCGACGGGTCCACCGCGTTGAAATAGCCATCGCGCGCGGCCGCCAGGCAGTCGAGCACGACATCGCCAATGGCGATGCCCACGCGCGGCCGCTCCTCGAAATCGTGGCGGAAGACGCCGAACGGCAGGTTCGCGAGCGGAAAGTCGGTGTCCGGCGCATTGGCGCTCTCGACCCACGAGAGCGCGGATGGATCGTGCGTTTCGTCGAGGAGGGGCTTGGTCACGGCAGGGGGAGGGCCGAAAGGTCGTCGAGAGGCTCCCGGAAGGAGCACGAGCCAAAACTCACCGCAAACCCGGCGCGGTCGGCGGCGAGGGTTGCCGAGGAGAGCGCCTGGCCTCGCCAGGTGACGCCCGCGTCCGAGAATTGCAGGGCACTCGCGTCACGCAACTCGAGCAACGGCACCAGGTCGGCCTCCGCCATGCCCCGCCGGGCGAACGATGCAGCGAGGAACACATTGAGATAGCCAAACATCGTGCCACGCGGGGCGTTGGCGGCATAGGTGAGCGCATAGTCGCCGCGCAGTGGATGATGCAGGCCGGCGGTGGCTTTCAGCGTGACGCCGTGGCGCGCGCACGCGGCGAGAAACCGGGCCACCTGTGCCGGCGTGGGAAAGGCATCGGCGGTGATGCCGCCCGTCCGGATCTTCGCGCGCAATCCTCGTGACGCGACCGCCGCGATCAGGGGCTCCGGGTCGTCGTGCACCGGCAACTCCACGTAGACCGTGGCGATGGAGGCAAGCGGTGTGAGCGCGTGGACGTCGTCCACGCTCGCCGCCCGCGATTCGACCGTGTCGGCGAGTGCGAGTCCTTCCATGCGCGCATTGAATGCGCCAAGGACTTCCTCATCGGATGCCTGCGCGAGCACCGACAGGCACCACGGGGCGCTGTGCAGGTGCGGCTCCGCCGCAGCCTCGAACTCCTCGAGGCGGACGACGGGGACGACAAACCGCGCCAGCGCCCAGCCGTCGGGACTGTCCCGGTACGCCGCGTAGTTCGCAACCGCATCCGCCATCGACAGCGCGGCCGGCGGAAAGAGCCCCGCGTAGTCAATGCGCCCCGTCAGCACCGCCCGAAGAGAACCGATCATCTACCGTCCACCGTCTGCCGTCAACCGTCACTCACCGCATTCACGGCACCGGCCCCGCCGCCAGATACTTCCCCAGCCATCCGTGGACTTCCTTGTACCAGAGCTGGCTGTTCTGCGGCTTCAGGATCCAGTGTCCCTCGTCGGGATACACGACAATGCGCGCGTCCACGCCCTGGCGCCGCAGCGAGGTGAACATCGAGAGCCCCTCGGTATACGGCACGCGGTAGTCCAGTTCGCCGTTGATGACGAGCGTTGGGGTCTTGAAGTGCTTCGCGAAGAGGTGCGGCGAATACGTGCGGTACTGCGTGGCCATCGCCGCCGGGTTCCAGAACGGGCCGCCGTACTCCCACTCGGGGAACCAGAGTTCCTCGGTGGCGGCGTACATGTTCTCCAGGTTGAACGGCCCGGCGTGCGAGACGAGCGCCTTGAAGCGATGGGTGTGGCCGGCGATCCAGTTCACCATGTAGCCGCCGTACGAGCCGCCCGCCGCCGCCATGCGCGTGCTGTCCATCCACGGATTCGCCGTGAGCGCGGCATCGAGTCCCTTCATCAGGTCCACGTAGACCTTGCCGCCCCAGTCCTTGCTCACGCCATCGGTGAGCTTCTGTCCGTAGCCGGTGGAGCCCGTCGGGTTGACGATGACGAGCCCGTAGCCGCCCATGGCGAACAACTGGTAGTTCCAGCGGGTGCTCCACGAGTCGAGCCACGCCCCCTGCGGGCCGCCGTGCACGAGCAGGAGCACCGGGAACTTCTTCCCCGCCTCGAACTGCGGCGGCTTCATGACGAAGCCATGGATCTTCACGTTGTTGGCGCCGGTGAACCAGTAGTCCTCCAGCGGCGGCAGCGTGAACTGCGCCAGCAGTGCGTCGTTCTCGTGGGTGAACTGGCGCTGACCGCTCACGCCACTCGCGTCGAGCGTGCCGGTCCACACCTCGCCCGGGGCCGACGCCGACTCGCGAATCCATGCCACCGTGCCGTTCTTCGCGATGCTGAGCTGCGTGTTGTTGTGCTCGGTAATCACCGGCTGCGGCGCGCTGGCCTTCCCTGCCGCATCGAGCGTGACGCGGAAGTACTTGTCGCGACCGATGTCGCCGGCGAGCACGAGCAGCGTCTTGCCGTCCGGCGCCGCGACGTAGCCGTCGGCGTTGCGGTCCCACGCGGGGAGCAGCTCGCGCCCGCCCATGCCGGCGAGTTCGGCCCCCATGAGACGCCATCGGTCGGATTCAAACCCGGCGCGCTGCTGCGAGGCGTAGAACAGCCTCTGCCCGTCGGGTGACACGACCGGATTCTGGTCGGCGCCCTTGTTCGACGCGGTCATCACGCGCGGCACGCCGCCGCCGACCGGCACCGAATAGACGTTCAGGTCGGTCGTCCACGCGTCTGCCGCCCCCTGGTCCTTGGCGGTGTAGAGGGCAAACCGTCCGTCGGGGGTGATGGAGTAGCCTTCGCTTCCCCCAAACGGCCCCGGCGGCACGTCGTACCTGGCGCCGGGAATCAGGTCGCGCAGGTCGCCGCCGTCGGGTTTCACCACGAACAGGTGCGAACGCGTCCCCTCGTCGTACGCCACCCAGTGACGGAAGAGCAGGTCGTCGGCGATGTGCGCCTTGACCTTGCTCTCGCTCTTTGCCTTTTCGGTGGCGGCGTTGCACGCCTCGTTGTTGCAGGCGGGATAGACCGCCGACACAAAGGCGATATAGTTCCCCGTCGGCGACCAGACGGGGCCGCTTGCGCCGCCGGTGAGGTTCGTGAGCTGCCGTCGCTCGGCCTGGCCTCGAAGCGACTGGATCCAGAGCTGACCGCCGCTGATGTACGCCACGGAATTGCCGTCCGGCGACCAGCGCGCTTCACTCGCCATGGTCTGTGCGTCCGGAAACTGCATTGCGTTGTTGTCGCTGGCGGCCGTCAGGTAGGTGCGCGTCGTCCGCCGGTTCGCGGCCAGGTCGGTGCTGCGCACCGCGTACAGCAGCCACTTGCCGTCGGGCGAGAGCTGCGGGTCGGAGACAATCTTCGCCTGAGCGAATTCCTCGAAGGTGATCGGGCGGCGCGACTGGGCGCTGAGCGCCGGCGCCACGGCCACGAGGGCCAGCAGCGCGACGGCGAGGCGACGTTGGACGGACATGCAATTCTCCTGCGGCTTGCGCGGCCGCCGGGCATCAGAGGTGCGGCAAGAACTCGGGAAAGGACGCCTTCAGGCGCGCCGCCATGTCGGGGACGTCGCGCAGTAAACGGAAATCGGAAAACTCGAAGCCCGGCGCCACCGTGCAGCCGGCCAGCGTGTACTCGCCGGTGCAGCGCACCGCCTGCCAGCAGCCAGCCGGGACAACGCGCACGGGCGCGCTTGACGCCCCCACAGGCCCCACCACCTCGGTGCGGGCGCGCGTGACCGGCGCGTCGAGCAGGTGCAGCTCGAGCGGCGCCCCTTCGTACCAGTGCCAAATCTCGTCGGAGGCCACGCGATGCCACTTGTTCACGTCGGCGCCGCGCAGGAGGTAGAAGATGGTCGTCGCCGCCCACCGCTCGGAGCGGCCGTCATCGGTGCGCACCATGCGGCGCGAACGGAACAGCTCGCGGTAGAACCCGCCCTCGGGATGCGGGGCGAGCCCGAGCTCGCGCACCAGTGCCTCGGCACGGCCACTCATGGCGCGCTCTGGTGCAGCCGCACCGCGGACGCCCTGGCGCGCATCTTGATGTTGAGGAACTCCACCGCCACCGAGAACGCCATGGCGAAGTACGTGTAGCCCTTCGGCACGTGGTAGCCGAAGCCCTCGATGATCAGGTTGCCGCCGATCATCACGAGGAAGGCGAGGGCCAGCACCTTGATGGTCGGGTGGCGGTCCACGAACTCGGAAATCGGCGTGGACGCCCACAGCATCACGAAGAGCGCAATCACGTTGGCCGCGATCATGATGCTGACGTTCTGCACCATCCCGACGGCGGTGATCACCGAGTCCACCGAGAAGACGATGTCCACGACCATGATCTGCGCCACGACGGCCCAGAGCGCCGCCTTCACCGTGGCCTCGTGCTGGTGTTCGACGCCCTCGAGCTTGGAGTGAATCTCGAACGTCGCCTTCCCGATCAGGAAGAGCCCGCCGACGATCAGGATGAGGTCGCGCCCGGAGATCTCGCGCCCCAGCGCCGTGAACAGGTTCCCGGTGAGTCCCATGATCCAGGTGATGCTCAGCAGGAAGGCAATGCGCGTCACCAGCGCGCCCGTCAGGCCGAGCCGCCGCGCCTTGAGCTGTTCGCCCTTCGGCAGCTTGCCCGCGAGAATCGCGATGAAGATGACGTTGTCAATGCCGAGCACGAGCTCGAGCGCGGTGAGCGTCACGAGTCCGATCCACACATTCGGATCCGCAAGCCAGTCAAGCATGGGGTGGAGGGGGTTTGGGAAAGGTGGCGGCGCGGCCGCTCGCAGACCGATCGCGCCGGTCTCTAAGCTATCGCGGCTCCGGCGGGGGCGGAGCGGCGCCGCCGGTCCACGTCACGGTCCAGCGGCGCGTCGCCCCGGGTTCGATCCAGTGCGCGCCGTCCCATGCCCCGAGCGCCTCGCTGAGTGCGCCGGGAGCGCCGATGGCCGGCTCGAAGCCAAGGTTGAAGTACGGTGCCGGCTTGCGCCACGGCAGCCATGAGGTGCGTGGCAGCGGGTTCCACAGGCCGCAATTGATCCAGAGCCCCAGCGTCGGCACCTCGTCCGCGTGGAACGCGGCCGTCAGCTGCTCGCCCCCCGCCACGACATGCAGCGCCTGCTCCCCGGGCGGAAGGTCGAGATAGAGCATGCAGGCGAACGGCTGCTTCCACGCCCGCCCGGGGGCCGAGAGGTCGAGCAGCTGCCCACCGCTGCGCAGGCGCGGCCAGCGATGCTCCGCGCCGGCGCCGCCGAGATCAATGCCGTGCTCCGTCCAGATGCGCACGCGTGCGCCGTCGGGCAGCTTCAGCTGCGTGTCTCGCCCGAGCGGCAGCAGGGGATGCGCCGCCCAGAGGAACGGAATCCTGAGCTCACCGAGGTTCGTCGCCGCATACTCGCAGCGCACCTCGCCCATCGGCGTCACCACCAGGGTGCGCTCGAAACGGTACGGCAGGCGTTCGCCGTTCCAGGCCACGTGGGCGCGATGACCATCGGCGCCTGTGGTGAGCGTGAGCGACGGCTGCTGCGACCACAGCTCCCCGTGGTCGGGCAACTCCCGCCCCCCGGCTCCGCGCACCAGCGACGGCAGGGTGCACGCCTGCGTCGTCGGGAAGCATTCGTCGAAACCGCCGCTGTCGGCCGTCAGCGCATACGCGGCGCCGGCGACCGGCGAACGGAACGGCAGCTGCGCATTGCGCCAGAGCCACTGCCGGTCGCCGAACCAGAGTTCCGAGATCTTGCCGCCCAGCGCCGGCACCAGCACGGCGCGCGCATGACCGCCGCGCAGCTCAACGCTGCCGAACACCGGGGAGGACGGCGGTGCGCCCACCGGGTTACGTGAGGGTGCCGAGGTCAATGCCCCGCGTCGCGAAGACGCGGGCGACGGCGTCGCCAATCTTGTTGTTCGGCGTGCTCGCCCCGGCGGTCAGTCCCACCGTCACGGGGCCGCTGCCGAGCCATCCCTTCGATTCTACCTTCTCGCCCGTGATCGGATCGCGGGCCTGGATCGTGCCATCCCCCGGCACGATGCAGAGCGCATCCTCCACGTGGTAGGTGCGCACCTTCTCCGCGCAAAGCGCCGCCAGCGAAATCGTGTTGCTCGAGTTGTAGCCGCCAATCACCAGCATGATGTCGGGCGCTTCCTGCAGCAGCGCGTTCACGGCGTCCTGCCGGTCCTGCGTGGCGCTGCAGATGGTGTCGAAGGTCCGGAAGTTGGCGTTGCGGTATTCCTCGCCCTTCGCCGCCGCCATCGCCGCCCCGACAAACTCGCCGATGGCGAGCGACTCGCGCGCGAGCATCGTCGTCTGGTTGGCGACGCCGATGCGGGCGAGATGGACGTCGGGGTCGAAGTGCGCGCTCGCCGCCTTGCCGTACTTCGCCAGGAAGGCGGCGCGGTCGCCGCGCCCCGCGATGTACTCGGTGACGTCGCGCGCCTCGTCCATGTTGCGCACCACGAGATACGTGCCGCCCGCAAACTTCACCGCCTGCGACGCCGTGGCGCGCGTCTCCTCGTGGTAGTACTTGCCGTGGATCAGCGACGTGAAGCCGTCGCGCGCGTAGGCCTCGACCCGCTTCCAGACGTTGAGCACCGAGCCGCAGGTGGTGTCCACTACCACGCACCCCTTGTCGCGCAGCGTGTGGAAGTCGCCGATCGTCACGCCGAACGCGGGAAGGATCACGACATCCTCGGCATTGATGCCGGCATAGTCGAAGCTCCCGTCCACGGGCATGAGGATGGTGATCCCCATTTCCCGCAGGCGCTGGTTGACGTGCGGGTTGTGGATGATCTCGCCGACGAGAAAGATGCGCCGATCGGGGAACTTGTGGCGCGCCTGATAGGCGTATTCCACCGCCCGCTCCACCCCGTAGCAGAAACCGAACTCGCGGGCGAGCCGCACCGTCAGGTCGCCGACGGTCAGCCGGTAGTCCCGCGCCCGCAGGAGGTCCACGACATGCCCCGCGTAGTCGGCCGAGAGCGTCGCCTCGACGTCCTGCTTGAGGCCGAAGCCCTTGCGGAAGTAGGTGGCGTCGGGGGCGTTCATCCCCGAAATCTAGTGGACACCAACGGGTTCCGGGGGCTAGTCTCTAGGGGATGACGGAGCACTTCGATCTCGTCGTGGTGGGCGCCGGCCCGGCTGGGGAAAAGGGGGCGGCGCAGGCCGCGTATTTCGGCAAGAAGGTCTGCCTCATCGAACGCGCGCCCAAGCCGGGCGGCGCCGCCGTCAACATCGGCACCATTCCGTCGAACACGCTCCGCGAGTCGGCGGTCATGCTCGCGGGGCTCCGCCGCAAGGGGCTCTACGGCGTCGAGTTCCTCGTGCAGCCCGACCTGTCGGTCGCCGACTTCATGCAGCGCGAGCGCCAGGTAATCGAGGGCGCGTGGCGCGAAATCGAGGAGAACATCGCGCGGCATGAACTCACCTCGGTGCAAGGAAGCGCGCGGTTCACGGGGCCGCAGGCGGTCGAGGTCACCCGCCACGGACGCCCGTCGCGCAGCATCTCGGGGGACATTTTCCTCATCGCAACGGGTTCGCATCCGTGGCGGCCGGCGGGCGTCCCGTTCGACGGCAGCGTCATTCTCGACAGCGCCGGTGTCCTCACCATGCCGACCATCCCGTCGCGCCTGCTCGTCATCGGCGGCGGCACGATCGGTTGCACCTACGCCGGCATCTTCGCCGCACTCGGCGCGCAGGTCACGCTCATCACCTCGAAGGAACGCCTGCTCGCGCAATTCGAGCACGAGGTGGGCGACGCCCTGCGCCAGGAGATGACGCGCCGCCTTGGCGTGCACGTCCACCTCGGCGTCGAGGTGACGCGCATGGATGTGCAGGGCGGGCTCGGCTACGTGACGATCGCCGACGGCACCACGCTCGTGGCGGAGTGCGTCGTGCACTGCGCCGGGCGCGAGGGGGCGACGGAAACCCTCGGCCTCGAAAACGCCGGCGTCGCCACGAACGCCCGCGGGTTCATCACGGTGGACGACAAGTACCGGACGAGCACCACGCACATCTACGCCGCCGGCGACGTCATTGGGTACCCCGGCCGCGCCTCGACGTCCATGGAGCAGGCGCGCGTGGCCATGTGCCACGCCTTCGGCCTGCGCTACAAGCAGGCCGTGTCGTCGGTGGTTCCTTACGGCGTCTGGACGATCCCCGAGGTGGCGAGCGTGGGGCTCTCCGAGGCCGAGGCGCGCTCGCGCGGCATCGCGTGCGAGATCGGGCGGGCGGAGCTGGCGCACAACACGCGCGGCCTGATCCTCGGCGAGACCGCCGGCTTCGTGAAGCTCGTGTTCGCGCTCGAAGACCAGCGGCTGCTCGGTGCCACGATCGTCGGGGAAGGTGCGTGCGAGATCATTCACGTGCCCAGCGCGGTGCTCGCCCACGGCGGCACGCTCGACTATTTCATCCAGGCCGTCTTCAGCTATCCCTCGCTGACCGAGGCGTTCAAGTACGCCGCGTATGACGGCCTGCAACGGGTGCAACGGCGGATTCGTGCGTCCGGCGGCCTCGCCGCGGAGTCGAAGGACTGACGCTCAAGCGCCCTCGGTGAACGGCGCGATCTTCTCGCGCACCTCGGCCGGCAGCGGATATTTCATCATCGTGTCCTTGTGCACGCAGACCACCGTGAGCGTGCCGGAGGCGCGGTGGGCCCGGTCGCCCTCGCGGTAGACCTCGAAGCGCATGGTGAGCGACGTCTTGCCGACGCGCGAGAACCACGACTCGATGACGACCAGCTCGTCCATCTGCGCCGGCGAGTGGAACTCCACCTGCAGCGCCTTGCGCGGCAGCCAGACCCCGCCCGTCTTGCGCAGCGTCTCGTACGGCAGCCCGCAGGCGCGGAACATCTCATGCTCCGCCACCTCGAACAGCCGGAGGTACGTGCTGTAGTGGATGATGCCGAGGGGATCGCAGTCGGACCAGCGGACGCGATCGGTGATGGAATAGCGAGGCATGGGGAGGGGTGCAGGGGTTAAGAAGGGGGGAGGAGTGGAGGGAGGGGGGAGGGGGGAGGAGGCCTCGGTCCTCCTCACTCCTTACTTCGCCCCTCCCTCTCTACCAAGCCCCTGCACTCCTCCCCAAACCTGTCGTTGATAACCGGCGCCATCGCATACGCCAGTATCGTTTCGTATGCTTCCTGCCGGTTCACCAGCCCTTCGGTGAGGATGCCCACGGCGCCGGCCCCGTGCTTGATGTTCTGCGTGCCGATCAGCCGGTCAATCGCGTGGCCCAGCTCGACGCCATCGCGAATCAGCGCCGCGACCGCGTCGGGGAGCGGCATCGAGAGCGATCCGCCCACGTGCGCGTCCCCCGCGCGGGTGACGACGACCGCCCAGGCGCAGGTGCGCATGCCGGCGGCAGCATCCACGACGCCGCCCTCGATGCCCACGCCGAGATCGGCGTCGAGCGCGGCGCGCGCCGCACGAGCGCGGTTGGTCGCGCCCTCGATGGTCTGGGCGTCCCCGAGCGGCTGGTCGGGCACTCCCGATGCGACGGCAATGCCGTCGACATGCGTACGCGGCTCGATCCGCTGGAGCACGGCGCGGACCGCGGCCAGCTTCACGGGATTCGTGGATCCGACGGCCACGCGGTGGATGTTGGCGAGGGGCACGCGGTGTAACTTAGGCGCACGATGCCCCGCGCGAGAACTCCGTTCGCCGCCGGCCGCCTGTGGCTCGACTTCGTCAACACCGACGAGGCGCCGCGCCACGCGCAGCCCGATGCCCTCGTCTCGTTCGACGGCTACCTCGCCTGGCTGCAAGGCGCGGGGCTGGTGGACGCCGCGCGTCGCACCGCGCTCCAGCGCCGCGCCGTCGAGCAACCCGCCAGCGCCACGGCGGCGCTGCACGAGGCCCGGCGCATTCGCGGCGCGCTGCGCCCGCTCGCCGAGCGCGGGCGGCAGGCGTCGGAGCGCGTCACGCAGGCCGCGGTGCTCGAGATCAACCGCGTGCTCGGCCGTTCCACCGGCGTGCGCCGCATCGAGCACGACCCGCGCGACGGCTCATTTACGCGCGTCTTCCTGTCGGCCGGCGATGCATTCGCCGCGCTCGTGATTCCGGTGGTCGAGAGCGCCGCCGATGCGCTCGTTACCGGCGAGCTGACGCGCGTGCGCCGCTGCGCGGCCGAACCGCCGTGCCCGCGCGTCTTTCTCGACACCAGCCGCAGTGGGCGCCGCCGCTGGTGCGACATGCGCACCTGCGGCAACCAGGCGAAGGCCGCCCGCCACCGGTCGGCCTCGCGAACCAGCCGACGGCAGCCGGACGCGGACTAGTACGACACGCAAAGGTAGCTATGTAACTCTATTTACCCCTTCGCTTTCCGCGGCCGGACGGGGAACCTGGACGATGCCGGCCAGCTCCGGTGACGTCGCCGCCCGACGCTCCGTTCCATGGATTCCCACCGGCACGGTTCTGGTCGCGGCTGCCTCGCCCGCCGTTTCCGTGCCCGCCATTCCCGCGCGCTCCGTTCCCGCGCCCGCCAGATCCGCCCCGCGCCTGCCGATTGCGATCGAAGCCACGATCCGAATTCCGGGGCCGGGCCAGCTCATCGTCGGTAAATGGATCGTCGAGCCGTTCCTGAAGTTCCGGCAGCGTCGCCGCCTTCACCGTCCCCCGCGCGCCGCGCACCACCGCGAAGCGCAGCGGGCGATCGAGCGCCGGCAGCTCTTCCTCCACCAGCGTGCGCGCGATCTTCTCGGGGAGGCGCAGGCGCGCCACTCCCGTCACGCCCGTTGGCGTTTCCTCGACCTCATAGTCAATCGGCACCGCGCGGTCGCGCACGTCCACGGCGCCCGGCAGCGCGCGCAGTCGCAGGCGTTCGTCGCGCGCCACGAAGTCGTCGGCGTCGAGCAGCGCGCGCGCCGCGCGCCACTCCTGCACGTCGCGCACGCCGGCGATGGCGCGCTCGTACCACGCGGTCAGTTCCGCGAGCCCCAGCCGCGGCGTGGCGCCACCGCTGCGCCGGTACGCCTCGCGCACCTCCTCGATGTCCTGCCGGTTCTTCTGTACCGACGCATGGTGCGCCTCGCCCCGCGCCATGGCCTCGGCGAGCACACGCCGCGCCGCGCCCTCGAGCCCCGCCGGGAACTCGTGCACCGGCTCGCGCTCGCGCGAGAGCTCGAAGCCGAAGAACGTCACCCGCCGTTCGAGCGCCAGCGGCGACTGCCTATGCTTGCCGTCGAACGTCAGCGCCGGCGCGTGCGCCGTGGCGCCGCGCCGCACCAGGTCCTTCGACAGCTGCGTCCCCTCGATCGCCGCGCGCGGCACGCCCCACTTGTCCGCGAAGTAGCGCAGCGTGCCCGCAATCGCGCCCCACGTGCCGCAGACGCTGGTCTTCGACACCCGCGCCTCGTCGCCCCACGCGGTCTGTTCGTCAATCACGAGATCGAACGGCATCACCTGCGCGAGCAGCGCGCGGAACCGCCGGTCAATCTCCGGCGACACCGCGGGCATCTTGGTGGGCAGGCTCAGCCCGGTGGCCCGATAGATGCTCGCCATCGCCAGCGCGGCATCCTCCAGCGCCTTCACCAGCACGCCGCGCCGCGCCGCCCACGTGCTCACGCTCTCGTCGAAGAGCTGCCGCGGCAGCCCATACACTTCGCCCAGGAAGCCGCAGCGCGTGAACCCCTCGGCGTAGACGTTGTACGACGTGAGGTGGTCGCTGCCGGGGACGATGAGTCCCGACAGGTCGCGATCGTCGCGCGTCATCCGGTGCAGGCTCTCGATGCTCGCCATCACCGCCACGTACGGCAGCAACTCGTCGTCGCAATGCACCAGCAGTTCGGCCCACGGGCGGTCCACCGGCATGGCCTCGACCTTCGCGCCATACGTCGTGAGCTTGCCGTTCTCGACAATGCCGCGCTCCCCGAGAAACTCGAGCGCCCGGCGATAGCTGGTCCGGTCGAGCGGCACCGGCAGGTCCAGTTCATCGGCGCGCACGCCGAGCGCGGCGCAGGTGAGCGCCACGCGCTCGCTGTCGCCGGCCAGCTGGAACTCGGGGGCGGTGGGTTGCAGCCCCTCAAAATCAATGGCGCGATCGCTCAGGATGAATACCCGCCCGCCCTTCACGCGGCCGTGCACGCGGCCGGCCATCTGCAGGATCTCGTTGGCACCGAGGTGCAATCGGGTGAGCACGTTCTTGCCGCGCTCCACGAGGTTCGTGAACCGCGTGTCGTCAATGATCACCGTGTCGAGCCCCTGCACGTTCAGGGCGCTCTGCCCCGCCGCCGTCATCGCGAGCAGGAACGGCTTCGATTCCTGCCCCTCGAGAAACGGACGGATCACGCGAATCGGCTCGCCGCCATGGTAGAAGGCGACGTTCATCCGCGGAAAGCGGCTCTGCACCAGTGCCGCCGCCTGCTCGACGCCGGCGCGCGTGGGCAGGAAGACGCCGACGCCGCGCCGCTCCTTGAACACGCGATTCAGGAAGCGGTCGTCGAGGAAGTCGAGCGGTTGCTTGCGCACCACCTCCACCTCGGCCGCCTTCGACGGATCGAATGCGCTGCTCTCGATCACCTCGGCGGCATTGAGATAGCGCGCATAGAAGGAGGGATCCACCGTCGCCGACAGCCAGATGTAGCGGCAGCCCACGCGCTTGCCGAGGGCCAGGCACAGCTCCAGTTCGGCCGAGGTCTGGTGAATCTCGTCCACGACCAGCGTGTCCTGCGGCCGGATGTCGCCATCCTGGAACCAGCGCCGCGCGATGCCGGTGGTGACGATGATGACGTTCCACGTGGGCGTCTCCGGCGTCGCTTCGCGCTCGCGATTGATGACGCCCACGCGCAGGTCGTCGATGGCGAGCATCACCTGCGCGATGGGCTTGATGCTGAGCGTCTTGCCTGTGCCGGTGCCCGCCACGATGCCAAAGCCCGGGCGGCGCCCGTCGCGAGCGCCCTCCTGCGTCAGCCGGTCGGCGAGCGCGCGCAGCCGCTCGCCCTGGCTCTTCCACAGGACTGTCTCGATGTCGAGCGTGAACGCCAGCTCGATCGTCTCGCACGCCGCGCGGGTCGGGGCAATGACGATGATGCGCCCCCCGGTCCCGCTGCGGACGAAGTGTTCGCGGTCGCGCGGGAGATACGGGTCGGTAACGGGGCGCAGGGGCTGGCTTACTGCGGCTTCTCCGGTTTGCGTGGCGCGGGCTTCGCCGTGGTGTCGGCCGTGCGGCCGCGCGGCTCGGCGCGGGCGTCGTCACGCCCGTCCTTGCGGATGCCCGGCGCGAGTTGCTGAACGGGCAGCTTTTCCGACCGCTTGGAGAAGGGGCGCATTTCCATCGGCGCATTGCGGAGTGGCGGGCCGAAGACCACGGCGGCGTTCGACGGCCGGTTCCGGATGGCGTTCGCGCAGTCGGTGGGGGCCGGCTGCTGCGAGGCCGGCACGCCGTCAATCCACAGGCGGCACAGGCCGGCCGGGGCCTTGAACGACCCCGGCACGCGCGGCGGCGCTTCGCGCGACTCCTGCGCCGCGGCGACGGACGTCAACAGCATGACCGGAACAAGCCAGACGAAGACCTTCAGAACTGCCTCCAAAGACGGGCGATGCGCTGCCCTGTGGACGACCCAGCGCCTCACGGCGCCACCCTGCCAATTCATACCCAGCGTACCCGCCCCTGATCCATGGCCTGGCCGCCCCGGCTAGTCCCCGAAGGAAATTCCGATCCGGCGCGCCGTGCGAACGATATCGTGACTCGGGTCCACGCGCTTGAGCCGCTGCAGCGCGTCCACGATCGGAATCGGCACGATGTGCGGTGTCTGGAGGGCCACCATGTGCCCCCATTTGGCGTTCGCCACAGCCTCCGTGGCCGCGCCGCCGAAGCGGGTGGCCAGCAGGCGGTCGTACCCGGTGGGCATGCCGCCGCGCTGCAGGTGACCCAGCACCAGCGACCGGCACTCCTTGCCGGTGCGCGCCTGGATGGCCCTGGCCAGGCGATCGGCCACGCCCCCCACCCGCCGCGCCTGTCCGGGCAGCGACTCGCCGAGCGTCCCCTGTTCCCCCTCGAACTGCACGCCCTCGGCGACGACGACGACGGCGAACTTCTTGCCCTGCGCGTCGCGCTGCATGATGTGCGCGCACACGTTCTCGATATCCCACGCGATCTCGGGGATGAGGATCACGTGCGCCTGGCCCGACACGCCGGAATGCAGCGCGATGAAGCCGCAGTCGCGCCCCATCACTTCGAGCACGAGCACGCGGTCATGGCTGGATGCCGTCGTGTGGAGCTTGTCAATCGCTTCCATCGCCGTTGTCACGGCGGTGTCGAAGCCGAAGGTCGTGATCGTTCCGCTGACGTCGTTGTCAATCGTCTTCGGCACGCCGACGATGCGCGCCCCCTTCTCGAAGAGCCTCTGCGCAATGGCGAGCGAGCCGTCGCCGCCGATCGTGATGAACGCCTCGATGCCGAGGTTGCGCGCGTTGTCCATCAGCTCGTCGGAGCGGTCCACCTCGATGTAGGAGCCATCGGGCTGCTTGACGGGATAGTGGAAGGGGTTGCCGCGGTTGGTGGTGCGCAGGATGGTGCCGCCGAGGTGGGCGATGCCGCGCACCGACTCGGCGGTGAGCGGGATGACCTCGTCCTCGCCCAGCAGGCCCATGTAGCCGCGCTTGATGCCCAGTACATGCCAGCCGCGGTCAATGGCCGACATGACGGCCGCGCGGATGACGGCATTGAGGCCGGGGGCGTCCCCGCCGCCCGTGGAGATGGCGATTCTCATGGCTTCGGTTGGTGAGATCGGATCAGGTTCAGCACCTCGCCCGGCAGGGCGTGGCGGCCAAGCCGCGACTTCTCGAAGACCGCCCGGCCATCCACGGACACCTCGAAGCGTCCGCCGCCGCTGGGCTGCAGCGACACGTCCGCTCCGGGAAACTGCTCACGAATCGCGTCCGCCAGACTGGCGGCCCGGGGTTCGTAGTTTCAAACGACGCAGAACTCGATATTGACGTGCATCGCGCCTCCTGTGCCAAGCAATCTAGGGGCCGCGCCCGGGTGTGCGAAGCCTTTACGGCGCCGGGTCGCCGCGCCCCTACGGTGTCGGAATGCCACTCGACGCGGCCAGCTGTCGCATCAACGTGTCCTGCTTCGCGCTCACCCTGGCGAGCGAATCCACCGTGGTGGACAGGACAGCCATCTGGTCCTGCATGGCGATGATGGCGTCGGACATCTGCGCGAGCTGCTCGGCGACGGCGGCATCGGCGGCGGGCGAGCGGCAGCCCGCGGCGAGGACGAGCAACGCAAGCGCCGGGAAGCGGCGCAGTCCGGCATGACGCATGGCGGATCTCCGGGACGACGCGTGGGTGCCGCGCGCCGCATGCAATCGGGGGCTTCTGCTGGCGTTCGATTGGTGATGCACACCGGCGCGATACCTCCAAGATGCGCGTACGGCGCGCCCCGCGCACGTGCGCCGACCCGCCACCTGGAGGCCCTGCATGCGCCGCGCCCACACCCTCCCCGAACTCACGCTGACGCTGGCCCTGCTGGCGCTCGTCGCGGCCATGGCCGTGCCTCCGCTCGTCGAGACGACGGCGCGGTGGAAGATGCGCGCCGCCGTCACCGACCTCGTGAACGCCCTCGTGCTCGCGCGCGAGGCGGCGCTCGCCCGCGGCACCGTGGCCTCGTTCGTGGTGGACGCGGCGCGCGGCGTGGTCACGGTAACCTGCGCTGGCGACACGATCGCGCGCCGCGCCGTGGGGGCCATGCACGGGGTCACCCTCGCCGCGAGCGGCGACTCCGTGCGCTACGCCCCCGACGGACTCGCCACGGGCGTGTCCAACACCACGCTGCTCGTGGTGCGCGGCGCGCGCATTGACTCGGTGGTGGTGTCGAGGCTGGGGAGAGTGCGGTGGACGGAGTGAAGGAGAGAGAAACAACAGAGAGACAACAGAAAGACAACAGAGAAACAACAGAGGCCCGCAAGCCAGGTGGCAGCGGACCTCAGGTCGTCCCTTCTGTTGTCTCTCTGTTGTTTGTCTGTTGTCTCTCTGTTGTCTCTCTTCGGAACCGCTAGGTTCCGAAATCGTATCCCGTCACCGACCGCCGCGGGATCTCCTGCCCGATCGTGCGCTCGATGGTTTTCACCATCGCGATCTCGTCGGAGGACATGAACGTGTACGCGTCGCCCGTCTGCGCGGCGCGTCCGGTGCGCCCGATGCGGTGGACGTAGTCCTCCGCCTGCTGGGGCACGTCGTAATTGATCACGTGCGAGATGCCCGAGATGTCGAGGCCGCGCTGCGCGATGTCGGTGGCCACCAGCACGCGCGTCTTGCCCTCCTTGAAGCGCGCCAGCGCCGACTCGCGCTGCGACTGCGACTTGTCGGCATGCAGCGCGTCGGCGTCAATGCCCACGTGCTCGAGGTGGCGCACCACGCGGTCGGCCCCCTGCTTGGTGCGCGTGAAGACGAGCACCGAGTCCATGGCGACTTCCTTCAGGAGTTCGGCGAGCAGCTCGGCCTTCCGCTGCCGCGGCACCGGATAGACGTAGTGCTGCACCGTCGTCGCCGCACTCGAGCGGCGCCCCACCTGCACCACGACCGGCTTGCGCAGGTACTTGCGGGCCAGCGCCTCCACCTCGGGCGGCATCGTGGCGCTGAACAGCAGCGTCTGCCGATAGGGATGGATGGTCGCCACGATCCGCTGGATCTGCGGCGCAAACCCCATGTCGAGCATCCGGTCGGCCTCGTCGAGCACCAGCACCTCGAGTTCGTCGAAGTTGACGTTCTGCTTCTCGAGGTGGTCAATGAGCCGCCCGGGTGTGGCCACGACGACATCCACGCCGTCGCGCAGCGCGGCCAGCTGAATGTCGTATCCGACGCCGCCGTACACGGAGACCACCGTGAGCCCCGCATACTTGCCGTACTTGCGGAACGCTTCCTCCACCTGCTGGCACAGCTCGCGCGTGGGCGTCAGGATGAGGGCGCGCGTGCGATGCGGGCCGCCGAGGAGCCGCTCGATGATGGGAATCGAGAAGCCGGCCGTCTTGCCCGTGCCGGTCTGCGCGAGGCCCATCAGGTCGCGCCCCTTAAGCGCGAGGGGAATCGCCTGCCGCTGGATGGGCGTCGGGAGCGAGTAGCCCGCGTCTGCAATCGCGCGCAGCACGGTCTCGTGCAGGCCGAGCTCCGCGAATCCGCCGCCATCGGCCGCGCTCGCCGCCGCCTCGGCGTGCGCGAGGCTCACATGCGCGGGCTCGGCGGCCACAGGCTGCTTGTCCTTTACCTTCGCGGGGCTGCCGGTGCGTGATGCCGCCCGGCCCTTCCCGCGCGCGCCACCGTGGGGCGCGGGTTCCTTCTTCTTCGGCTTGTCCGTGGTCACCACCGCAAGCTAATGGACGCCAACGGCACCCGCCAAGCGCGCGCCGCCCAGGAACGCCGTCAGCAGGCGGGCCACCTCCTCGCGCGCTTCCACCTGCGGCAGGTGTCCGATGCGCGGCAGCATCACCAGGCGTCCGCCGGGGATGAGGGCGACGCGCGCCGCCACATCGCACGGCCGCACCACCCGGTCGTGCGTCCCGAACAGCACCAGCGTGCCGGCCGGAAGCCGCGCCAGTTCCGCGTTGGTGTGCAGGCGGAAGTCGAACTCCTTGGCCGTGCGCAGCAGCGCCCGATAGATGTCGCGCTGCGCGTACGGGGCAAGCAGCTCCTCCTCGTCGCGCGCCGTCCACGTTCCGCCGGGTCCATACACGTCGCCCAGCACGAGATGGGCGGCGGCGCGCGAGGCGAACGGGCGCGCGAGCGGCGCCAGCACATCGGCGACGAAACACAGCAGGTGCACGCGCGGCGGTACGAGCCCGAATCCGGCGGGCGAGAGCAAGGCAAGTCGCTCCATGCGCGCCGGCTGCTGCCACGCCATCTCCGCCGCGATCGCACCGCCCATCGAGTGACCGATGACCGGGGCGCGTGCCACCCCGAGCGCGTCGAGCAGGAGCCAGAGCCGGCGGGCAAACGCGGCGCGTGTGTACTCGCCGCGGGCGAAGACGAGCTGGCTGAATCCGTGTCCGGGCAGGTCGGGGGCCAGCACATGGTACCCCGCGCCGGCCAGCGACGGCAGCAGGTGGCGCCACTGGTACGACGATGCTCCGTATCCGTGCACGAGCAGCACGGACGGAGCAGCCGCGGCGCCGCTCTCCACGAGCCGGAGTTGCGTCCCGTCGGCGAGCACGACGTCGCGCGCCGTGCACCCGGCATAGCCCTCCGGAAAACACGAGGGCCGGGTCACCCGCACCGGTCCCCCGTGCGAACGAACCGGCCCGACGGCGTCACACGAGTTCGATGGGGCGGCCCGAAAGCCGGGCGATCAGCCCAATGCGGAACGTGACGTCGGTCCACCGCTCCTCACCCGCCGCGTGCGTCTCGAGCGGGAAGAACGGCCAGACGAACGGATTCGTCGTCTTCGGCGTCGCCATTCCCTTGTGCGGATGCCAGACACCGTCCCGGCCGCAGTCATCCACGAAACGGTCGAACATCTTCGACCAATTCTCGTTGCGCCGCAGGAAATTCAGCCGCGCCATCGTCTCCAGCCAGGCGAGCGCCATCGGGATGTCGGCATCCACGGCGTTGCGGTGCGGCAGCATGTCGCCCAGCACGAAGAGCGGCACGTGCAGCTGCTTGCGACCCACGATCTGGATGGCTTCCTGCCTCGGCAGCGGCCGCGTCAGGTACTCGTAGAGCGTCTCCATCGCCGTGTAGTACTCGCTGCGGAAGAGCGGCATGTGCGCGAGCATCTGCAGGGCATACAGCGACGGCGGCGCGGCCTCCGCGGCGAGGAACTGCTGGTTGCCGACGCGAATCCACGGCTTCTGCCCAAGCGGCGAGTCGAGGAAGTCAATGATCCGTTCGAGCGTGCGGCGCGCGATGCCGCGGACGCGGGGATCCGACTCGAACCCCGCCTGCGCGAGCGTCGCGCCGGCCGCCTCGCGCAACAGCTGGCGATGGTGCGCGGCGACTTCCGGTTCCAGCGATTTGCCCGCTTTGGGCTGGAACTCATAGAGCTGCGCTTCGTCCTCATCCTCCGCGAGCAGCCGGAACAGCGAACGCCGCGCCTGATTGATCGCCGGCGAATCCTTGTCACAGCCGAACTCGAGGAGGCGCCGGACGGCATTGATGCTGCCGAGGCCATCAAGACCGCTCTTCGACGGCAGCGAGAGCATCGCGTTGTTCCACGTTCCGTCGTACGACTGCCGGATCGCAATCTCCACCGCCGGGCGATGGAAATACGGCGTGTTTGCGTACGCCGCCGGCAGCTGGTCGGCAATCTTCGCCACTTCGACGACCGACCGATACTGAATCGGCAACGCGGCGTTGTCCAAGATCCAGCCCAGTGGAAAGACCACTGGCGCCGGCGGGGGAGGCGGCGGAAAGAGGGGAACGGTTGGAACCACCGGTACAGTCACCGCGGAAACTCCGTGCTAACTTGTTGGCGCTATTGGACATAAAAGCATTCTGCCGCCATGTCCGGCCAAAGATTGCGTAACTATACGCCTTTTGACACAAAACGCTAGACCAATCCGCGTACTTGGCGGCTTGAAAGCAGGCGCGCCCCATGGAGTATTCCGGGGATGCGTGGAGAATTCCTCGACCTGGCTGGCCATCGCCTGTACTACTACGCCGCCGGATCGCGCGGGGCCGGGGAGCCGGTGCTCTTTCTGCACGGATTTCCGACGTCTTCGTATCTCTGGAACGACGTCGTGCGCGGCATGCCCCCGGGACACCGCCTCATCGTGCTCGACCAGCTCGGGTACGGGCGCAGCGACCGGCCAGAGGACGCCGCCGTGACCGTGTCGGCGCATGCGCGGCGCGCGCTCGAGGTGCTCGACACGCTCAACGTCCCGAACGCCTGCCTCGTCGGCCATGACCTGGGCGGCGCGGTCGCGCAGTGGATTGCCTGCCACGCGCCGGAACGCGTCACGCGCCTGATGCTGATCAGCAGCGTCGGACTCGACGGGTGGCCGCGCTGGCGCACGCGCGTCGCGCGCGCACTCACCGCCACCGTACGGCTGCTTCCGGCACCGCTGCTTGCCGGCGAGGCGTACGCCTCGCTGCTGCCCGGCTTCGCCGACCGCGACGAGGGCCGGCACGCGCTGGATCATTTCCTGCGTCCCTTCGCGCACCCCGCCGGCGGCGCGGCCCTGCTCGCGCATCTCGCGGAACAGCGTGACCGCGAGACCGCCGCGCTCGACCTCGGGGCGGTGCGTGCGCCCACCGCCATCGTGCACGGCGCGCGTGACCCGTTCGTGGCCGTGACGCTCGCGCGCCGCCTCCAGCGGGCGATTGCCGGCGCCACCCTCGACGTCATTCGCGACGGCGCACACTTCCTTCCGCTCGAAGTCCCCGACCGGGTCGCGTCGGCGGTGGGTGCGCTGCTCGCGCGCTGATCAGCGGCGGTTCGTCCAGAGCAGGATGATGAGGCAGGCCTGCGGATCGTCGTACTGCGCGGGAATCGAGCCGCGCCCCCGGTAGATCTCGACGCCCCACAGCTGGTCGGGCTGATACTCGCCGAGCACCCTGAAGCGGCCGGTGAAGGTCGTCTCCATCTTGATGCCGTCCACGAAGAGGACCCCCTTCGATGCGCCGGTGCTGACGCCGCAGCGGCTCACGTTCAGCTGGTCGTATCCCATCTCCTCCGTCACGGCGATGCCCGGGGACCTCGTGAGCAGGCGCGCCACGCGCGCCTCCCGCGCATTCTCGATCTCCACCCGGTCGAGGAACGTGCCGAAGCCCAGGCGGCGCCGGTCAAGGAACGGGTCGAGCCAGCTCGGCCGGAAGTTGCGGAGCGCTTTCGTCGAGTCGAGCACCACGACCCCGGGAAGTGCAAGCGCTGTGCGGTCCATCGTGATGGTGCCATCCCACACATCGCCCGCATTCACCGCCAGCCGGAAGCGGAGTGGCACGAAGCCGATCTTGCGCACGATCACGTCGTGCCGGCCGGGGGGCACGGGGTCGAATTCGAACCGTCCCTTGCGATCGGTGACGGCCTTGAGCGAATCGGCGAGCACGATCTCCACATCTTCAAGCGCCTTCTTGTCGGGGCCGACGATCCGGCCAACCACGATCGCGGGCGGCGCCGACACGCCCACCTTGGTCGCCGGGTGCTGGGCAAGCGCGGGGCGCGCGCCCACGCACGTCGCAAGACCGGCAGCGACCGCGCAGATCATCCAGGGCCGGCGACCGATCGTCATCGGCGGTTCGTCCAGAGCAGCACGACGAGGCAAGCCTGGAGATCATCGTAGCCGGGCGGGATCGTGTTGCGTCCCTTGTAGACCTCCACGCCCCAGAGGCGCTCCGGCGGATAGTCGCGGAACGTCGCGAAGCGTCCCGTCGTGGACACCTCGGTCTTCACGCCGTCCACGAAAACGATCCCCGGGCTGTTGGTTCCGAAGCCGTTGGCGCAGCGATTGACGTTCAGTTCGTCCCAGCCCATCCCCGCCCGGGCAAGCACCCCGGGTGCCGTCGCGACGAGCTTGCCGGTGTTGAACGCGTGCGCGTTCTCGATGTCCATGCGGTCGAGGAAGGTGCCGAGGCCGGCGCGCCGTCGTTCGAGGAAGCCGTCAATCCATCGCGGCCGATAGTTCTTGAGCGCCGCCGAATCGAGCACCACCACTTCGGGAAGCGGCTGCACCGACCGCTGCATGGTGATGGTGCCATCCCACAGGTCGCCCGGCGTGACGGCGACGCGGAACCGCACGGGGGCGAAGCCGATCTTGCGCACGAGCACGTCGCGCGTGCCGGCCGGCGCCGGGTCAAACGTGAAGCGCCCCTTGCGGTCGGTGACCGTGCGCAGCGCGTCGCCGAAGAACACCTCGGCTTCTTCCACCGCCTTCTTGTCGGGGCCAAGTATGCGGCCGGTGACAATGGCCGGCGGCGCCGTGACCTCGACTTTCGCGGGCACATCCTGCGCCGCGAGCGGGGCGGCCGCGAGGCCGGCGGCGAGCAGGGCGAGCACGAGGGGGCGAGGCGCGGCAATCGCGAGTGGCATGATGAAGTCCGGTGAAGCCCTGACCATGGTACCAGTTGGGTGCACGGCAGTTCCAGAATTCCGGAGCTGCACTATCTGATCTTCTGCACTTCCTCGGCCACCTCGAGCGCGCGCTCGATCTCGGCCACCACCGCGCGGGCATCCTGCGTCTGGAAGGTGGCGTCGGCCATCTGCGACTGCAGGCCGCTCGAGCGCAGCTTGAGCAGGTCGAGCTTCATGGTGCCGAGCACGAGCGAGGCGTTGTCGAGCTGTGCGGCGACGCTCTCGCGCCGGCCGGAGAGGTCGGCCAGCGTCTGCCGCTGCCGTTCGAGCAGCGCGATGCGGCGTTCGCGGTCGGGCGCGCCGTCGGGCAGTGCCCGCGCATCGGCCAGCCGATGATCGAGCTTGGCGATCGCCTCGGGCGACGCATCCTGGTCGAGCTGGTGCAGGGCGCTGGCCAGCGCGATGATGCGCTGCTCGAGACCTTTCACCGTGGGGGCGATGTCGGGAAGCAGCTGCTTGTCCTCCTTGGGCAGCTTCTCGATCACGGCGAGGATGGTGAGGCGCGCTTCAACCGCGTCGCGGATGATGTGGCCGTGGCGGCCGTCGAGCACCTCGCGCGGGACGGCGGCGAGCACCGGATCACTCCCGGGCGATGGCAGGGCCCGCACGCCGACCCCCGGCAGGCCGACGGCGGCGTACGTCGCCGCCGCTTCCGCGCCGCGCGGCCCGCGCTTGAAGAGCTTGCGCAGCGGAATCCCGTCCGCCCACAGCCCCGCCACCGAGCGGAACGTGTCGGCCAGGAAGAAGAAGGCCGGAAAGAGGAACCACGGCACGCCGCCCGTCGCGGCATTGATGACGAACAGGACGCCCGTGAGGGCGGTGTAGTTGACCAGCTTGCGCCGCACGCGGCGCACGCGCTGGTCTTCGGTCATCGGCGCGGGGTTCAGGGCCTGCTGCAACTGCTGGTTCGCCGCCTGCAGCGCATCCTGGCGCATGCCGGCGCGCGCGGCGCGCAGCTGCTCGCGCCACGCGTGCTGCTGCTCGCGCCAGCGATGGATCTCGGAATCCTGGCCGGCGCCGGCGTGTCCCGCGCGAAAGACCCCGAACGCCTTGAGCGGATCGGGCGCTTCGCGGCGCGATGGCGCGGCGGGGAGCGGAGGCGGCGCCAGTGGAGCGCCGGCGAACGACGCGTTGGCGGCCGCCGCGCGCGGCGGCGGGGCGCTCGCCCGCGGCGCGGCGGCCGTTCCCGTGATGGACACTGGTGCACTCTCGGCGAGCGCATCGCGGAACAACGCGGCGTCGGGCCAGCGGTCACCGGGCGCCTTGCAGAGCGCGCGCTCGATGGCGGCCGCGAGGTTGGCCGGCAGGTCGGGACGCAGGTCAAGGAGCGGGCGCGGCGGCTCGCTCAGGTGCTTCATGAGCATCGAGGGCGTGTTGGCCGCCACGAACGGCAGCTCGCCGGCGAGCATCTGGTAGCCGACGATGCCCAGCGAGTACAGGTCGGCGCGGCCATCAACCTCGCGTTCGCCCATCGCCTGCTCGGGACTCATGTACGCCGGCGTGCCAACAGCAATGCCGGTGGCGGTGAGCCGCACTTCCCCCTGCGCGGCGCGGGCGATGCCGAAGTCGGTCACCATCGCCTTGCCCGTCTCGGCTTCGACGAGGATGTTGTCGGGCTTGATGTCGCGGTGCACGACGCCGCGCGCGTGGGCGTACTGCAGCGCGTCGGCCACTTCACGCAGGAGGCGGCGCACGACGGGAATGGGCGGGCGCGCTTCCTCAAAGAGCAGCTTCGCCAGAGGCGCCCCCTCGACGAGCCCCATCGCGAAGTAGACCAGCCCCGACGCCTCATCCACGGAGTAGATGGGGACGATGTTCGGATGGCTGAGCTGGGCGGCCATCTGCGCCTCGCGCAGGAAGCGGCGGCGCACCTCTTCGCGGAAGGCCAGTTCGGGCGGCAGCACCTTGAGCGCGACGCGGCGGCGGAGCCGCGTGTCGGTGGCGCGATAGACCACCGCCATACCGCCGCGGCCGATCTCGGCCTCGACCTCATACAGCGATCCGACCGCGGCGTTGACCCGCTCGCGGAGGGCGTCGGTCATGGACGTCCCATCGCGCTGGCGCGCGGGCGCAGGCGCGCCATCTCGTCGGCCACGTAGACGGCGCTGTCCACCTCGCGCGCCAGCTGCATCGCCTGCTCGGCCACGGTGGTGACGTGCTGGTAGGTCTGGGCGCCGGTCTTCAGGCGCAGCACATCGAAGCGCATGTTCTTCAGCGCCAGCGAACAGCTGTCGAGCCGGGCGCCGAGCGATTCGCGGCGGCGGTCCACGTCGGCCACGGTGCGCCGCTGCCGCTTGAGCAGGGCGAGGCGGCGCACGCGCCCCTCGCTCGCGGCCACGTCCAGTGGATTGGCCGCGGCCTCGAGCGCCGTGATTTCCCGCTCGGTCGCCACGGCCGAGGTGCCCTGGGCCGTGCGCTCGAGGTCGGCCAGCTGCGCGGCGAGCGCGAGCACCGTGTCAGCCAGCGTCGTCGCGCTCGTCACCACATCGGGAATGCGCGCGCGGTCGCCGCGCGACATGCTCTCAACGAGCCGGATGATCTCGTCGCGGTCCACGAGCGCATCGCGCGCGGCGGCCGCATGCGGCCCGCTCCCCAGCGCCGCCGCGTCGCGCGCCGACAGCGCGGCGGGCGCCGCCGGCGAGCGCAGCAGGTCGGGCCGCGCCGCGCGCAGCCGGTGGCGGGTGCGCACCCGCTCCCGCGTCTTGCGGTCGAAGAGCGAGCGCACGTCCTCGCCCCATTCGGCGAACACGTCGCCCACCATCCGTTCGCGCGGCTGGCGGAAGACGTCGTGCCAGTCGTACCCGTCGCTCCAGAGCTTGGCGTACTTGTACGCGATGCTGATGCCCCAGAATGCGGTGACGAACAGCATGTTCGGCCCGCCGACGACGTTCACGAAGAGGAGCGCACCGTTCACCCAGATGAAGGGGGCGATGCGGCGGCGGAAATCCACCACCATGGGCGCGTTCCACCGGGCGAGCTCGTCGGGCGTCGGCAGGCGCTCGCCATCCGGCAGGCTGGTCAGCGGCTGCGGCGTGAAGGCCGCCGAGTTGCCGGTGGACGCGCCCGGGTAGGGCGTCGGCGCCTGTGGATATGCGCTCCCCGCGCTCACCGGCAGCGCGGGCACGGGCCCGCCCTCGAGTGCCGACTTCAGCTCCCCCGCCGACTGGATGCGGTTGGCCGGATCCTTCTCGAGCAGGAGCATCACGATGCACGCCAGGTCGGTGGGCACGCTCGCCCGCTGCTCAATGGGCACCGGCCGCTCGGAGAGGTGCTTCACGAGCAGCGCCGGCGTGCTGGTCGCGTTGAACGGCAGGTCGCCGCACAGCATCTGATACGCGACGACGCCGAGCGAGTACAGGTCGCTGCGGCCGTCCACGTCGCGGTCGCCGGCCGACTGCTCCGGGCTCATGAAGGCCGGCGTGCCGATGGCGATGCCGGTGGCGGTCAGGCGCGCCTCGCCGCCCTCGCTGATGGCGCGCGCGATGCCGAAGTCGGTGACCATCGGGCGCTGCGACTGCGCGTCGAGCAGGATGTTGTCGGGCTTGATGTCGCGATGCACGACCTTGTGCGCGTGGGCGTAGGCGAGCGCATCGGCCACGTCACGGAGGATGCGCCGCACTTCATCGGGCGGCATCGGGCCGCGCTCGTGAATGCGCTTCGCGAGGTTGTCGCCGTCCACGAAGCCCATGACGAAGAAGACCAGGCCGCCCTTCTCGTCCACCGCGTAGATGGGGACGATGTTCGGATGGCTGAGCTGCGCCGCCGTCTCCGCCTCGCGCAGGAACCGCGACCGGATCTCCGAGCGGAACGCCAGTTCCGGCGGCAGCAGCTTCACGGCCACCGAGCGCTTCAGCCGCCGGTCGCGCGCCTTGAAGACAATCCCCATGCCGCCGCGCCCGATCTCCTTGTCGAGTTCGTACGCGCTGTCGAGCACGCTCGCGATATGCGAGCGCAATTCGGCTTCGGACCTGGACAGGAGGGAGTCTTCCACGGGGGTGGGGAAAGGTATGAAACACGACGCCAGCGCGCGAGACGGCAACCGGGCGGAACCGGCATTTCCACCCGCAATTCTGCCACCGCACGCGGCGCCCGTTTTGTCAGCTTCCCTACGTCACCGAGGCAGGAGAAAGTTGCAGGACCCGCCGTTATGTCGTATCTCAGCGTCAGGGGTATCACGAGGGATCGGCGCCCGCGTCTCACGGCGCTGCAACGTGGTGCGTGGTACGCCAGTTGCTGTATGTGAGAACGGTTTGCACTCCCTGAGCCCCCCGTTCGGGCGCCCCGGCGCCCAGGATCCTTGATGAGCACTCGACAGACACTTCCCGTCCTTCCGCTGCGCGGGACAGTCATCTTCCCCGGCCTGACGGCGCCCATCGCGGCGGGCCGCCCCGGCACGCTGCGCGCCATCGAGGCCGCCCTCAAGGGCGACCGGCTGGTCTTCGCCGTGGCGCAGAAGGACAACACCGACGAACCCAACCCCGAGATCCTCTACTCGATGGGCGTGGTCGCCCGCATCGGGCAGATTCAGCGCGGCCTCGGCGGCGTCCAGCTCCTGCTGCAAGGCGAACTGCGCGCCACCTCCCTGCAGTACACGATGGCCGAGGGCTACCTGTCCGCCGTGGTGACGCACGTCGAGGAGCAGGCGCCGCTGGACGAGAAGGATCCGGCGTTCGAGGCGCTGTACAAGGAAATTCGCGAGCGCGCCGGCGAGCTGGGCGAGCGTCGCGGCCTCCCCGAGGAAGTCGTCCACCAGGTGCTCGACTCGGTCACCGAGCCGGGGCGCTTCGCCGATCTCGTCGCTGGCTACCTCGAACTGACGGTGCCGGAGAAGCAGGGCCTGCTCGAGAACCTCTCGGTGGAGGACCGGCTGCGCCGCGTGCTCGTGATGGTGCAGCGGCACATCTCGCTGCTCGAGGCGCAGGAGGACATCAAGAGCCAGGTGCAGGAGGAGCTGGGCGAACGCCAGCGCGAGATGTTCCTGCGCGAGCAGATGCGGGCGATCCAGAAGGAGCTGGGCGACGACGACAGCTCCAAGGAGATCGAGGAGTTGCGCGCCAAGCTGATGAAGCTCGAGCTGCCCAACGAGGCGCGCACCGAGGTGGAGCGCGAACTCGGGCGCCTCGAACGCTCCGGCCGCGAGTCCATGGAAGCGCAGGTCATCCGCACGTACCTCGAGTGGATCGCCGAGCTGCCGTGGAGCAAGCGCTCCGACGACCAGCTCGACCTCAACCACGCCATCACGGTGCTCGACGAGGATCACTACGGCCTGAAGGACGTGAAGGACCGCGTGATCGAGTTCCTCGCCGTGCGGCAACTGCGCGCGCGGCAGCTGAGCGACGAGATGGACCGGACGGGCGAGTTTCCGGTCGCCAAGCTGAAGGAGAAGAAGGAGGACGCCACCCCGTTGCTTCCGCGGGCGTCCGGCGAGGTTGATCGCACCATCACCGACAAGCGCGAGGCAAAGGCACGCGCCATGGCGAAGGGACCGATCCTGCTCTTCAGCGGACCGCCCGGCGTCGGCAAGACCTCCATCGCCAAGTCCATCGCCCGGGCGCTCGGCCGCGAGTACGTGCGCGTCTCGCTGGGCGGCGCGCGCGACGAAGCCGACATTCGCGGCCATCGCCGCACCTACGTGGGCGCCATGCCCGGCCGCGTGATCCAGGGGATGAAGCAGGCAGGCACCAAGAACCCCGTCTTCCTGCTCGACGAAGTGGACAAGCTCGGCGTCTCGTTCCAGGGCGACCCGTCGGCCGCCCTGCTCGAGGTGCTCGACCCCGCGCAGAACGACACGTTCACCGATCACTACCTCGGCGTGCCGTTCGACCTGAGCGAAGTGCTGTTCATCGCGACGGCCAACTTCGTGCAGAACATCCCGGGGCCGCTGCGCGACCGCATGGAAGAGGTCGAGTTCTCCGGCTACACCGAGCGCGAGAAGGCGGAGATCGCCAAGGCCTACCTCATCCCGCGCCAGCTGGAGGAGAACGGCCTCGCGGTGAAGAAGGTGAAGCTCGAGGACTCGGCGATCATGCAGCTGATCACGAACTACACGCGCGAGAGCGGTGTGCGGCAGCTCGAGCGCGAGATCGGCAAGGTGGCCCGCAAGGTGGCGCGCCGCATCGCGTCCGGCGCGGAGCACACGATGATCGAGGGCGACGGCGTCATCACCGCCGACGAGGTGCGCGAACTCCTCGGCCGTCCGCGCGTGCGCCCCGAAAAGGCGGCGGCGCAGCACGAGGTGGGCGTGGCCACCGGCATGTACTACTCGCCGATGGGCGGCGACATCATGTTCGTCGAGGCGTCCACGCGCCCGCTGACGATGCCGGGCAGCACCGGCGGGACCGCCGAAGGCGGCAGCGGCGTGCCCGTGTCGCTCATCCTCACCGGTCAGCTTGGCGACGTCATGAAGGAATCGGCGCGTGCTGCCTTCTCCTTCGTCACCAAGAACGCGGAACTGCTTGGGATTCCGCGCGCCCGGCTTGGCGCGCTCGAGACGCACATCCACGTGCCGCAGGGGGCGATCCCCAAGGACGGGCCCTCGGCGGGCGTGTCAATCGCCACGGCGCTCGCCAGCGAACTCAGCGGCCGCCCCGTGCGCCGGGACCTCGCCATGACGGGCGAAATCACGCTGCGCGGCCGTGTGCTGCCGATCGGCGGCGTGAAGGAGAAGGTGCTCGGCGCGCTGCGCGCCGGCATCACGCACATCATCCTGCCGAAGGACAACGAAGCGGACATGGAAGACGTGCCCGAGGAGGCACGCGGGCAGTTGACGTTCCATTTCGTCGAGACGCTGCAGGACGTGCTGCAACTGGCTCTCGTGAAGGAGCCGGAGAATGCCGAGAAGGAACGGGAGCTAGTCGGGGTCTGAGATGGAGAGGAGGTGGGGTACAGGGGCTTGGTGAGGGGGAGGAGTGGAGGAATGAGAGAGGGGGGA
>JAJZRK010000141.1 GCA_021802745.1 bacterium
GCCATCAAGGTCCTCCTCGGGTTGTTCGCCGGCTTCGCCGTGGGGCTCGCCATCGCGGGCGGCTCCGGTCCGTTCGCCCCGGTGGCGCGATTTCTCGAGGTCGCGGGTACCATGTGGATCGCAGCCATCCGCATGACGGTCATTCCGCTCGTGATGAGCAGCCTGATTGCCGGCGTGAACCGCGCGCCGAATCCGGCGACCATCGGCCGGCTCGGCGGGCGCGCCGTGACCTTCTTCGTCGTGGCGACGACGATCGCCGCGGTGATGGCCATCGTGGTGGGCGCGCCGCTCATGGCGCGCATCACGCTCGACCCGTCCGCCGTCGCCGCCCTGCGCGCGACGGCGAGCACGGCCGGCGCGGCGCCGGGGACGATGCCCACGGTGGCGCAGTGGTTCATTGACCTGGTGCCGATCAACCCGGTGAAGGCGATGACCGACGGTGCCATGCTCCCGCTCATCACCTTCACGCTCGCCTTCGCCATCGCCATCACGCGCGTGGACGCCGAGCGGCGCGAGCCGTTCATCAAGATGGTGGAGGCCGTGCAGGACGCGACACTGCGGATGGTGCGGTGGGTCATTGATACGGCGCCGTACGGCGTCTTCGCGCTCGCCGTGCCGCTTGCCGCCAAGCTCGGCCTCTCCGCACTCGGCGCGCTGGCCGGGTATACGGTGATCGTCTGCGGCGTGAGCGTGCTGTACTGCGTGACCATTCTTTATCCCGCCGCGGTGGTGCTGGGGCGGGCGCCGCTCGCGAGCTTCTGGCGCGTCTGGCTGACGCCGCAGTCCATTGCCTTCAGCGCGCGCTCCTCGATGGCCGCGCTGCCGGCGATGATCGAAGAGGCGCGCGACCGCCTTCGCCTGCCGGCGTCCATTCACGGCTTCCTCATTCCGCTCGCTGCCTCGACCTTCCGCCCGGGGGCGGGAGTGGGGCAGATACTCGGCGCGCTCTTCATCGCGCGGCTGTACGGCGTGGATATCGGCACGGCCGGACTGGTGGCCATCTGCGCGACGGCGCTCGTGACGTCGTTCTCGGTGCCGGGAATCCCCGGCGGCTCGATTGTCGCCATGGTGCCGGTGCTGATGGTGGTGAACCTCCCGGTCGAGGGGATCGGCATCCTGCTGGGCGTGGACACGATCCTCGACATGTTCCGGACGACGACGAACACCACGGGGCATATGGCGGCGGCGATGGTGCTGGCGCATGGAGAGAGGGAAGTGGAGATTCCGCCGACCATTGGGTGAGGAGGAGGGGTTCAGGGGCTTGGGAAGGGTGAGGAGTGGAGTGAGGAGGGAGCAGGAAGAGACCTCCTCCCTCATCCTCCTCTCTCCACTCATTCCCCCTCCTTAACCCCTGTACTCCTCCCCCTCCCGTATCTTCACTTCGTGTCCTACCCAGCTCTCTTATTCGATCTCGATGGCACGGTGGTTGACTCCATCGAGCTGATCGTCCAGGCCGCCGAGCATGCGTTTGACGGACGGGAGGGGCCGCGGCCGACGCGCGCGGAGTGGGTGGCGCTGATTGGCACGCCGCTGGCGCCAATGCTGCGGCGGTGGGCGCACGACGAGGACGACGTGAAGTTCCTGTGGGATCGGTATCGCGCGTACCAGGTGGAGCATCACGACCGGCTGGTGACGCCGTACCCGGGCGTGGTGGATCTCATCCAGCGGCTGCATGCGCGCGGGCATGCGATGGCGATCGTGAGCTCGAAGATCGAGGCCGGCATCCGGCGCAGTCTCGACTACATCGGCGTCACCGACTGTTTTGGCGCGCTCATCGGCATCGAGGCGACGGAGAAGCACAAGCCGAACCCCGAGCCGGTGCTGCTGGCGCTCGAGCGGCTGGGCGTGACGGCGAGCCACGCCTGGTTCATTGGCGATTCGCCGCACGACATCTATGCAGGGCACGCGGCGGGCGTGAAGACGATCGGCGTGCTGACCGGGCCGTACGACCGGGCAACCATGGAAGCAGCGCAGCCGACGCATCTCGTCGAGACGCTCGCCGAGATCGAACCGCTGCTGTAGCGCTCCCAACGCGCGGCGCGCGTCCAGCCTGAACACTCCTGCAAGCAATTGACCCGCTGTGCATTGACGCGGTGACGGTCGGCGCGCGACGCGTGCGTACCGTGCCCGCGTGCTCACCATCACCGATTCCCTCGCGCTCCTGCAGCGCTGCGCAGACCGACGCGGGCGTACGGCCCTGCTCCGCACACTTGGCTTCCAGGCGCCGGTCGGGTCGCTCGACCGTGACGCGGCATTTCGCCTCGGGCTCGACGGCGCGATACGAAACGCCGAGGTGGCGGCGGGACCGGGCGCGCTGCGAGCGCTCGTGCTCGACGTGCCCTCGGTTGAACCCTTGCGTGACACCACCGGACGGGCCGCACGCCGCATCGCGGCGCGCGCGCCGGAACTGCTGTGGCTCGTCCTCGCCACGCAGCGTCAGGGAGAGACCGCGATCGTCGTCCCCGCGCCCGGCGGCGCCAATGCGGCGGCCGCCCTGCTCGTTGACCCGTCCGCCGTGCGCCCCGGCGATGCCGAATCGCTCTGTTCGCTCGAGGCCGCACGCGGCGACAGCGACCTCGACACGCACCTCCGGTGGCGTGAGGCGCTGGGCCGCGACGACCTCACGCGACGCTTCTACCGCGACCTCCAACGGGTCGTGCATGCCCTCGGCGACGGCGCGTCCGGCGCTGCCGACGGTGAGGCGCGGCGCACGCTCGCCCTGCGCTGTGTGTCGCGACTTCTCTTCCTCTCCTTCCTCGAGGCGAAGGGCTGGCTCGACGGCGATCGCGCCTTCCTGTCGCGTCAAGTGGCCTCGCGCGGCGAGAACTTGCACCGCGCCCTCCTCGAGCCGCTGTTCTTCGGCACGTTGAACGCGCCGATGTCACGGCGGGCGGCGGCGGCGCGCGCCTTCGGCCGCCTTCCGTTTCTCAACGGCGGGCTCTTTTCACGGGATGCACTGGAGAAGCGACACCGCACCCTCCGGTTCACCGATGCCGACATCGCGCGCGTCGTGAGTGAGTTGCTCTCCCACTATCGTGTTACCGCGCACGAAGGGTCGGAGGAGTTCGTCGAGGCCGCCGTGGACCCCGAGATGCTCGGACGGGCCTTCGAGTCGCTGATGGCGTCGGATGAACGCCGCACCACGGGCGCCTATTTCACGCCGCCCGCCATGATCCGGCGAATCGCCGACCACGCGTTTGATGCCGCGCTCTCGGCTCCCGACGTACACAGCGCGCTCGAGGAGGCACGCAACGGACGCGTGGCGAGCGCCGAGGGAGCGAACCGCCTGCGGGCGGCACTCGGCGCGATTCGCATTCTCGACCCGTCGTGCGGCACCGGGGCGTTCCTTGTGCACGCCATGACCGAGATCTCCCGCCTGCTGGCAGCGGCGCACGATGACCGTCCGGAGCATGCGCGACGGCGCGCGGTGCTCGCCCAATCCATCTTCGGCGTGGATATCAACCCGACGGCGGTCTGGCTTTGCGAATTGCGGCTCTGGCTCGCCGTGGTGGTGGACAGCCCGGAGCGCGATCCGTTGCGCGTGCCGCCGCTGCCGAATCTCGACCGGCACATTCGGTGCGCCGACGCGCTCGCCGGGCCGGCGTTCGATATCGCGGGCGGCCACGACGCCGGGGTCACGCGCCTGCGCGAGCGATACGCACGCGCCACGGGGCGCCGCAAGCAGTCGCTGCAGCGGTCGCTCGATCGCGCCGAGCGCCAGTTGGCACTGTCGGCGCTCGATGAACGGATTGCCGTCTCCAGCAGGCGGCGGCGTGACCTCGTGTGCGCGCTGCGGGGGCGCGACCTCTTCGGACGGCGCCGCGTGGCCACGGCCACCGAGCGCGCGGCCCTCGCTGCGTGGCGGCGGGAGGCGCAGGGGCTGCGCCGCGCGCTCGCGGCGCTTCGCGCCGGCGGCGCCGTGCCGTTCGGCTTTGCCTCGCACTTCGGCGACGTCGCGCATCGCGGCGGTTTCGACGTCATCATCGGCAACCCGCCGTGGGTGCGGCTCCACCGCATTCCGCCCGCGGAACGTGACACGCTTCGCGCGCAATACGACTCGATGCGCAATGCCGCGTGGCGCGCCGGGGCGGCGGCGAGCGGCGCGATGACCGGCTTCGCCATGCAGGCCGACCTTGCCGCGCTCTTCACGGAACGGGCGACGGCGCTCGTGCGCCCGGACGGCGTGGTGGCGCTGCTCGTTCCCGCCAAGCTGCTCCGCAGCCTCGCTGGCGGCGGCCTTCGGGCGCTGCTGGCGCGCTCGACGACGCTCGAGGCGTGCGAGGACCATTCGGCCGGTCGCGCCATGTTTGACGCCGCGGTCTACCCGGCTGTCCTCGTGGTGCGACGCACCGCCACGAGCGCGCGGCATGGATCAGCCGTGGCGGGATCGGCGGCGGGATCAGCGGCGGCGGGATCGTGCGCAGTTAGATCAGCCGCAGCGGGCGCCGCGGTGGAGACCTCGGCCGCCGTGTGCTGCGCCGTCATCCGTCGCGACATCGAGTTGCGCTGGCGCGACGTTCCCCGGCACCTCGCCCTCGACGCAACCGAGGGTGCCCCGTGGCTGCTGCTCCCTCCCCCGGTGCGCGCGGCGTTCGACGCCGTGGTCCGCGCGGGTGTCGCGCTCGTCGAGTCGCCGTTCGGACGACCGTTGCTCGGCGTGAAGAGCGGCTGCAACGACGCGTTCATTGTGGAGCCGGAGGCCGGATGGCCGCGGCGATCGGCCGGCGCATTGTGCCACGTGCGCAGTGGAGAACGCGAGGGAGCCATCGAACGCGCGTTGCTTCGGCCAGCGCTGCGCGGCGAAGACCTCGCACCGTTCATGGCGAGTGCCCCCGAACGCGCCATCGTGTGGACGCACGATCCCGTGTCGCAGCCAGTACGCACGCTGCCGCCGCGCGCCGCGCGATGGCTGTCGCACTGGCGGCCAACGCTCGAGCGGCGTGCCGATGTCCGATCGCGTGACCGCTGGTGGTCGCTCTTCCGGCTGGACGCCGCCTCGCCGGGATGGCGCGTGGTCTGGGGCGACGTCGGACGGACACCCCGCGCGTCCGTACTCTCCCCCGACGACGATGCCGTGCCCCTGAACAGCTGCTACGTCGTGCGCGCACCCACCGACGTGGATGCCGATGCGCTCGCCGCCTGGCTCAACGCGCCGCTGGCGGTTGCCTGGCTGTCGGCCATCGCCGAACCGGCCCGCGGCGGCTACCACCGATTCCTCGGCTGGACGATGGCGCGCCTTCCGCTGCCGGCCGCGTGGCCCGACGCGCGCGCGATCCTCGCCCCTGCGGGACGCGCCGCGCGCACGGGCGGGGAAGCATCCGCACAGGAGCTGCACGAGCGTTCGCTGCAGGCGTTTCGCCTCAGCGCCTCGGTGACTGAACCGCTCCTGACGTGGATGCGGTCATAGCGGTCCGGCGCCGCATCGCGCGGGCGATCGTCGGCGCGGAAGACGGCACCGGCGCCCGATCCGAGGTCGCGGACGCCCAACGCGACGACACCGTTGCCCGCCTCGGCGATGTCGTGTTGCACCCGCATCAGTCGGAGGCCGTGCGACGGCTGCTCGAGGCCCTGCGCGAACATGGCGGCGCCTTGCTTGCCGACGCCCCTGGGCTCGGCAAGACATTCGTGGCGCTCGCCGTCGCGCGCGCATACGGCGGTGCGGTCGTGGCGGCGCCGGCCACGCTGAAGGGGCAGTGGATGCAATCGGCGGCGCTGACCAACGTGCGCATCCATTGGGTCTCGATGGAGACGCTCAGCCGGCGCCCCGTGACCTCTGACGAGCCGCTGTTCATCGCCGACGAGGCCCACCATCTGCGGACCCCGAGCACACGGCGCTACGCGCACGCCGCCGCGCTCTGTGTTGGACGCCGCGTGCTGCTCCTCTCCGCCACGCCCGTGCACAACCGGCCCGCCGATCGCGACGCGCTCCTCGCCCTGTTCCTCGGCGAGGCGGCCGCGCATCTCCCCGCCGGTGTGCTTTCCCGGCTCATCGTACGGCGCGAAGCCGACGCCGCACTGCTGCCGCGCCGTGGCGCCGTGCGCTGGCTGTCCGTTCCAGCCCATGTGGAAGTTGGCGCCGCACTCCGCGCGCTGCCGCCGCCGCTGCCCGCGTCCGACGGACGCACGGCCGTCGCGCTGCTGCGCCTCACGCTGGCGCACGCCTGGTCGTCGAGCCTCGCCGCTCTCGACGACACGGCGCGCCGCATCATTTTGCGAGCCTCCACCATTGACGATGCGCTCAGGGCCGGCCGCTGGCCGACGCGCCGCGAGCTGGGCGCGTGGCTGCTGACGACCGATGCGGCGCAGCTCGCATTCCCGGAGCTCGTCGCCACCCGCGCGTCACTCGACTGCGCGGCCGCCCAGGAAACGCTGGCCACGCACCGGCGCGCCATGCGCGCGCTGCGTTCGCGCGTCGCCGCTGCGCGCGAGGACGACACGGCGGCGCGCGCCCAGCGACTGCGTGAGGTCGTTGCACGGCATCGCGGCGAAACGGTGGTCGCGTTCTCCCGTTATGCCGGCACGATTGATGCATTGTGGCGGGCGCTGCGCGTTGACGCCGGGGTCGTGGCCGTCACGGGACGCGGGGTGAAGTCGGCGGGTGGCGGGCTCAGCCGCCGAGAGATTCTCGCCCTGCTGGCGACGGCGCGGCCGAAGGACGCTCGGATGCCGCTTCGGCTCGTGCTCTGCACCGAGCTGCTTGGAGAGGGCCTGGACCTGCGCGCGGCGTCGGTCATCGTGCACCTCGACCAGCCGTGGACGCCGGCGCGTCTCGACCAGCGCGAGGGACGCGCCGCCCGCCTCGGTTCGACGCACGCCAAGGTGACCGTATACGCGATGCGCCCGCCGCGCGGTGCGATGCGTCTGCTGACGCTCGGCGATCGGCTGCGCTCGAAGCGAACCGCCATGGCCGCAGGCATGGCGGAAGGGACGGCGCGGGAAGCCCTGATCGCACTCGTTCGACCCTGGCTCAGCGCAGTGCCCGGGCCGGCAAAGGTCGCCGCCGTGCGCGCGGCGCACGACGGGTTCATTGCGGCCATCCGCGACGCCAGCGGCCGCACGCGCGTTGTCTTGAGCGATGGCACTGCGATCGTCGAAGATGACGCGCGCCTGCTCAACGCGCTGCGACTGACCGAAGGCGCAGCGCCCGTGGCAATTCCGATGCAGCGCGTGCGGGCGGCGCGTCGGGCCATTCGGGAATGGCAGCGGTCTGAGTCATCCGCGGTCCTTGCGCGATCCATGGAGGCAGGGCAGCGGACACGAATGGCGATCGGCCGGCGACTCGACGACGCGTTGCGCGAAGCCCCGCTTCATCGGCGCATGACCGTGCAGTCGCAGGTCGCGGCGAGTCTGGCGCGACTTCGGACGATGCGCGGGGCTGGCGTGGAACGGGCGCTCGACGCCGCCGCACGGTTGGAGTCAGTGGAGGAGCTGCTCGCCGCTGTCCAGAGCATGGGCCGTGCCCAGGCAAGCGAAGGGCCAGCGACGCAGCCGGTGCGCCTGCTGGCCCTGCTGCTGCTCAGCGGCCGGTCGGACCCCGCCCCTCGTTCAGCAGCTTCGTCTGGAACCGCTGCGCCTCGCTGATCCGCTCCACTTCCAGCGACATGGCGTCCACGCTCTGCTGCAACTGCAGGATCTGCTGCTGCAGCACCTGCGTGTGCTCGCCCCCCGCCTTGATCTCGGTCCGGCGGTCGAACCGCCGCGCGATCATGCGGGCAAAGGGGCCCAGGATCACCATCGCCGCAATCAGCCCCATCAGGCCGAGGACCGTCTCCTGCGCCATCGTCGCCAGCGGAATCACGTCCGGCGGCAGCGAGCCGCTCGTGATCACCGTCCGGTCGCCCTGACGGTCAATGACCAACCGCCCGCCGCCCTCGGGAATGGGCGGCAGCGCCACCGGGGCCGTGGGACTGCCCGGCGCCTGCGGCGCAGGGACCTTGCCGGCCTGGGCAGCCGCCACCTTCGCCTCCCGGGCGGCCTGCACGGCCTGCTGCACCGCACTCTGCACCTGTTCGCGAATCTGCGCCTCGCTGGGCCGCTGCTGCACCATGACCATTCGGAGCACCCGTTCAGGGGACGACACAATTGTACAGCATCCATACGTATGGCGGGGGAGGTTGGTGACTTTCAAGTTGCAGGAGGGGGAGGGGTGCAGGGGCTTGGGAGGGGGAGGAGTGGAGGGATGGGGAAGAGTGAG
>JAJZRK010000142.1 GCA_021802745.1 bacterium
ATCCACATGCGGCCGCCGCCCGCGCCGCAGCAGAGGCCGCGGTCGCGCGAGCGGGGCATCTCCACGAGGTGCACCACCGGGAGCGCCCGCTTGAGCGTCTCGCGCGGCGCGTCATAGATCTCGTTGTAGCGGCCGAGGTAGCACGAGTCGTGGTAGGTGAAGGTGCTCACCGCCGCGTGCAGCTCCGGGCGCAGCGGCACGCGCCCCTGCGCCAGCAGGTGCTCGATGAAGGTCGAGTGATGGATGACGTCGTAATTGCCGCCGAACTGCGGGTACTCGTTGCCCAGCTGGTGCATGCAGTGCGGGCAGGCCGTCACGATGGTGCGCACCTTGTACTTCGCGAGCGTTTCGACGTTTTCCCTGGCGAGCATCTGGTAGAGGTATTCGTTGCCCATGCGCCGCGCCGGGTCGCCGTTGCACTTCTCCTCACGGCCGAGGATGGCGAAGTTGACGCCCGCCGCCTGCATGATCTTGGCGAACGCCACCGTGGTCTTCTTGGCACGGTCGTCGAACGAGCCCATGCATCCCACGAAATAGAGAATGTCGGCCGTCTCGCCGCGCGCGGCGCGTTCGGCCATCGTCGGAATGTTCATCCCCTCGGCCCACTTGCCGCGGTCGCCCGGATCGAAGGCCCACGGCGACCCGCGCTGCTCCATGCTCTCGAAGGCCGGCATCACCTCTTCGGGGAAGCGCGACTCGCCCAGCACCAGGTTGCGGCGCATCTCGAGGATCACCGACACCTGGTCAATGGAGACCGGGCACTCCTGCACGCACGCGCGGCAGGTGGTGCAGGCCCAGAGCTCCTGCTCGGTGATGAAGCCGTCCAGCAGCTGCCGGTCTCCCGTCTCCCGTCTTCCGTCTCCCGTCAGCAGTTCAGGCGCACGCGACTCGAGGCGTTCCCTCACATTCACGATGATCTTCCGCGGCGACAGCAGCTTCCCCGTGGTGTTCGCCGGGCACACGGCCGTGCACCGCCCGCACTCCGTGCAGGCGAAGCCGTCCATGAGGCTCTTCCACGACAGGTGCTCCGCGTCCTTCGCGCCGAACTGCTCGACGTCGGCCTCGAGGTCCATGTACCGCATGACCCCCGCCTGCCCCGGGCCGCTCGTGTTCGACAGGTAGACGTTGGGCAGCGACGCGACGACGTGCAGGTGCTTGGAGTACGGCAGGTAGTTCAGGAAGCCGAGCACGAGCAGGCCGTGCGACCACCAGTTCAGCGAGCGGAAGAAGGCGGCCCAGTCCTGCGGCACGAAGGCGAGCGCCTGCGCCAGCGCATAGGAGATCGGCCGGTAATACGGCGATGCGTGCTGCGGGAACGCCACCATCTCGAACGATTCGGCGAGGAACATCGTGACCATCAGCAGGCCGATCCAGCTCAGGATGAGCAGCGGATCGTTGGCGTGCGTCTCCGACCCCTGCAGGCGCTTGACGCGGTGCGTGAGCCGGCGCCAGAGCGCAAACGCGACGGCGGCGATGACGAGCGCGCCCCACAGGTCCTGGTTGTTCTGGTAGAAGCGGTACGCCCACTGCGGCATGAACTTCGCGAGCGTGAAGCCCGGCATGATGCCGCGGGCAATGAACTCCGACGTCCCCACGGTCAGGACGCAGAAGCCCCAGAAGATGGCCGCGTGCATCGGCCCGGCAACCCCGTCGCGGAAGATCTTCCGCTGGAAGAGGCCGATGGTGATGAGGTTGTAGAGCCGGCGCGGGACGTGGTCCCAGCGCGAGTCGTCGAGCCGTCCGATGCGCAGGTACCCGACGAGGCGCTGGACGTTGTAGGCAAAGAAGCCGCCGGCGACGGCGACGATGAAGGCGAAAAGGCCGTTCGATGCGGTCACAGAAGACTCACGGGGTGATGGCGACGGACGGGGGACCACGGCGCGCGTTGCACCGAACGCGCTGCTGCAAACGGTACGTCGGGAGCGCGCACGTGACAAGCGAGCCGGCACGGCCGCGTCCCATTCGGACTACTCCGCATGAGCGATTGTCCGACCCGCCTGCGTGGCGCCATCGTGCACCTGAGTGCGCGGGACAACCCCCGGAGGCGTTATGCAGGACAGCAAGGTCGGCGACGACGAGGCGCGGCAGGTCGCGCAGCACAATGCGGTGAAGTCGAAGGTCGAGCGCGGCGTCAATGCGGAGATTTCCAGCCAGGCTGCGGTGGCAACACCGGATGGGGCCTCGAGATTGGCCAGCGTGGCCGGCCAGATGCGCGACCGGGCGGTGGACGAGACGGCGCGCAGCGAGCGCACCATGGGGCGGGCGCGCACGACCGCGCGCGGCTCCCAGTTCCTTGACTACGGCTTCTTCCTCGTCTATTCCCTGCTGGCGATTCGCTTCGTCCTTGCCCTCATCGCCGCGCGATCGTCGAACGGATTCGTGCAGTTCATCAACACGATCTCGAGCCCGTTCTACGCGCCGTTCCGGGGCATCGTGCCCAGCCAGAGCGCGGAGGGCGGCTACACGCTGGTCGTGCCGATCCTCGTGGCGCTGCTGGCGTACGGCATCCTGCATGGCATCATTAACGCCGCCCTCCGCATGGTCGGCCAGCGCAAGACGGAGATCTGACGGGCGCGGCTACGCCCCCGCCCGGGCCGCCTTCACCGCGTCGGTGAGGACGGGCAGGACGTCCAGCACGTCGCCCACGATGCCGTAGTCGGCCACCTTGAAGATGGGCGCTTCCTTGTCCTTGTTGATCGCGACGATCGTCTTCGACGTGCGCATGCCGGCCAGGTGCTGGATTGCGCCGGAAATGCCGCATGCCACGTATAGGTCGGGGCTGACCAGCCGCCCCGTCTGGCCAATCTGGTCCGAGTGCGGACGCCAGCCGTCGTCGGTGACGGCGCGCGTGGCGCCCACCGCCGCATTGCCGAACGCCGCCGCGAGGTCCTCGACGAGCTTGAAGTTGGCCGCTTCCTTGAGTCCGCGGCCGCCGGCGATGATCACCGGGGCCTCGCCGAGGTCAATCTTGCCGCCAGCCGCCTTCTCGGTGAGCGTGACCTTCACGCGCACGGCCGTCGGATCGGCCGCCGGCGCGAGCGCCTCGACGGCGCCCGCTTTCGGGTTTTCGACCGGAAGCACGGCGCCAGCGCGCAGCGAGATGAGCGCGGGCGTCGCCTTCAGCACAAAACGCTGGACGATCTTGTTCGTGTAGCCGGGGTGCGCCACCGCCACCGAATCGGCCGTGAACGTGAATTCCGTGACGTCGGACGCGTACGCGAGCCGCATCTTTGCCGCGACACGCGCCACGAGGTCATGCCCAATGGCGCTCGCCGCGAAGAACGCCGCGCGGTAGCCGCCGCCCAGACGCGCGGCGAGCGTGGCCGCGATGACTTCCGGATTGTAGTTGGCAAACGCGTCGTGCTCCATCACGAGCACCACGTCGGCGCCGTGGGCGGCCAGCCGGGCGGCGTGCTGGGCGACACCGGGCGCCCCCACGAGCACGGCGTGCACTTGCCCGCCGGTGGCATCGGCCACCCGGCGCGCGGCCGTGACGGTCTCGAGCCCGGCGCGCCGCAGCTCGCCAAGGCGCGTTTCGGAGAATGCGAGTATGTTCGCCATTAGAGCACCTTCGCCTCTTCCTTGAGGACACGGACGAGTTCGGGCACGGCATCCTTCCCCTCGCCGATGATGCGCCCCGCGGCCCGCTCGGCGGGGAGTTCCATCTTCTCCAGCTGGTACGTGATCGCCCCCAGCTGAGCCGGCTTCACGTCGAGCGGCTTCTTCTTGGCCGCCATGATGCCCTTCAGCGAGGGATAGCGCGCGCGGGCAATGCCTTCATCTATCGTGACCACGGCGGGGAGCGGGCACTCGATGAGCTCGTAGGCCCCTTCCAGTTCGCGCCGCGCCTTCACCACGCCGCCTTCGACGTTCAGCTGCGAAATGGCGGTGATGACCGGCAGGCCGAGCAGTTCCGCGACGAAGACGCCCGTGGAGCGGTTCTGCGTGTCCACCGCCATGCGGCCGCAGAGGATCAGGTCGTAGCCGCCGTCCTTGAGCTCGGCCGCCAGCGCGGTGGCGATGGCGAGGCCGTCGCTCACCGGCGCATCGTGCTTGAGCTGCACCGCCCGGTGCGCGCCCATCGAGAGCGCCTTGCGCAGCGTCTCCTGCACCACGTCGGGGCCGAGCGAAATGACGGTCACCTCGCCGGCGCCCAGCTTCTCGGTGATCTGGATGGCCACCTCGGCGGCGTACCCGTCGAAGTCGGACATGTCGAACTTGAGCCCGGCCTCGTCAATGCCGGCGCCCGACGCGGCGATCTTGAAGCGCCCTTCCATGTCGGGAACGCGCTTGATGCACACGGCCAATTTCACCGTGAAAACCCTCGGTTGGAGTGCGAACGAAAGATAGTCCGCGGGGAAGGCGGCGGAAGCGGCAGCGCACGGTGGCCCGGCCAGGCCGCCGCCCCCATCTTTGTGGCTCGGTGCATCGCCAGTCGAAGTCCTCGATCGCGATCCGCATTCGGAGTCCGGATTCCCAATCCTCAATCATCCTTCATGCCGCTTGCCCTCGTCACCGGCGCTTCCGCCGGCATCGGCCGCACCTTCGCCGAGGCCCTCGCCCGGCGCGGCTACGACCTGATCCTCGTCGCGCGTTCCACGGCGCGCCTCGAGGCGCTGGCGCGCGAACTGGCGGAACGCCACCAGATCGCCGCGGACTGCTGGACCGCCGACCTGGCGTCCGACGAAGGGCGTGAGGCGGTGGCGGCGCGCATCGCCGCCCTGCCACGCCTCGACCTGCTGGTCAACAACGCCGGCGGCGCGACCACCGGCAAGCTGCACAAGATCCCGCTCGCACCGCAGATGAACATGCTGCGCCTGCACGTGCTCGCCCCCATGCGCCTGTGTGCGGCGGCCCTGCCGCGCATGGTCGCCCATGGCGCCGGCGGCATCATCAATGTCAGCTCGATCGCCGGCTTCCTGTTCGGCCCCGGCAACGTGAACTACTCGGCGACCAAGGCGTACCTCACCTCGTTCTCGCTCGGCCTCGACACGGAGGTGCGCGGCGCCGGGGTGCGGGTGCAGGCGCTCTGCCCCGGCTTCACGCACACCGAGATTCACGCGGAGATGCCGCACGTCAAGCAGCAGATCCCGGGCTGGCTGTGGGGCAAGGCCGAGCACGTGGCCGAGACGTCGCTGCGCCAGCTCGAAGCGGGCGGCCCCGTGATCTGCGTCCCCGGGTGGCGCAACAAGATTCTGTGGCGGGTGCTGACGATGATTCCGCGCGGACTGCGAGGACGGTTGGCGGTGCGGAGGAAGCGGACGCGGGATAAGTGACGGTAGACGGTAGACGGTCGACGGTAGATGGCGGATGACCGCGATATCGCGCAGTCATCCGCCATCGTCCGTCTACCGTCTACCGTCTACCGTCTACCGTCTACCGTCACCCTCCCATCACTGAACCCCGCCCTACTTCTTCAAGCTTGCTTCCCGAATGGCACGGAATTCGTTGCCCGGCTTCCACTCCGGCCACTTCGGCGCGTCGGCCACGCGGAAGCCAATCATGTAGTAGAGCTGCGCATCCTGCACGGCGCCGGAGAGATCCCAGCCCGCCTTGATCTCGTCCGACGGCTTGTGATAGTCATTCGTCACGTACTCGGCGCGCTTCTGCATGCCGTACGTGGAGTCCTTGCCGACGAACGTCACGCCCGCGCCCGGATAGAACGCCGGCACGCCGACCTTGGCGAAGTTGAAGTGATCGGAGCGGTAGTAGTACCCCTTGTCCGGCTCGGCGTCGGGCCGCAGCACGCGCCCGCCCTGCTCTTCCGCCGCAACGCGCGCGTAGTCGTCGAGGTCGGAGGCGCCATAGCCCATCACGACGATGTCCGACGTCTTGCCCCACGTGTTGAGTCCGTCCATGTTGATGACGGCCACGGTCTTGTTGATGAGGTACAGCGGGTTGGTCGCGTAGTACTGCGACCCGAGCAGCCCCTGCTCCTCGCCGGTCACCGCGAGGAAGATGATGGAACGCTTCGGCAGCGGCGGCAGCGTGAACGCCTTGGCGATCGCGAGCAGCCCCGCGACGCCGGTTGCGTTGTCCGACGCCCCGTTGTAGATCGAGTCCCCATTCACCTTGGCGCCGACGCCGAAATGGTCCCAGTGGGCGTTGTAGATGACGTACTCGTTCTTCATCGTCGAGTCGCTGCCCTCGAGCCGGGCGACGATGTTCCGCGACTCGACCGTGCGCAGCTTGTTCTGCAGCGCGACGCTGGCCGTGACGCCGAGCGGCACGGGCGCGAATTCCTTGGTGGCCGCCTTCGCCTTCAGTGAGTCGAAATCCTGGCCGGCCATCTTGAACAGCGCCTTCGCCTGGTCGAGCGTGATCCACCCTTCGACGTCAGCGCGCCCCATGTTCTTGTCGGGGGTCACGAGGTCAAACTGCTCCGAGGCTCGCCCCTGTACGACCGCGAAGGGATAGCCCGCCTCCTTGGTCTCGTGCACGATCAGGACGCCGGCCGCCTTGTGCTTCATGCCCTGGTCGTACTTGTACGTCCAGCGCCCATAGTACGTCATGCGCGGGCCGCCGAAGAACGCCGTGTCGGCGACCGGCGGGTCGTTGACGAGCATGACCATCGTCTTGCCCTTCAGGTCCGCGCCCTTGAAGTCGTCCCACCCGAACTCCGGCGCCTCGACTCCGTAGCCGACGAAGATGAGCTCCGAGTTCTTGAGCGCCGCCGAGGGGCTGACGTGCTTGGTCCACGCGACAAAATCATCGCGCCACTTCAGCGATGCCTTGGTGCCGCCCTTCGCGAACGTCAGCGTCGGGCTGTTCGTCACGGTGATGCCGACCAGCGGGACCTTCTGGATGAAGGTGCCGTCCGGATTGCCGGGCTTGAGTCCCATGCCGGAGAACTGCGCCTCGATGTATGCGGACGTCTTTTCCTCACCCAGCGTGCCCGGCGCGCGCCCGAGCAGCGAGTCGGCGGCGAGCACGCCGATGTGGTGCATCATGACGGCCGTGTCAATGGAGGCGATGCCCTCGCCGCTGACCTTGGCCCGTGTCGGATCGGTTTCGCCTGCGCACGCGGCGGCCAGCACCGCGGCGAGCAGGAGTGAGTAGTGTCGAGTGCGGTTGATCAATGGACACCTGCCTGAAGGTTTCTGTGCGTCAGTGATGTGTCACGAATTGCTACGTCCAGCAGCGGCATTCCGCTGTTTCAAATTGCCCCCACAACCTCTTATTCGCCATCTACCGTCTACCGTCTACCGTCTACCCTCTACCGTCTACCGTCTACCGTCTACCGTCTACCACTACTGCATCACCGGCGCCGGCGTATTCTCCGTCAGATACGCCCGCCGCGGCATGAACCAGGCGAGTGACAGCACCACCGCCACCGCGGTGAGCACGGCAAACCACCCGGGCGCCACCTGCGTTCGCCAGAGCACCGCCGTCACCGCGCCGAGCACGACCAGGCGTGAGGTTACGAGCGGTGCGGCCCACCGCTCCGCCTCGAAGATCCCGCCGATTGAGGTCAGGGAGATCGCGACATAGAAACCGCCGCCGGCAAGCTGCGCCATCGGCAGCGTCGTCGCGCTAACCAGCAGGACGAAGGTCGCCGAGTCGCCGCCGTCCACACGTCCTTGGCGATCTGCCAGAAGACGTGCACGTTTGCCCACAGCGGGTTCCAGCTGCGCAGCGGATGGGTCAGCCCATACACCGGCTCCTCCTCTTCCGCCACGAAGGTGCCGAACAGCCGGTCCCACGTGATGAAGACGCCGGCGTAGTTGCGGTCCTGGTACTTCGGGTTCACCCCATGATGCACGCGATGGTGCGACGGCGTGTTGAGGACATACTCGGCCACCTGTCCGAGCTTGCCCACGGCGCGCGTGTGGATCCAGAACTGGTACACGAGGTTCAGCGCGTTGCAGGCCACGAACAGCTGCCATGGCATGCCGAGAAAGGCGAGCGGCGCGTAGAAGACCCACGAAAAGAGGCCGTGCAGCGCACTCTGAGGATGATGCCCATCTGTTGTTTCTCTGTTGTTTCTCTGTTGTCTCTCTGTTGTCTCTCTGTTGTTTCTCTGTTGTTTCTCTGTTGTTTCTCTGTTGTTTCTCTTACTTAAACGCGTTCAGTCCCGTCTCCGCCATCCCGATCACGAGCGAGTGCACATCATGCGTCCCCTCGTACGTGTACACGCTTTCGAGG
>JAJZRK010000143.1 GCA_021802745.1 bacterium
CTCGACGAGGTCGAGGAGCTCGGGGTCGTCCACGAGGTCGCACTTGTTGAGGAAGACCACGACCTTCGGCACGTTCACCTGGCGGGCGAGCAGGATGTGCTCGCGCGTCTGCGGCATCGGGCCGTCCACGGCCGACACCACCAGGATCGCGCCGTCCATCTGCGCGGCGCCGGTGATCATGTTCTTCACGAAGTCGGCGTGCCCGGGGCAGTCGACGTGGGCGTAGTGGCGGTTGGCCGTCTCGTATTCCACGTGCGACGTGGCGATCGTGAGGATCTTCGTCGAGTCGCGGCGCCCCTGCGACTCCGAGGCCTTCGCGACCTGGTCGTACGAGATATACTTGGTGCCGTAGCCCTTGTCGGCCGACACCTTCGTGAGGGCGGCGGTCAGGGTCGTCTTGCCGTGGTCGACGTGGCCGATCGTGCCCACGTTTACGTGCGGCTTGGTCCGCTCGAACTTTGCCTTGGCCATTGGAAAGGGTCCTGTCTGAGAAAAGGGTGGTACGGGGTTACTTCGCCTTGGAAACGATCTCTTCCATCTTCGATTTCGGCACTTCTTCGTAGTGCGAGAACTCCATCGAGTACACCGCGCGCCCCTGCGTCTGGCTGCGGAGCCGCGTCGAGTACCCGAACATCTCGCTCAGCGGCACGGTGGACGCGATCACCTGCGCCTCGCCGCGCTGCATCATGCCGCCAATCTTGCCGCGGCGCGCGGAGAGGTCGCCGAGCACGTCGCCCATGTACTGCTCGGGGGTGACGACCTCGACCTTCATCATGGGCTCGAGGATCACCGGCTGGGCGGCCCGCGCCGCCTCCTTGATGGCCATCGAGCCCGCGATCTTGAACGCCATCTCGCTCGAGTCCACGTCGTGGTACGACCCGTAGACGAGTTCGACCTTCACGTCCACCATCGGGTAGCCGGCGAGGATGCCGTTCTCCAGCGCTTCCTTGATGCCGGCTTCCACCGGGGAGATGTATTCCCGGGGGATCACGCCGCCGACGATCTTGTCCTCGAACACGTAGCCGTGCCCCACCGGCGCCGGCTCGGCGTTGATGACGACGTGGCCGTACTGGCCCTTGCCGCCCGACTGGCGGATGAACTTGCCCTCGATCTTCGTGACGCGCTTGCGGATCGTCTCGCGGTACGCCACCTGCGGGCGGCCGACGTTGGCGTCCACCTTGAACTCGCGCATCATGCGGTCCACGATGATCTCGAGGTGCAGCTCGCCCATCCCCGAGATGATCGTCTGCCCCGTCTCGGCGTCGGTGTGGACGCGGAAGGTCGGGTCTTCCTCGGCGAGCTTGTTCAGCGCGATGCCCATCTTGTCCTGGTCGGCCTTGGTCTTCGGCTCGACCGCGACGTCAATGACGGGCGTCGGGAACTTCATCGCCTCGAGGATGATCGGGCTGTCCTCGTCGCACAGCGTGTCGCCGGTGCGGGTCTCCTTGAGGCCGATCGCCGCGGCGATGTCGCCGGCGCGCACTTCCTCGATCTCCTCGCGCTTGTTGGCGTGCATCTGGAGGAGGCGGCCGATGCGCTCGCGCTTGTCCTTCGTGCTGTTGTAGACGTGCGAGCCGGCCTTCAGGATGCCCGAGTAGACGCGGAAGAACGTCAGGCGGCCGACGAACGGGTCGGTGGCGATCTTGAACGCGAGCGCCGCAAACGGCGCCTCGTCGTTCACCTCGCGCGTGTCGTACGTCTCGTCGTGGTGCGGCAGGTGCCCCTGGATCGCCGGCTTCTCCGTCGGCGACGGCAGGTAGTCAATGACGGCGTCGAGCAGCGCCTGCACGCCCTTGTTCTTGAACGAGGCGCCGCAGAGCACGGGGCAGAACGCCATCTTGATCGTCGCCGCGCGGATCGCGTGGCGGATCTCGGCGACCGTCAGCGAGTCCGCGCCGTCGTGCAGGTACTTCTCGATCAGCTCGTCGTCGTGCATCACGGCCGCTTCCACCAGCTCATGGCGCGCCGCCTCCACCTTCTCCACCATGTCGGCGGGGACCTCGGTGACCGTGAAGGTCTTGCCGAGCGTCTCCTCGTCGAAGATGTACTGCTTGCGTTCGATGATGTCGATGTGCCCCGTGAACAGCTCGCCGGAGCCCACCGGCAGCTGCAGCGCGTAGGCGTTCTTCGTCAGGCGGTCCTTGATCATCGTCATGCAGCGCTCGAAGTTCGCGCCGACGCGGTCCATCTTGTTCGCGAAGATCATGCGCGGGACCTTGTAGCGGTCCGCCTGGCGCCACACCGTCTCGGTCTGCGGCTCGACGCCGGCCACCGAGTCGAGCAGCGCCACCGCGCCGTCGAGCACGCGCAGCGAACGCTCCACCTCGACGGTGAAGTCCACGTGCCCCGGGGTGTCAATGATGTTGATGCGGTACTCCGGCCCGTCGCCCTTCGTGTCGCTCTGGCCGTGGCGCATCCAGAAGCAGGTCGTCGCGGCCGACGTGATCGTGATGCCGCGCTCCTGCTCCTGCTCCATCCAGTCCATCGTGGCCGCGCCGTCATGCACCTCGCCGATCTTGTGCGACTTCCCCGTGTAATAGAGGACGCGCTCAGTCGTCGTGGTCTTGCCGGCATCAATGTGGGCCATGATGCCGATGTTGCGGTAATACTTGAGTTCTGTCTCGCGGGCCATGTGAGAGAGAGCGGGGACCGAAAAAGTGGATCGCGCGTGCTGCCGCGGCTGCTGAATTCGAGGGAACGAAAACGCGGCTGGACCGTACACCCTGCTCCCTGTACCAGAGAGTGAGTCGGTATCCATCCGCCCTCGCCGGGTGCACTCGCCACTGCTGCGCGAATGGGGACCCTCGGCGCGTCAGGCTGTGCGAGCCCCGACGTTGAGTTGTCCTGCGTTGCTTTTCGGAAACCTCGGCGCGGGCCACGATCGCTCCCGTGCGTCATCGGTCGGCTTGGTCCTTCGCCCCCGCGCTGACAACCGCATCCAGTCAGTTGGCGGGCCCATAATGCCGGGCGCAGTCTCCCGGTCGTCCACCGAAGTGGTCGGCTATGAAGAACGCGTTTCTCTGCAATTCCCTGTAGCCTGCGGAAGGTAGCGCAATTCCTTGTGCTGTCAAGGGTTGAACTGCGATTGAGGATGGGGATCCCGGATTGGGATTGGCGATTTGGACGGCGATGCCGTGACCCCAGTCCGGGGCGGCGCCAGCCCGCCTCAGCCCCGACCTCCCCCGCCGGCGGTTGGGCTCAGCCCTCGCTGCTTCCTGCGGGCTCCTGTCCCTCCCGGTACCACCATGCAACCGCCAGCAGGAAGCCGCCGACCCCAAGGTAGCTCCCAACTCGCAGAGCGATCTGCTGTACGCCGGAAGCCCCGGAGAGCGCCGTCAGTGCCGCCCACAGCGAGAGCGCAAGTCCAGCCTGGCGAAGGCGTTGCGATCCCACGGCACGTCCTCGCCAGAGGACCAGCACGCCGCAGGCGGCGTGGTAGACGATCAGCAGGAAGGTCGCCGCATCGGCGCTGTAGGCACGGGCCAACTCGGCGCGCCACCACAGAAAACAGCCCACCGCCAGGCCAACCCAGGCGACCGTGCGTGCCGGCAGCCGAACGGTGCGGGACGGCAGCAAGGCGTCTGGCGTGAACCGCGCGGCGATGCCCAAGCCCGCCATGCCGGCCGCGAGCGACAGCGAGGGCAGGGTGGAGAACGGGGCCGCATAGCCGAACTGGCCCATCACTTTCGCCATGCCGCGCCAGTAGCCGATAGCGGCGGCGAAGGCCGCAGCCACCAGCACCAGCGGCTGATCCTCGCGACGCGACACCAGCACGGCGCCGATCGCCACGACGGCGCAGGCCGCGGGAACGAAATGCGGCCACGCGTGCATGGCGAGCACGACGGCCCACGTCGCCGCGATGCCGGACGTCGCCAGTAACGCGCCACGTCGCGGTCCCTGCCCCACTCGCGCGGCGACCGCGTAGCCCAACACCCAGATCCCGACGACGGCAGCATGCGTCAGGCCGCCGAATCCGTCAGCGCGAACAGGCACCAGCGACCCGAGCGCGCGCATCAGAAACGCCGCAGGGAGCGCCAGCGCACCGGCAGTCCACCATCCCCGGGTTTCCTCTGGCAGCTCGCGCGCCGCGAACAGCGCGAGCGCGGCACCCGTCACCGCAACGAGGAGCACGTCCGGAGCGCCCATGAGGATGTCGCGTGGCGTGTCGCCCAGCAGATGCGGCGTCCTGATGTTCACGACGCCGATCGCGAGAAACGCCAGCGCAATCCACGCGCGCAGCGGCGGTCGCGTAAGCGCGAGCGCCGCCGCCGACAGGACGAGGACAAAGCCGGCCGTCAGGTTGCGGCTCATCCAGGGGGCGTCGGCGTGATACGCGCCGAGTGCCCGCGCGTACGCGAACACGGCGAGCCCGAGGATGGCGGCCACCATCCGCCAAGGACGCGCCGCAATCGTCCGGAGGGCCGCGACGGAGACGACCGCGCCGTAGGCGGCCAGCAGCACGAAGTGCTCTGCGCCGGAGCGCTGCACGAACGGCGCCAGCAGCGCGCCGCCCACACCCACCGCGAAGAGCGCTTCGCTCTCGTCGTGCAACGCAAGCGCCGAGAGGACCGCGGAGGCCACGGCGGCGATGGCGAGCGACACGTCGACTCGCACCAGACCAAGCTGTGGACCCGCGCCCCACGCCACCACATGCACCACGGCGAGTGCGAGCGCGAGCAGTATATGCCCGAACGGCCGGCTTCCCCTCGCACGCAGCAGCAAGCCTGCGCCGGCAAGCGTCACCGCCAGCAGCGAACCCAGGAGCACACGCACCGCCGGCGTCAGCAGCCCCTGGCGCAACGCCCACGAGACCAACGCCCCCGCGCCCATGACGATGGTGACGACGCCGAGTGCGAGCGCGCCGTACCGGCCAACCAGTTGTTCAATGATGTGCTCGCCGGTGACGCGGGAACGCGGCGCGGGAGCGCGGGACGGCGTTTGTGCCTGCCCCTGTCGGTCTGGCGTTTGCGCGGACGCCGACAGCGCCGGAGAAGCCGGCGGTAGAACCGGCGCCGTGGCGGGCGGCGGAGCGGCTGTCAGGGGATGGACATCCGCCTGATGCGCACCCAGGGCGACCAACGCACGGCGCGCCTCGCCCAGTTCGCGGTCGAGCCGCGCGAGCGTCTGCTCAAGGCGGCGAATTTCGTCCGACTCTGGCATGACGCAACAATGGCACCTCCGGGGGACGGGCGCGAGGGCTACGCTATCCGATCGCCTCGAGCCGGTCGTGCACCTCGAGCGCCGTCGCCGGCCGATCCGCCGCCTGCTTCGCCAGGCACGCCATCACCAGGTCGCTCAGCGCCACCGGAATGTCCGCGTGCACCGTGTGCGGCGCCGGCGGCGTCTCCTCCATCACCTTGGCGATGATCGTGATCGGCGTGTCGGCCGTGATCGGCGTATTCCCCACCAGGCACTCGTACAGCACGCACCCCACCGCGTAGATGTCGGCGCGCCCATCGAGCTCGTCCCCCATCAGCTGCTCCGGTGACATGTACTCCGGCGTCCCGACGATCATCCCCGCATGCGTCATGCTGCCGTGTCCGGTGGCGAGCCGCGCAATGCCGAAGTCCATGACCTTCAGCACGCCGTCCGATTGCACCACCATGTTCTGCGGCTTCACGTCGCGATGAATCACCCCGGCCGCGTGCGCCACTTCCAGTGCGCGGCACAGCTGCTTCCCCACCGTCAGCGTCACCGGAACCGGCAACCGCCCGCGTTCGCGGATGAGCTCCTTCAGCGACCGCCCCTCGACGTACTCCATCGTGATGAAGTACGCGCCGCTGTGCTCGCCGAGGTCGTGCGTGCGCCCGACATTGCGGTGCGAAATGCGCCGCGCCAGACGGATCTCGCTCTTGAACCGCTCGAGCGCGTTCGGGTCCTGGTCGAGCATCTCCTTCTTCAGCGTCTTCAGCGCGATCACCTCGCCCAGCTCCGTGTCCACGGCGCGGAATACGAGGCCCATGCCGCCAGCGCCGAGCAGCTCCTTCACCTCATATCGGTTCGCGAAGGTCATGCCGGGGGCCACGCCGCCTTCCATCGCCTGCCGCGCCATCGTGGACGACGCGCCCGACGCCAGCATCACGGTGCGCGCGTCATTGGACCCGTGCCCGAGAAAGTCCACGAGCGCCTGCTTGCTGCGCAGGTCGGCGAGCATCGCGCGGAACGCGTCGGCCAGCGCGCCAATCTCCCCTTCCGCCGTGACGGCGATGTCGGCCGTGTAAGTCGCCGTCGGCCGCGCGCCGTGTGGCCGCCACGAGCGAGCGCACCGGACGCGTGATCTGCCGCGCGATGCCGAACGCCAGCAGCCCGGCGAGCGCGAGTCCCACCACGCCCCACACGATGATCACCCGCGTCAGCTGCCGGAAGGCGGCGAACTCGCGATCGCGGTCCTTGAGCACGAGCATCCCGCCGACCAGCGAGCCGGACGCCGCGCGCAGCGGCATACCGAGCGCCACGAACTGCTCACCGAGGATGCGCACCGTCGTGCGCATCGGCGGCGGCGCGCCGGCGGTGTCCGGCATCGCGGGCCACTCGATGCTGGCAACGGCTTCGAGGACCTCGTCGCCCACGCCGATCGTGTTGGCCACCAGTCGCGGCCGCGCCGCGTCGAGCATGAAGAACGCGACATCGATGGAATCGGAGGACGCGGCCTTCACCGACTGCGCGAACCCCTCGTCGATGGCACGCACGACCATCAGGGTGCCGACCACGCGCTCGCCGCCGCCCGCCTGCACCGTGACCGGCACCGCGGTCGCCTGCAAGAGCCCGCGTGGCGCCGGCTCGCGTCCGTAGCCGTGCGACGCGGCGCCGCCCAGCGCGCCCGCGATGAGCGCCGACTCGGACAGGTCCACCGGCTGGGCGCCGGGATCATCACTCTTGGCGACGAGCACGCCGCCGGCGTCCGTCGCCTGCGTCCAGTCGGCGCCGATGCGCTGCTGCGCCTCGATCACCTGGTCCAGCACGTCGCCCGGCCGCGAGTTGCTCTGCAACAGCGCACGAAAGTTGGGGTCCTGCGCAAACGTCTCCGACTGGCCTTGTAACTCGCGGCGGCGCGCGTCGAGTTGCGACGCGATCTGGCTGCTGGCCTGCGCCAGCGCGCGGTCCACCGTGGCGTCAGCGGTGCGCGCCGCCTGCCGTGACGTGAAGAAGAGCGTCACGCCCAGCACCGCCGCCACGACGGCGGCCGTGCTGCCAAAGATGCGGGTGGTGAGCGAGAAGCCGCGTGAGGTCACGGAGAGCACGGACAGCCGGCGCTAGTAGACGACGCCGGCGTTCGTGTAGTCGCGGCCGAACTTGTTCTTGTGCGCCACCACCCGGTGCCCGCGCGCGTCGAGCATCGTCTCCACTCCCGACAAGCCGCCGGCGGACACCTCCACATCCGTGGAGACCTGCGGCGCACGCTCGTGCCAGACCGTGAGCCGGTATCGTCCGGCCGGCACATTCGTCACCTGCCAGCGTCCGTCCGCGGCGGCCTGTGCGTATCACGGCGTGTTCACGACCACCACGTAAGCCGCCATCTTCGCGTGGATGTTGCAGTACGTCGGGTATGCCCCCGTCTTCCGGAATGTGTAGCCCTTGCTGGTGCCGCTCGCATAGGCGCCCAGGTCGAAGAGGGCGCCCGGCGTCGTGGAGAAGACGTTGTGCGTGAACGGATCCTGGTTGGGATACGCGACGGTGGAACCGACCGGAACGACGCGCACGTGCGGGGTGAAGGTCCGTTCGCTCATTCCCACCTGCGTCCGCACGGGCATCGCACGCGTTGCGCCCGACGCGGGCTCCAGCCAGACGACCGTATTGCCGTAGTCGGTGGTCTTCTCCCCCGGCTTCTCCTGCAGCACCACGCGACCGGCGACCATGCTTTGCGCGGAGAGGCTGGCGGGGACGAGGACGAGCGCGCACGTTCCCAGTACGCGTATCCCAATGGGGCAGAATCCAGACCATATGCGACGCATCGCGACTTCCTCCTCGACACCGGTCGGCCTTCTGGGCAACTATGCCGGCCGTTCACCGCACGGGTCAAGCGCGCGACGCTGGGCCGGGGCCGCAGCACTGTTCATCGGACTGAGCGGCGCCTCGCCGGCGGTTTCGCAGGAGCCGGTGCCGCCTCCGATTGACTCGCT
>JAJZRK010000144.1 GCA_021802745.1 bacterium
TTGACGCGGGGTGGAGCAGCCTGGTAGCTCGTCGGGCTCATAACCCGAAGGTCGCGGGTTCAAATCCCGCCCCCGCCATGAACGCAAACGGTCGGTCCTCAGGGACCGGCCGTTTTGCGTTGGCGCCGGCCCGTCGTCTCGACGCGGGCCGATCGCTCGAGCGCCGAACTACCGTCCCGGCGCCGACGCAATGAGCGCCACAAACCGGCGGCCGCTCACGACGAACGGCATGCCCGCCGGCGCCCGTAGCGCCATGGCTTCGGCCAGCCGAGGGTCGTCGCCCAGCACGCTGATGCCGATGACGCGCGCGCCGCTCGTAGTGTCAGCCGCGTACTCCCAGCTCAACCGGTAGCGAGCCCGTGCGAAGGAGACACTGCCCGGAAGAAAGGGGAGCATGCCGGCCGGCGCGACGCCGGGTCGCCCCGGTGCTGGCCACTGGCGATCGGCAGCCTGGTAGTACATCAGGGCCGCGGTCCGCGCCTGTTCAACGTCGCTGAGCGCCGCCGCCGCGTCGCTCCAGCGCCGCCACCCATCCGGTCGCGGGGCGATCAGGCGCAGGGCGATAAGGGCGATGCCGATCCAGGTGGCCCATCGAATGCGAGTCGCGTGCAGTTCGAACCAGGAGACGTCGGCCGGCGCCGCCGAGCGGGATTCGGCGCCCCGGGGACGACGGCGACCGCCCGCGCCAAGTTCAGCCGTGCGCTCGCCGGTGCGCGGCTCGCCGGGGCGCCGTTCGCCGGGGCGCCGTTCGCCGGTGCGCGGCTCGCCCGGGCGCCGCTCACCCGTGCGCGGCTCGCGAATCGGCCCCGAGCCCGTCATCGGCCGCGCCCGGTGACGGCGAGCAGGTCGTCGAGCGGCTGCGTGCTGTCGTACGTCACGGAGGAGGGGCCATCGGAGGCGGCCAGCGTGAAGCGCGCCTCGTCCACCACCACGTACGTGACGCCCCGTGCGTCGCCTCCCGCCTCGGCGAGCGATGCGGGGAGCCGACCTTCCGCGTCGCGGTAGGCCGTCACCCGGGCCGCCTCCATGGCGAGCACGAGCCGCAGCCCCACTTCTCGCTGCTCGGACGTGCGGCGATCGCGCGCCGTCTGCGGCAGCCACTCGGGCGGCGCGACAAAGAGCCAGACGGCGATGCTTACCGCGAGCGCGGCATTGACGGCGCGCAGCAGTGGGCCGCGGTCCACCGGCGGCTTGGCCAGCGCGGCCTCTGCTTCGCGGGCCTGTTCGGTGGTGATGGATTGCGCGATCTCGTACGCCTTCTGCAGGGCCTGCTTGCGCAGGTCCGCTTCATCCGGCGGCACGTAATTTTCGTCCGGAAATGGGCGCTTGAAAAGATCGTCGGGACTCATCAATAGAGGACGACTGTCCGATGCACTCGGTTGCGGGAAGCGGGGCGATGACTCAGATACCCTGCGCGCGAAACGCGCGCAACCCGGGGGTTTGAGTCAGTGCCGCGCCCCCGTATATTACAAGGCTTCATGGCTGGGTAGCTCAGCTGGTGAGAGCGCACGACTCATAATCGTGAGGTCGAGGGTTCGATCCCCTCCCCAGCTATTCGAAAAGTCGACCCCGCTGGCGTTCCGCGCCAGCGGGGTCGCATGTTCCGGGACCCCGAGTGACCGCGCCGCCGGCATGTGCTGTAGCGCTGCACCAGGCGCTACCATGGCGTGAAGCCCGTTGCCACGTCCACTCCACCACGCGACCTCAGCGGTGAGAGCCCCCGTGTACTCGCGACGTCCACCCGAACGAACACAGGTGAAATCGCCGACGAACAGCGGGACAATGTGGCTGGCGAGTTTCAGCCGTCCTGCGGCGTCAAGATGCCCGTCCATCTTCCACACAAGGCCGACGGATCCCCATCGACCATCCTCGCGATCAAGCGACTGCTCGGCGACCGCGCCTGCTTGCAGAGCGGCGACCAGCAGGTTCGACTGCGCCAGCAGCATCGAGGGCAGTCCGAAGAGCAGAACGGCGAAGAGTCGAGTCAATTCGATCCGATTCGCCGCGTGAACAGTCTGGCGACTGGTGTTGTGCTGCGGCGCTTCAAAGTTGCGGCCGCGGGCGGGCACGCTAGCCAGCGTCGTGCACTCGGGCCAGCTGCCCGGGGCCGATCTCCCTGGCTGCGCAGTCAGCACCAACGTTTGTCGTTGCGCTGCTCCGATTGGCGCGCTGGGTCGGCGCGATTAGTGGATAGCTCCATCAGCAGTCTCGAATTCGCAGCAAACTCGGATTGCCAATTGCGTGATGCGCGAAGCGGCGCATTCCCATGGAGTCCTAGCAGGCGCGCCGAGCGACGGTGACATACGTCTCCACACCTGCGCGGGCGGGTACAGGAACGCGGAGAGCGGATACGCCCCGACCAGGACGGCCGGACAGCGCCCCGTGACGGACGCCGCCCGGCCGTCGCCAGTGCCCCCCAGGCGGGCACACCCCCACCTGCAAGCCGTTCGCGCTACCGGTTCCCGATGACGTCCGGACGCACGGTGAGGATGACCGGCCGGCCTTGCCGAGGCGCCTGCAGAAGCACGGCGGTACCTGTCGTGTCTCCGGCCTTCCGCTCGTAGAAGCGGGGCGATGCGGACCCGAGCACCACCATCTGCCCGACTGGCACCGTGAGCTGCGTTGCGAACAGCGACTGGCTTCCCATCACCATTGGCTGATTCATCGATACGCTCAGTCGGATCGACCCATTCGGCAGTTCCGCGCTGATCACTGCGCCGCGAACCGAGTACGATGCGCCCTCGGCGCCCAGGCTGACATCGAATCCTTGGGCTTCTTCCGTCTTCGCGATCCCTTCTGCGATCAGCCGATATCCGGTGTAGCGGAACAGCTCGTGCAGGGAGGCATCCACCTCCGCGATACGCGGATCCTTCTTGGTGTCCTCTGTCGCCTCGATGATCTGGAAGCGGAGGAGCACGCCTCGGGGTGCACGATCAAAGATGGTCAGCAAGCTGTCCACGGTCTTCAGCTCGCGGGCCGTGCCCCGGACCGTGATGGCGCGCACCGCGTTTCCAGTCTCGAAGGCCCCGGCGGCGGGGGACTGGAGGTAGGGCGCGAGCAGCTTCGCCGCGTCCTTCACCTCCAGCCGCTGAAGGGCGAACGTGCGGACAGGAATCGGTTCCCGCGCGTCCTGGGCGGTCGCCGGACCCGTCGCCATCAACAGGACTGCGCCGATGCGCAGAAGGGAGCGGATCATGATGTGGTCCTCGAAGAAGGGGTTAGTAGAACCAGACTACCGTGATGTTCTCGTTGCTCGGACGCAGTACCACGGCGCGTCCACCCGCAGTGGCCACCGCGACCGTCGCCGGTACGTCGATGAGCGCCACCGGGTCGACCACGACAGGGACCGGTGGTGATGATTGTGCCAGCAGCCTCCCACCTGTCTCGAGTCGCGTCGGCGGCGGGAAGGGGGTTGCCGCGATGCGCTCCGCGCGAAGTCCAGTCTGGGCGATGGCCACACGCGCCAGCGCACGCGTGTTGGCCGCCGGCGCTCCCGTCGTGCCGGCCGCTGACGGGGCGACGCCTGTCGCAGAATCCGGGCGGCTGGCCGGTACCGTCGAGGTGCTGGCCATGGTACGTGTGCGCACGGTCTGCGTGAGCACCACGAATGCGAGCAGCACTGTGGCCGCGAGGGGGACCGGCCGGCGGAGCCACCGGGCCACTCGCCCGATCCGAGGTGCGGTCGCGCGACGAAGCACCGGGTGCCGCGCGCTGACGGCGGCGAGACGCGACGTGTCTCCGCGCAGTCCGGCGAGCACCGCCTGACACCGCGCGCAGCCCGCGACGTGGAGTCCCAGAGGCGATGCCTCGCCGGCGGCCACGACCTCCAAGTCGGCGTCAAGTAGCGCACGAAGCGCGTCGTTACAGGTCACGTCCGTAGTCCTCCAGCAAATGTGGGTGCTGCTCCAGCATCTTCAGGCGCATCGTGCGCCGTGCCTGCATCAGCAGCACGCGCGCGGTGGAGGCGGCGATACCGAGTCGGACGGCAGCATCAACGGCGGCCAGCCCTTGGAGATCGACCAGCTCGAAGATCTGTTGCTGTCGCGGTGTCAGCGTGTCGAGGAAGGCCCTGACGATCGGCTCCAGTGAGGATGGCTGCGGATCCCCCTCAGACACGCTCTGACCGATCCCCTCCTCGTGGTCCGCTGCCTCCAGGAGCAGTTGGCGGCGCCGCTCGCGACGTCGGCGGTCCAGCACGACATTCCGCGTCACCCTGAAGAGCCAACTTCGGAAGCGCTCCCGCACCGCGACCCCACCGATGCTTCGCTGGAGCTGGAGCAGCACGAGTTGCGCCACGTCCTCCGCTTCATCCGCATCACCGGTCGCTGCGCGCGCCCACCGGAGGACGGTGCCGCGCACTGCGACTGCCAACCGCTCAAACGCGCCCACGTCGTCGCCCGCGCGGTCCGCCAGCACCACCAACTGGTCGTCCACGGGGTCCTCGGCGTCGGGGGGGGGGGTGCGCACGGAGAGTAGACGTTACGAGTGGGGCGAACGCTTATGCACGCGTTGATGCGCGGCGCCGTCAGGCAGCCCGCCGCTGCGGTCGCGGCGCGGCGAGTAGACGGGCGGATTACGCGGCATGGGCGATTTCAGCGAATTCGCATGCCACATCTCGCTGCAGGCGGTGGCGCTGTCACCCCCGGCCCCACGGCCGTCCCTCAAGGCTACACCTGCGGCTGCAACCGCGGCTGCACCTGCGGGCGCGGGCCCTTCCCGACACGGCGCCGGAGGACGGCGAGGACGTCCGAGGCGCGCTACCAAAGGGTGGTGTCCTTCAAGGCACTGTCGGGCAGCGTTTGGATGGCCGCGATGACCGCACGGCGATCCTTGTGTTGTGCGGCGGCCCACGCCTGTTCCTCCGGGGTCAGGTCGCGCAACCCCTGGTACAACCGCTGCAGATCCGCCTCGAGTTCGGCGAGTCGCGGGGCAGGGTGTGCGAGCAACCCGATGGATTCGTCATCCCATGTGGCGCGTGCGGCGAGCCACCGATCGGGATCGAAGGGCACCGGGCTGATCACTTTCGTCCACCCGGGGTGCAGTCCATGATGGTCCACCCACACCTTGAGCACCGCGAGATGGCGGACAAATGGTCGGGCGAACGTCGAGTGCGGTGACGTGGTAGCGGCCCACACCAAGTCGGAGGCGTCCCGCGCGGTCGCGAGCCGCGTGAGGCGGGCCACCTTCTCCGCCAGGATTTCCTCGAGGCGCATGGTCGGCAGCGCGGGCAGCGCAAAGCCGTAGCGCGCGTGCGTCTGGTGTGTGACAACGGGGCGCACGTCGGGTGTGAGCCAGCACGGGGGACCGACTTCGATCGTGATTGTTTGGCTCGGGTTGCCGAACGGGCTCTGCACCGCCACGTGCCAGCGGGCGCGTTGGTTGGTGGCCTGAAAGGTGAAGGGTCCCAGCGTGACGTTGCACGCCCCCGCGATCATCTCAGCCACCGTCCCGCGATCGACGTCGCTCGTGCGGACCGCAAAGTCGAGGTCGGTCGAGAATCGTCCGGCAGCCCCAGCGAAGGTCTTTCGCAAGGCGGTGCCGCCCTTGAAGACGACGTAGTCCTCAAAAATTCCCTGAGCCTGGAGATGTGCGAGAAGAAAGTCCTGCGCGATATCCAGCACGGCGATGCGCACGTCGAGCGCCGACGCCGGAGGGACATGCCGATGGATATGGCCCATCGTGAGCGTGTGTGCGGTACCGATCATCCGGTGGCCCCGGCGGCGGCGAGGTCGGCGGGCGCCACGGGCAGCACCGTATCGACGATCCGCAGTGTGGGGTCGTATCGCTTCGGCTGCTGACGAGGCCCAAACCAGATCCGTCCTCGAGGCGTGGCGTACAGGCGCTCAGCCCAGGCCGGCGCCACGCCGCGCACGAGATAAGCAAGCCGCGCGCGCGTCGCCGCCGGGCGGCCCGCCAGTTCCTCGCGCACCTGGTCTGGATCCGCTGCCGCCACGAGGCGCCCAAGATGCTCGAGGATGGACGCCCAGCTTCGCACGTCCTGCGGACGATGTGCGAGGTGCACGAGCACGGTGGCCGGCGAGTGCACGTACACGCCCCCTTTGCGCACCGGCCGCAGGTGCGAACGAAAGTGGACCAGCCGGCAGTGCCGCCGCAGCGCGGAGCGAGCGCTCATGCCGCGCGAGACCGCCAGTTCGGGCCGCTCCGGAGCCCGGTCGAGCAGGTCGTGCAGCCAGAGTGCCGACGCCAAGGCCAGTGTCGGCGGTTCGGCGAGGATGCCGTCCTCGGCAGACGCATCCCGGGGGCGCCGCGTCTCCTCGACAAGGAGGAATGCCTGCACTGGGAGTAGCGGGTTGTTCGCCGAGAAGGCGCCTGCGCGGTCGGCCGGCGCAAATTCCCAGGTGCCTCGGACGCCCGTGCGCAACAACCACCCCCGCTTGGCGAGTCGCTGAATGGCAACGCGGGGCGGGGTGCGCACGTTCGTACGCGCGATGATCTCGGCCACTTGGGCGACCGAGACGGCGGCCGGGCGCTCCAGTTCGAGCTGCTCGACCAGTCGCGCGAGTGATGGTGGGATGGATCGGGTCATGGCGCGTACCTTTGTATCAGTCGATGATACTAACATCATCTATTTGACTCTATAGTGCCATCGGCGTGACGTCAAGTCGCGCCGTTTGTATCATATGCTGATACAAACGACACATGTCTGACTCCCACCAACTTTGCCTCGACCGGCCCACCAAGCCGATCAGCGCCCACACAGCCCTCCTTCCGAACGACCCGAACACCGCGTCTTCGGCATATGTTCGGCTACCCATCTCAAGCGCGCTGGCTGAGAGGCGCGGTTCGGGCGATCGAAGGGTGTTGCAGTGGCTGTTGCCTTTGAACTCACGGCCGGGGAAGAGCAGCGGCGGGCGGGACCGGCCGCACCCGCACGGTTCACCTCTGAAAACGCGCTTTGGAGGGATTCCGGGGCCCTAGGGGGACGTTTGAGAGCGCACGACTCATAATCGTGAGGTCGAGGGTTCGATCCCCTCCCCAGCTATTCGAATTGTCGACCCCGCTGGCGTTCTGCGCCAGCGGGGTCGCATGTTCTGGGACCCCGAGTGACCGCGCCGCCGGCTCGCCGGCGCCGCGCCGTTCGCTCCCTCGCCAGCACGCCCCTCGGATCCCCTTCTCGATGCCCGACGAACCAGCGACACCGCTGCGCGTGCTCGTGACGGGCGCCACGGGCTATATCGGCGGGCGGCTCGTCCCCCGTCTGCTCGAGCGCGGGCATCGTGTGCGCTGCGTGGCGCGAAACCCGAGCCGGCTCGCGAGTCATCCGTGGCCGGGCGTCGAGATCGTGCCGGGTGACCTCGAGGAACCCGACATCTTCTGGAACGTCTTCGACGGCATTGACGTCGCGTACTACCTGGTGCACTCGATGAGGGCCGGCCGCTACTATCGCGAGCGCGACCGGCTGATGGCCCTCTCATTCGCCGAAGGGGCCGAGCGCGCGGGGGTGAAGCGCATCATCTATCTCGGCGGGTTGGGCGAGCCGGACTTCGTGCACAGTCCGCACCTGTATTCGCGCCAGGAAGTGGGGCGGGCGCTGGCGTCCGCGGGCGTGCCGGTGCTGGAGTTCCGGGCGGCGGTCATCGTCGGCTCCGGGAGCGCCAGCTTCGAGATGATCCGCCACATCGTCGAGCGCCTGCCGATCATTCTCGCCCCGACGGCCGTGAACACCAACTGCCAGCCCATCGGCATCCGGTCGGTGCTCGACTACCTCGTGGAAGCGCTCGACCATCCGGACGTGCGCGGCATCTTCGAAATCGGCGGCCGCGATGTGCTGTCGTATCGCGACATGATGCAGCGCTATGCGCGCATTCGCGGCCTGCGCCGGCTGATCCTCTCGTTCCCGGTGCCGCTGCCGGAGCTTGCCGGGCACTGGGTGGATATCGTCACCCCGATTCCGTACAGCATCGCCGAGCCGCTCGTGGAGAGCCTGCGCACCCAGGTGGTCGTCAAGGACAACACGGCGCGGACGATCTTCAAGGTGGAACCCACCGGCTACGACGAGGCGGTGCGGCTCTCGCTCACGCGCATGGCG
>JAJZRK010000145.1 GCA_021802745.1 bacterium
CGCCGCCGATGGTGGAGAACGAGCAGATCATCCCGCTCGACGCGCACGGCGTGAAGGTGATCTCGCTCGGCTTTCTCATCGAGCGCGACCAGCCCGCCATCTGGCGCGGCCCGATCGTGATGAAGATCGTCACGCAGTTCCTGCGCGACGTGGCCTGGGGCCAGCTCGACTACCTGTTCGTGGACATGCCGCCCGGCACGGGCGACGCCCAGCTTTCGCTCGTGCAGGCGGCCACCATCGAGGGGGCCGTCATCGTCACGACGCCGCAGGACGTGGCCGTCGGCGACGCCCTGCGCGGCGCCAAGATGTTCGAGCGCGTCGGTGTGCCGGTGCTCGGCATCGTCGAGAACATGAGCTGGTTCGAATCGCCGGAGACGGGCAAGCCGATGGCGATTTTTTGCTCGGGCGGCGGCCAGCGCCTGGCCGATGAACTCGGCGTGCCGCTGCTCGGTCAGGTGCCGTTGTATCCGCCCATTGGCGAAGGCGGCGACACCGGACGTCCGATCGTCGTGGCCGACCCGGCGTGCAGCGCGGCCCGGGCCCTCGTGGCGGTGGCGGGAAAGCTCTCAGCGAAGTAGCGCCCGTGTGAGTAATCAGGGGACCGGACGCCCTTGTGTCCCCCTGGTGACCCCTCAATTTGCGGCCATGCCCCTCGTCACCCTGCTCACCGATTTCGGCACGGCGGACGGCTACGTCGCCGAGATGAAGGGCGTGCTGCTCAGTGGAGCGCCCGCCGCGCAGCTGATTGACGTGTCGCACGACGTGCCGGCGCAGGACGTGGATTTCGCCCGGCTCACCTTCGCGCGCTATTGGCGGCGGTTTCCCGTCGGAACGGTGCACCTGGTGGTGGTTGATCCCGATGTGGGAACCGCCCGCAAGGCGCTGGTCATCGAGAGCGAAGGCCGCTTTGCCGTGGGTCCCGACAACGGGGTGCTCTCACCCGCCATGCTGTTGCCAGGAGCGCGCGCCGTGGCGCTCGACATCCCGCCTGGCGCGTCGCCCACCTTCCATGGCCGCGACGTCTTTGCGCCGGCGGCCGTGCGCCTGCTCAACGGCACACCGCTCGACGACATGGGGACTCCGTACAATGACGCCGCGGTGCGACGGACCCCGGAAGCACAACGCCGCGCCGACGGAGGGCAGGATGGCTTGGTGCTGGCGGTGGATCGCTTTGGCAACCTGATTACCAACCTGACCGCGCGCGGCGACGGCGTGGTGGAGATCGCCGGCAAGCTGCTGCGCATCGTGCGCACCTACGGCGAGGTGACGGAGGGCGAGCTGCTCGCTCTCGTCGGCTCGCACGGACTTATCGAGGTGGCGGTGCGGGGCGGCAGCGCCGCGCGCACGCTGGGGGTTGGGCGCGGCGAGCCGGTGACGCTGCGCCGCGATCCGTAGGTCGCTGCGCCGCGACCTGCAAGTCGCTGCGCGACGACCCCTCGTTTGCAGCGGCGTGACACCTATTTCGCCGCGCCGCTCGGCGACGACGGCGTCGCGCTGCGCCGGCGCGCCGCGACGATGCCGCCAATCGGCGTCGGCGTCTGCCAGCTCGCCGGCGACACTTCGACGTGTGCCGTGCGCAGATGCACGCGCTGCACGCCGCCGCGCGCCAGCAGGGCCGCGCCCAGCCCGGCGCTTGCCGCCACCCACGTGACGGCAATGGCGACGATGCGCACCAGCATCGCGCTCCACGTGCCGTTCACGAGCAGGGCGTTGGCCAGCCACGGCAGCATCAGCAGCGTGGCGCCGATCAGCAGCGACTGCACGGCGCGCAGGCGCACGTTCGGCCCCTCGCGCACGAGCGCGTGGCCGGCCACCGATGCGCCGGCGAGCGCGCCAAGCGTCACGAGCCCCGCCACGCCGAGGATGTACGCAACCACGGCGAAGGGAACGAGCAGGACGCCCACGATCGTGAGGGTCAGCGCGAGGCAGAGCAGGGCAAGCAGCGGGAGCGCGGCGATCTGCGCCGCGATGCCGAGGAAGAGCGCCGTGGTGAATCGGTGCTCCAGCGCCTGCACGACGCCCTCGAGTTGCGCCCCGGAGAAGAGGATGACGCCGAGTCCAACGAGCAGGACGATGACAAACCAGGCGGCCGTGATCTTGAGGGCGTGCCGCACGGCAGCCGGCCCGGCGAGTTCGGCATCGGCTTCGCGCGCCGTGCCGATCGGTCCCGTGCCGAGTGGTGCGACCGACCTCATCGCGCCGCCCACACGCCCGCCCTTCACGATCACCTGACCCTGCAGGGCGAGGGCAGAGCCCGTCACCTCACCACCGGAATGCACAACGACGTCTCCACCCAGGGTGTAGACGTCGCCAGTGACCACTCCGCGCACATCCAGCGTGCCGCGCGCGACGGCCACGGGACCGTTCACCGACTCCCCGGCCGGGATGGTCAGGTTGCCCCAGCTGAAGCGGTCAATGGACGGCAGGGCGCGCCCAGACGTCGTCGCGCGGGCGCTGTCGAGCAGCCGGGCGACCGAATCCCGAACCGCCTGCTGGGCAACCGAATCCCGAACCGCCGTGGACTGTTGCGCCTGCAAACTGGCGGAGCCACCCATCGCGAGTGCGGTCGCGACGGCAGCGATCATGACGGCGCGCATGGTCAGCTCCCGCGCTGGCGGGAGGCGCTCGCGAGGGCGCGGAAGCCGAGGGCGGCACCGCCCACGGCTGCGACCAGCGCCACGGCGGCTGCGGCGATTGCCAGCGAGCCATCCGCTCGCAGGGCGGCGACGGCGGCGGTGCCAAACACCGACGCGAGCGCATCCTGGAGACCGCCGACGACTGCGTCGCGGACGCGGCCAGTCACCACGGCCGCCGACCCGACGGTGAGCCGGGCGCTCAGCGCGATACCGATGGCGCTGGCCGAGATGGCCACGGATGCCACGCCGGCGCCGGCCAACGCGAGGACGCGCAACGGCTGCGATTCGGGGATGAGCCCCTGAACCGTCGTGCGCGCGGCCACGTGCCAGGGCTCGACGATGTGCACCTGACCGAGGACGCGGTCGGCAAAGCCGGGGCGCGGCGCGTAGTGCGGGAGGCGCTCCAACGCATCGGCCACCGCGCGCGCCTCGTCGAGGCGGGTGCGGCAGTCCGCGCACTCATCAACGTGCGTGCGCAACTGGGCGCCGCCGAATCCGGCGTCGCCGTCGAGCAGCAGGTCGATTTCGTTGGGCAGCAAGTGGCGGTGTAGCACTGGTCCTCCTGTGGAGCCTTACGGGGTCGTGTTGGAACGGGTTTCAGTGGGGGAGAGGGGTCCGGCGAGGACCCTCATTCCCGGAGGTGCTCGAGGGCCTCCCGGAGCTGGTGCCGGGCGCGATGGATGTAGGTCTTCACGGTCCCCAGGGGGAGGTCGAGGGTGGCCGCGATCTCCTCGTACGAGCGGCCCTCGACGTGGCGCAGCATGATGCAGGCCCGGTACTCGGGGCGCAGGCCGCCGATGGCCCTTTCGATGGCCGATCCGAGCTCCTTGGCCTCCATGACGTCGAGGGCCGATTCGGAGTGGTCGGCGATGTCAAAGGAGGTCGCCTCGATGTCGGCCGCGGTGGCCGCGTTGGGGGCGCCGTCCATGGAGATGGTGTCGAGGTGCCGCCGCCGCAGGTGATCAATGGCGACGTTATTGGCGATCTTGAACAGCCAGCTCGAGAACTTGAACTCGGGGCGGTACTTGTCTATGTGGTTCAGGACTTTGATGAACGTGTCCTGGGCGAGGTCCTCGGCGGTGGCGCTGTCGCGCACCATGCGGAAGACGAGCGAGAAGACCGGGCGTTCGTAGCGGCGCACGAGTTCCCGGAACGCCGTTTCGCGCCCTTGCTGGGCGAGTCGGGCGACATCCGCGTCGGGAAGGTTGGGAAGGTCGAGGGCCGGAGGCATGCGTAGCGGCGGAAAGGTAGCCGCGGCGCGACGGAGCGACCAGCGCGCGGCGACTCCGGGCGCCTCCGCGGCGGCCCCGCGGCGGCCCCGCGAGCTTCTTTGCGCGGGGGAATCGCGCCGCGTGCTTGCTCCGGTGCTCCACCCCGGCGAGTTTTCGAGGGTGAATCGCACGACCGACCTCGAGGCGCGTGAGGCGAGCGCCGCGGCGGCCGGCGCCGCGGTGAAGCGGGCCTATGTGCGGCGCATGTTCTCGGACATCGCCCCGCGCTACGACCTGCTCAATCGCGTCCTCAGCCTGGGCGTGGACCGCTACTGGCGGCGCTTGGCGCTCGCCCGGCTGGGGTGGGAACGCGACCCGGCGGGGACCTTTCTCGACCTCTGCGCCGGCACCCTCGACGTCGCCGCCGCCTTGAGTGCCCGTGCGGGGTTCACGGGGCAGGTGATTGGCGCCGATTTTGCCGAGCCAATGCTTCGGGCGGGGCGGTCCAAGCTGGCGGGACGACCGATCGCGCCCGTGGTGGCCGATGCGCTCTCGCTGCCGATGGCGGATGGCTCGTTGGCCGGGGCGATCGTGGCGTTCGGCATTCGCAATGTCGCCGACCTCGACGCTTGCCTGCGCGAAGTGCGGCGGACGCTGAAGCCGGGGGCGCGGTTTGTGATCCTCGAGTTCTCGACGCCGCGGATGGCGCTGGCGCGCAGCGTCTATCACGCGTACTTCCATCACGTGCTGCCGCGCATTGGCGGGCTGGTGAGCGGGCACCGGACGGCGTACACGTACCTGCCGGAGTCGGTGCGGAGCTTCCCGGAGGGATCCGCGCTCGCCGCTCGCATGGTGAGTGCGGGGTTCGGCGACGTGCAGTGGCGGGCGCTGACGTTTGGGATTGCGGCGGTGCATGTGGGGACGAAGACGGCGGACGGTGGACGGTAGACGGTAGACGGTAGACGGTAGACGGTGGAGCCATGGCGATAGACTCAGTAAGGGAATTCATTGACGCCATTGACGGCATCGGCGAGCTCGTGCGCGTCACCGAGCCGGTGTCGGTGCACCTCGAGATGTGCGAGATCGCCGACCGGGCGATGAAGCTCCCCGGAGGTGGGCCGGCGCTGCTGTTCGAGCACCCGGTCCTTCGCGACGGCACGCGCTCGGCGTACCCGGTTGCCATCAACCTGTTCGGCTCGATGAAGCGGATGGCGCTGGCGCTCGGCGTCGAGTCGCTCGACGAGCACGGCGCGCGCATCACGCAGCTGATGGACCTCAAGGTGCCGGAGGGATTGCTCGGCAAGCTCTCGATGCTGCCCCGGCTCTTCGAGGTCTCCAAGTTCCCGCCGCGCGTGAAGGGCGGGGCGCCACCGTGCCAGGAGGTTGTCTGGCAGGGCGACGAGATTGACCTCGACAAGATCCCGGTGCTCACCACGTGGCCGGAGGATGGCGGGCCGTTCTTCACGATGACCGCCGTGGTCAGCAAGGACCCGGCGCGCGGCATCCGAAACGTCGGCATGTACCGCGTGCAGCAGATGGGAAAGCGCGACGTGGCCATGCACTGGCAGCGCCACAAGACGGGCGCCGCGCACTGGCGCGAGATGGCCGAGCGCGGCGAGAAGATGCCGGTCTGCATCGTGATCGGGTGCGATCCGGCATCCATGTACAGCGCGAGCGCGCCGCTCCCGCCGGGCATTGACGAGTTCATCTTTGCCGGCTTCCTGCGCCGCGATCCGGTGAAACTGGTGAAGGCCGTGACCTGCGACCTCGAGGTGCCGTGGGACGCGGAACTCGTGCTCGAGGGATACATAGATCCCTCCGAGGACCTCGTGGTCGAGGGGCCGTTCGGCGATCACACGGGCTACTACTCCGAGGCCGACCTCTACCCGCGGGTGCACGTCACGGCGGTGACGATGCGGCGCGACATGACGTACGTCGCCACCATCGTGGGCCGGCCGCCAATGGAAGACTTCTACCTCGGCCATGCCACCGAGCGGATCTTCCTGCCGCTGCTCAAGCTCACCGTCCCCGAGATCGTGGATTATCACATGCCCGCGGAAGGCGGGTTCCACAACCTCGTCTTCGTGTCCATCAGGAAGAGCTACCCGGGGCAGGCGTACAAGGTGATGAACGCGCTCTGGGGGATGGGGCTCATGTCGCTCGCCAAGGTCATCGTCGTGGTGGACGACTGGGTGAACGTGCGCAACACGCAGGAAGCGTGGTGGGTGGCGCTCAACAACATTGACCCGGAGCGCGACGTGCGCTTCACGCTGGGGCCGATGGACGTGCTCGACCATTCCAGCCGCGCCTTCACCTTCGGTTCCAAGATGGGACTCGACGCGACGAAGAAGATGCCCGAGGAGGGCTTCACGCGCGCCTGGCCCACGGTGATCGCCATGGACGACGCCACCAAGGCGAAGATGGACGCCGTCTGGGCCCGGATGGGGCTCGCGAAGTGAATCGCCCGCCGCGCGAGGGGCAAACCTACGACGGCGCCCATGCGCTCATCCGCTGGGTGAACTTCGTGAAGCTCCCGCATACGGTGTTCGCGCTGCCGTTTGCGCTCGTCGGCGTGACGCTCGCGAGCTGGATGGCGCCGGTGACGCTGCCCATGGTCCTCTGGGTGGTGATTGCCTTCACCGCGGCGCGCTTTGCCGCCATGGGCTTCAATCGCATCGCCGACCGGCGCTTCGACGCGTTGAATCCGCGCACCGCGCTGCGCGAGATACCGAGCGGCGTGATGAGCGTGCCCGAGGCGGCGACGAGTGTCGTCATCGCCTCCGTCGTCTTCGTCTTCGCGGCGTGGCGCATCAACCCGCTCTGCTTCGCGCTCTCGCCCGTCGCGCTCGCCTGGGTGCTGTTCTACAGCTACACCAAGCGGTTCACGCGCTGGTCACACCTGGTGCTCGGGCTTGGCCTCGGCATCGCGCCGGCCGGCGGCTACCTGGCGGTGACGGGCGCATGGAGCGATCCGTGGTGGCTGCTGCCGGCGCTGGCGTTTGCGGTCATGAGCTGGGTGGGCGGCTTTGACATCCTGTATTCGCTGCCGGACGCCGAGTTCGATCGGTCGCAGGGACTGTACTCGGTGCCGGCGACGATGGGCACGCGCAACGCGCTGCGAGTGGCGCGAGCCCTGCACGCGGTGACCGTCGTGGCGCTGGCGGCGGCGGGCGTGGCGTCCGGCTCTGGCGTGCTCTACTTTGCCGGCGTGGTCGTCGCGGCGGGAATCCTCGGCTGGGAGCACTCGCTGGTCTCGTCCGATGATCTCTCCAGGCTCGACGCCGCCTTCTTCAGCGTGAACGGCGTGCTGAGCGTTGCCTTCTTCCTTTTTGTGCTCGCCGAGCGAGTGTTCTGATGAGCGCTGCGCGCCCGATCATCGTGGCGGTTACCGGGGCTTCCGGGGCGCCGTACGGCGTGCGGCTGCTGCAGGCGCTCGTGCAGGCTGAGCAGAACGTGTCGCTGATCGTGAGCAGCCACGGCCTGCGGCTGATCCAGACGGAGACGTCGCTCAGCTCGGTGGACGGACTGCGCGCGCACATCGGGGCGGAGGCGTGGGACCGCCGGGTGACGGTGTACGACGATAGCGACCGGGGGGCGGGCCCGGCGAGCGGGTCGCACCGCGCGCGGGCGATGGTGGTCTGTCCCTGCTCCATGGGAACGCTGGCGGCGATCGCGGCGGGGACCAGTCGGTCGCTCGTGGAACGGGCGGCCGACGTGACGCTCAAGGAACGGCGGCCGCTGGTGCTCGTGACGCGCGAGACGCCGCTGTCGAGCATCCACCTCGAGAACATGCTGCGGGTCACGCAGGCCGGCGCGGTGGTGATGCCGGCGTCGCCGGGGTTCTACAACAGGCCGACGACGATCGCTGAACTGGTGGACTTCATCGTGGCGCGGGTGATGGATCATGTGGGGGTGGAGAATGGGTTGGCGCCGAGGTGGGGGGAGTCAAGCTAGGGGCGGGGTGCAGGGTGCGCGGTGGGTGCAGGGTGCGGGGTGTGGTGCGGGGGGCAGGGCGTGGGTCGGGGGGCAGGGTGCGCGGTGTGGTGGAGGGTGCAGAGGTCGCAG
>JAJZRK010000004.1 GCA_021802745.1 bacterium
GCCTCGGCCACTGTCATCGGGCGCGATGCCATCGAGAACCAGGTCGCTGCCAGCCTCGCCGGCGTGCTCGAACTCGTGCCCGGCGTGCCTATCGCGCCGCCGGGACTCGCCGGTTCCCAACAGGTGAGCCTGCGCACCGCACCCGCCAACTTCATCAGCGGCCCCGGCGCACAGGACGTCACCGCTCTCGGTACGTCCATCATCCTCGACGGCGTGCCGCTCTCCAATAACGCCAACCTGCAATCGCTTGGCGGACGCGGCGAGCTGTCACTGGCCACCAATGCCGGCGCCGGCGTGGACTTGCGCGCCATTCCTGCCGCCATGCTCGATCGCGTGGAGGTCATTCGCGGCGTCCCCCCGGCTCGCTACGGCGATCTTACTCAGGGCGCCGTCATCGTCGACACGCGCACCGCGCCGTCCCCTCTTGAACTGCTTGCCCGCGGCGACCTGCGCTCGATGGCGGCCACTTTGCGCGGCGGACGACAACTCGGCGCCAACCGTGTGGGCGCCGCGTTTGGCGACGTCACCAGCACACGTATTTCTCCCGGGCTCAACGACGATGTGGCGCGACGCGTCGCCTTCGACGTCGCCCTGCGCGGCACCACGCGCCGCGGTGGCAGCAGCGACCTGCGCCTGCAGACGACGCTCGTCACGCAAGACTCTCCGGAGCAACCCGATGTGCTGCGGGGGCGTGCGGTGTCGGCGCGCAACCTCACCGTGCGCCTGCTCGGCCGCTGGCGCTCCGCTGCCGCCGACCAGACACACCTGCATGCAACGTACAGTGTCACGGCACAGCGCCAGCGCTCCACATCAAGCGTGTTCAAGACGTCGGGCGCCACACTATTCACCGACCGGCTCACGCCCGGACGTTCGACGGGACGCTACATCGGTGGCTCATATCTGGCCGACGTCACGCTCGCAGGCGCACCGGTGCTCGGCTATGGCCGCATCGAGTGGCTGCAGCCCTCGGGCCGGCGGCGCGCCGGCGCCGAGCTAAGAGCGGAGTACAATGGAGGCGCCGGGTACTCGTTTGCGATTGATCGGCCGCCGCAGGTGCTGTTCAACGGCATTCGCGGCTTCGACCGGCCGCGTCGTTTTGACAGCGTGCCGCCGCTGATGATTGCGGCGCTGTATGCCGAGCAGTCGCTGCAGCGATCGCTCGGCGTGTTCGGACAGGGTGAACTCGAGTTCGGCATGCGCGCAGACGCGTTGGTGCCCGACGCACACTCGCCGACGGCCGTGCGGCAGTGGCTGCTCTCGCCGCGACTCAACGTTCAGGTCGTGCCCGCCGGTTGGCTTCGCCTGCGCGCCGCCGCCGGGCGTACCGCCAAGGCTTCGACGCTCGCGTCGCTCTGGCCGGCAATGCAGTGGTTCGACGTGGTGAACGTCAACTGGTATGCCAATGCGCCCGCTGAGCGACTGGCCGTACTCACGACCGAGACGCGCGATCCTACGAATCTCCGGCTCGGCTTCACGACAATGCAGAAGCGCGAGGTTGGAGTCGAACTGACGGCCGAGGCAATCGGCACGGTAGACGTCGTGCTCTTCGACGAGCGGACGCACGGGGGCGTCGGCCTCGACCGCTACACGGACGCGGTGTTCGTCAACCGGTACACGCTGACCAACACGGTTCCGGGCAGTGGCTCGCCGCCGGTGCTTGTTGAACCGCCCTATGCCATCGACACCGTGCCCATCACCATCGACCGCCCAGGTCACGTGCTCGACGCCGTGTCCGGCGGCGTCGAGGCAACCGTCAGTCTGCGGCGCATCGACGCGCTGCGGCTCGACGTGCAGCTACAAGGCGCGTGGACGCATACGCGATTCAGCCAGCGCGGGCTCGAGTTCGGAGTGGGGCGCTCGTCCTTCGATCAATTCCAGACGGACGCACGGCTGCGTCGCATTCCGGTGTGGGGAGGCTACGCGCGTGACGCCCGGCGCGGCATACTCGGCGCGCGCCTCGCGCATCATCAGCCAGCGGCCGGTTTGCTCGTGTCGGCCGTCATACAATGGTATGTCGGCGAGCGCACCCACGATGAGGCGCGCACCGACACCCTGTCGTGGAGCGGTTACCTCACGCGCGCCGGCCAGTACACCGCTGTCCCCGCGGCGAATCGGACCGAGCCCGCCTACGCCGACCTGCGCCAGCCACGCCGCGGCGTGTCAACGGTCTCGGACCGTCGCGCCGACGACTGGATTGCCTCACTGCAACTGGCCAAGACGGTCGCGACCAATGGCCGCCTCACCGTCTATGCCTTCAACGCGTTCAACCGCGAAGGGAAGTTCGCCACCGCCACTCGCGCATCGCGGTTGTTTTCGACGGTGCAGTTTGGCGCCGAACTCGTGCTCCCCGTCGGCTGGCATGGGGGCATTCGATGAAGGCCGCCGCACGCGCGACGATGCTTGCGGCTGTGTTCGTGGTCTTCGGGTCCGGCGCGCGGGCCCAGCTCCCCCCCACGGCGAGTTTTCGTTCGACGCCGCCGCTGGCTGCCGTGGAACTCGCACCGCCAGCAACCACGGTGGATCCCGCGGCCTTTGCGCGTCTCTCAGTGCTCGCCCCGTTGCGTTATGCCATCTGGACACGCGACGAGAGTGGCAATTGGCGCCGGAAGGTCGATGTCGCGCAGGCCAGCACACAGGGTGCTGGTGTGTTCGGCACGCTCAAGCTCGGCACGCACTCTGCGCTCATCGGGAACGTTGAGCTTGAGCGCACGACGAATATGTCGTCCACCGGTGCGCTGCTCAGTGCCTTCACCACCGCACCACTCGCGGTGATCGACACGTTCGCACCGCAGCTCACCGGCACCGCGCTGCGCCTCGAGGGCACGATGGCACGGACCGTCGGTCGGTGGGACGCCGGGCTGACCGCGCGGTATGCGGGCGTCGAAGCAGTGTCGGCGCACAGCGCGCGCATGCGCACCGAGCAGGCGTCGGCGCTGGAGATTGTCGCGGGCGCCGGACGCCAAGTCGGCGGCAGCGGTCGCGTGGCTGCGTCGGTGCGCTGGCGCGATGCCAACGAGACGGTGCGCCTGATGCCCAATCCCTTCGGCGGGATCGCGTACTACTTCGTTGGATTCGAGGATCCACTTCCCCTTAGTTACGACCAGAACATCATCTATCGCCGGTCGGCCAACGGCGCGCTTGATGCATCGCTCATTGCCTCCACCGGGAGCGTGCGGCGCGGCTTCGGACTGGTGTTGCAACGACTGCAACAGCATGACAACCAGCATACGCAGCGCGTCGCCGACTCGCCGCTCGACCGATGGTCATCCGCGGGATGGGGCGGAACTGCCACAGCGCACCTCGCGTTGCGCGACACGCTGCGCCGTGCCTCCATGCGCCTGTCGGCGAAGAGCGCCGAGGATGAGACGATCCGGCACGACCTGTCGACCCCCGTGCACCACGCTTCCCGCAGCGAAGCGACGCTCGGCGTGCGCGTTGAGACGCCTTGGTCGTGGATACCGGGCACCCGGTGGACGCTCGGCCTCGACGCCCGCATGGAAGACGCCACACACGACGACTACCTGAAGCGCACACAGTGGACGCGCACGGCCAATGGCTGGCTCGGCAGCGCACGCGCTGACTGGCGGGCACGCCGCGGTCATTCACTTGCCGCGCTCGCCGCGTTCGGCATGCTCACGCCCAGCTCGGTCCTACCGTCTCCGACCGTGCTCGGCCCGGCCTTTCGAGCATGGCTCTACGACGCATTCGCGCTGGAGGGAACGCCGACCACGACGACGCGTGCCGCGGTGGACATCGGCTGGCCGCTCGGCAATGGCGACCGCGTCCACCTGGTGGTGGACGGCATGATCACGTCGCCCCGTAACGCGACGCTGCCACTCGTGCCAACCGGCAAACGGGGCGTGGTGACCGTGTCGGTACGGTGGGAGCCGCGGTAGTGCCGCTGCCTTCTCGAGCTCGCCCGCACCATATGGAGGTGACGCTGATTTTGCGTGCTTTGCCGCGGATTACGCGGATCAGGAGCGGCGGATAGACGCGGATAGTTCTTGGGGGAACCGCGTATACAAGCCGAGTCAGCTTGGCGAACACCCTCAAGTTTGATCCGCGAAATCCGTTCCCATCCGCGTAATCCGCGGCAAAGCCGTAAGACCAGCCCCAGGTCAGAGCGGCGGCAAGTCGCCTACGGCACCACCTGCACGTCCACCCGCGACGCCTGCGTCGGCGTGCGCCAGACACGGTGCGTCTGTGCCCTGAAGTCGCTTTCCTTCGCCGTGAAGATGTTGGGCACCCACGTCTGCGGGTTGCGGTCAATGAGCGGGAACCAGGTGCTCTGCACCTGCACCATCACGCGATGCCCCTTGAGGAAGCGATAACTCTGCGTGTGCAGGTCAATGGTGACGGGCGTGACCTGGTTCGGAACCATCGGCTTCGGCTTCTCGAGCGACTCGCGGAAGCGCGACCGGAAGACGTCATTGGCAACCATCAGCTCGAATCCGCCGAGCCTGCTGTTCTTCGCGTACTCCTCGGGGTAGACGTCAATGAGCTTCACAATCCAGTCGGCGTCCTGCCCCGTCGTGGAGACTTGCAGCTTCGCCGTCACGTCGCCGGCGAGCACGAGATCCTCGGCCAGTGGCTCGGTGGCCCACGCGAGTACATCCGGCCGGTCTTTCACGAAGCGCTGATTCTCGGTGAGCCAGACCGGCCAGCCGCTCCCCTTGGGGAAGTACGTCGGCTCGATGGGCCGGTTGCGGTACGGCACCGGATGCGCGGGGTCGCTCACGAACGCATCGTTGCCCGTCGTCGTGGGCGCGCTGAACGACAACGCACCGTTCGCCTGGAAGTAGAGCGATTTCGTCACGGCTTCTTTGGGCGGCCATGCCGTGTACGTGCGCCACGCATTGCTCCCGCTCTCGAACACCGTGGCCTCGGCCGGCACGTAGTCGCCCTTGCCCTTCAGGTACTTGGCGAAGAAGGGCGCCTCGATCTTGCTACGGTACTCGACGCCGGTGGCCGTGCCGAAGTCGATCTTGCCGAGGGCGGCGCCGTCGCGGCGCCAGCCGCCGTGGTTCCACGGGCCGACGACGAGGAAGTTCTTCGACGTCGAGTCGCGCTTCTCGAGCGTGCGGTAGATGTGCACCGGCCCGTAGAAATCTTCCTGGTCCCACCAGCCGGCGACGTTGAGCGTCGGCACCGTGACGTGCGTCAGGTACGACTGCATGGCCTGCCGCTGCCAGAAACCGTCGTAGTTGGGATGCGCCACGTAGTCGTTCCACGTGGGGATCTTCCCCTTGAGGTACTTCGCGTTGACGTTCGCGAGCGAGCCGAGCTTCAGGTACCAGTCGAAGGTGTCGTAGGTGTCGAAGGCGAACTGCTCGTTCTGCTTGGACGTCTCCATCATCGCCGCGTACTCGAAGCCGTAGCTCAGCCGGAAGGCGCCGTTGTGATGGAAGTCGTCGCCGATCCACATGTCGGCCGGCGAGGCCTGCGGACTCACGGCGGCGAGCGCCGGATGCGGATCGAGCATCGCCATGGCGGTGAGCCAGCCCGGGTACGACACGCCGAACATTCCCACCTTCCCGTTGTGGTTGGGAATGTTCTTCAGCAGCCAGTCTATGGTGTCCCAGGCGTCGGTGGACTCATCCACCCGCGGCCCCGGGCCGTCCACGATGCGCGGCGGGCGCTGCATCACGAACTGCCCCTCGCTCTTGTAGCGGCCGCGGATGTCCTGCATGACGAACAGGTACCGCTCGGCGGCGAGCTCGGGGTATGCCGCCGACAGCGGAAATTTCTCACCCGGCGCGCCATAGGGCGTTCGGATGAACATGAACGGCAGCGGCTCGCGCTGGTCCTTTGGCAAGAAGATGACGGTGTTGAGCTTCACGCCATCGCGCATCGGGATCATGACCTGCTGGTACGAGTAGTCCGGCGAGGCGAGCGGCGTTCCCTGCGCGCCGGCGAGGACGGCAAGGGAGAAGAACGCAACGGCGGCGGGAGCACGCAGAGTCCGCATAGGAATCCCCTTGGGTTGGGCGAGAAAGTACGACGGCGGGAGCCGCGGCGCATCCCGACGGGAGTCCAAAACCCTTTGGCCCCGCGCCGTGTCTAAACGACCAGTGGCATTACGCCGCGGTCAGCCGAGAAACCGTCGGCCGCAGCGTCGCGTAGTGCGCTCGTACGACAGCATTCCCACCCGGTGAGGGGCCTCTCTCATATGCGACTTCATTCCGTCGCTGCCGGCTTGCTGGCGGTCGCCGCTGCGGCACCGCTGCTCGCGCAGGATCAGGCGAACTCGAAACCCGTGCGACATGGCCTGTCCATTGGCGACTACCCGAACGTCACGGGCCTGCGCATCAACTTCCGCGACCGTGCACTCGGCGACGTGCACGGCGCGAACGTCACCATCTGGACACCGTATGACGGCGATGCGGGCGGTACGGTGCGCGGTCTCGCGCTCGGATTGCCGATGACCGCGGCTGGTTCGATTCACGGCATCGCGACTGGCCTGTTCGGCGCCGGCGCCAGCAAGGACCTTACCGGCATCGGCATCGCCCCGGTTGGACTCGGCGCGGGCGGACGGCTCAAGGGCATCGCCATCGGCGGTGTGGGTGTCGGTGGCGGCGGTGATCTCGAGGGCTTCGCGGCCGGCGGCATTGGCGCCGGACTCGGCGGTGATGCGCACGGCATCTTGATGGGCGGCGTGGGCGCCGGGGTTGGCGGCAACTTTCATGGCGCCGCGATCGGCGGCATCGGGGTTGGCGCCGGCGGCAACGGTCGCGGCCTGCTTGTGGGCGGCGTGGGAGCCGGCGTCGGCGGGAGCTTCCAGGGTATCGCCATCAGTGGGATCGGCACGGGAGCTGGCGGCAAGTTCCGAGGTCTCGCCATCAGTGGAATCGGCATTGGCGCCGGGTCCAGCATTGACGGTGTGGCGATTGCCGGGCTTGGCATCGGCTCGCCGACGATTCGCAAGCTCGCCATCGCGCCGTTCATCGGCGCCAACCGGATGCACGGGCTGATGATTGCCCCCGTCATGGCGCGCCTGGAGAAGGGCGGCAGCATGCGCGGCGTCTCGGTGTCCACGATCAATGCCATGCGTGGCCAGCAGACCGGGCTCACGATCGGCCTCGTGAACTACACGCGCGACCTCGATGGCATGCAGATTGGCGTCATCAACATTGCGCGCAATGCGAGCGTGAAGTTTCTGCCGATCGTCAACTATCACAGACGATAGAGGACGTGGACCGAGGATCGCGATGCAGGATCGCGATTCACGATTGCGAGTGGCGATTGACGCTGAAGGGCCGGCAGATGCCGGCCCTTCGACGTTTCGATGGCAGGAACGACCAACGCCGTAGCGCTGTGTCAGCCGCTACGGCGTTGGCGTTCTCACCCCCACCCCTGGAGGCTTGCCCTGTAATACCTACTTCTTCGGTCGATGTTCCCTGGCCCACTGCTGCATCTGCGTCCGGGCCTGTTCGCGGGTCAGCTTGCCCTCGAGGACCTGGGCGTGGACCGTCTGACGCTGGGCGCGCAGCTGCTCGACGAAAGCCTTCTGTTCGGGTGTCGCATTGGCGAGGCGGTCAGCCCGGAGTCCGGCACGGAAGCCGGCCCGCGCGCCTGCCCGCACACCGGCCCGCACACCGGCCTGCATGCCAGCCCGCGCCCCAGCGCGGAAACCGCTGCCCGGAGCAGCGGCGAAGCCGCGGCCCCAGCCCCTGCCGTCCCCCGCCCGGAGGGCGTTGCGCCCGGCGAATCCGCCGCGGAGCCCACGCGCCTGCCCAAAGCGTCCGTTCATCTGCATCCGTCCGAGCCGCTGGCCCTGCAACTGGCGCATCTGCCGGCGGTGTGCGAGCTGGTTCGCTTCGATGCGAGCCAGACGATCAACGCCCGGGAACGCCCCGGGTTGTAGGGTACCCTGCCCGAGTGCGGGCACCGCAGCCGCAGCGACCGCCACGGCGAGACCTAGGAACTTGATGGTGCGCATATGCGCCTCCGGAAGGATCATCGGGACTGAGATGTCCCGTTGCACGGTGGACGCTGCGTGGGGTGCGTCGTTAACGAGAGAGATGCTTGTACGTAGATTGTTGCTTCATATAGTGTTGTAATACAATCATTTATACTATAATTATGAACATTTGTTTGTCTTGGAATCACATGCTTTCAACTCCAGAAGACCAAAAGTCGCCGCCAGTTTCAGTAACTGGCGCTGATTTCTCACACATTTTCCTTTGCAAATTCCGCCTTCCCGACTAGGTTTCTCGTCATGGCGGCCACTTCCCTGTCACTCGCCGGCTTCAAGGGCACCCGGAGCGATATTCTCATCGCGCTTCGGAAGGAGCAGCCGCTGACCAACAAGGCGCTCGCCAAGCGCTTTGGTCTGACCGACAATGCCCTGCGCCGGCACCTCACCGAGCTCGTGGACGCCGGACTTGTGGTCTATTCCCGTGAGATCCGCGGGCAGGGAGCGCCCGTCTTCGCGTACTCCCTGAGCGAGGCCGGCGAGGCGCTCTTTCCACGCGCCTACATTGATCCCCTCATGGACGCGCTCACCTCGCTGCGCGATCGCGAGGGAACCGAAGCGGTGGTCCAGCTGTTCCGCCGTCGCTGGGACGCGCTGGCCGAGGAAGCCAGGCCGCGCCTCGCCTCGCTGCCGCTGCACGAACGCGCGCAGCTCCTGGCCGAGCTGCTCGCCGCCGAAGGGTACATGAGCGAGGCGATCGCCGGCGACGGCGATGCAGCCACCATTCGCCACCACAACTGCGCCGTGCGGGAAATCGCATTGCGCTTTCCCGAAGTCTGTTCCGCCGAGGCGGAGTTCATTGCCTCGGTGCTCGGCGCGCCGGTCGAGCGCCGCATGCACCTGAAGGACGGCTGCAGCGCCTGTGAGTATGGCGCCATCGGTCGCGCCCCTCAGCGCGCCGCCGCCGTTCCTGTGACCGTGCCCGTTTCCATCCCTGAGAATCCGCGATGAGTTCTTCGATTGAATCCCTGGTCAACAAGGAGTACCAGTACGGCTTCGTCACCGACGTCGAGTCCGATGCAATTCCGAAGGGACTCACCGAGGAAACGGTCCGTCAGATTTCGGCCCGCAAGAACGAGCCGCAGTGGCTGCTCGACTGGCGCCTGAAGGCATTCAAGCGCTGGCAGTCCATGACCGAGCCGCACTGGCCGAACGTGAAGTACAACGACATTGACTACCAGGCGCAGACCTACTATTCGGCGCCCCGCAGCGTGAAGCCGCTGCAGTCGCTCGAGGAAGTGGATCCCGAACTGCTCAAGACGTACGAGAAGCTCGGCATCTCGCTCAACGAGCAGAAGCGGCTGTCGGGCGTCGCGGTGGACGCGATCTTCGACTCCGTCTCGGTCGGCACGACGATGAAGGAGGAGCTCCGGAAGCACGGCGTGATCTTCTGCTCGTTCGGCGAGGCGGTGCTCGAGCACCCCGCGCTGGTGCAGAAGTACCTCGGCTCCGTCGTCCCGTACTCCGACAACTTCTTCGCCGCGCTCAACTCGGCCGTCTTCAGCGACGGTTCCTTCGTGTACATCCCGAAAGGGGTGCGCTGCCCGCTCGAGCTCTCGACGTACTTCCGCATCAACGCGGCCGACACCGGCCAGTTCGAGCGGACGCTCATCGTCGCCGACGAGGGTGCGTACGTCAGCTACCTCGAAGGGTGCACGGCGCCGAAGCGCAGCACCAACCAGCTTCATGCCGCCGTGGTGGAGATCGTGGCGCTCGACAACGCGCAGGTGAAGTACAGCACGGTGCAGAACTGGTACGCCGGCGACAAGGACGGCGTGGGCGGCATCTACAACTTCGTGACCAAGCGCGGCAAGGCCCACACCAACAGCAAGATCTCGTGGACGCAGGTCGAGACCGGCTCGGCGATCACGTGGAAGTATCCCAGCGTCATCCTGCAGGGCGACAACTCCACCGGCGAGTTCTACTCGGTGGCGGTGGTGAACAACCACCAGCAGGCCGACACCGGCACCAAGATGATCCACATCGGCAAGAACACGAAGTCCACGATCATCTCCAAGGGCATCTCGGCGGGCCACGGGCAGAACTCGTACCGCGGCCAGGTGAAGGTGCTGCCGAAGGCGACCGGGGCGCGCAACTACACGCAGTGCGACTCGATGCTGATCGGCAACCAGTGCGGCGCGCACACGTTTCCGTACATCGAGGTCGCCAACAACACGGCGACGCTCGAGCACGAGGCGAGCACGAGCAAGATCGGCGAGGACCAGATCTTCTACTGCAAGCAGCGCGGCCTGAACGCCGAGCACGCCATCTCCCTGATCGTCGCCGGCTTCTGCAAGGAAGTCTTCAAGGAACTGCCGATGGAGTTCGCGCTCGAGGCGCAGCAGCTGCTCGGCATCAGCCTGGAAGGATCGGTCGGATAGCGATGGCAGATGGCAGATGAGAGAAGGCAGAAGGCAGAAACCGCAGTGAATCGCAGATCGCAGTCCTCAATCGAAATCCCGAATCCGAATCCGGATTCCTTATCCTCAATAATCAGTCATGCTCAAGATCGACAACCTCACCGCCAACGCCGGCGACAAGCAGATCCTGAAGGGCATTTCGCTCGCCGTGAACGCGGGCGAGGTGCACGCCATCATGGGCCCCAACGGCTCGGGCAAGTCCACGCTCGCCCAGGTGATCGCCGGGCATCCCGGCTATGAGGTCACCGGCGGCACGGTGACGTACGAGGAGCAGGACCTGCTCGAGATGGACGCCGAGGTGCGCGCCCAGCACGGCATCTTCCTCGCCTTCCAGTATCCCGTGGAAATTCCCGGCGTCTCCAACGCCTACTTCCTGCGCGCCGCGTACAACGAAGTCCGCAAGGCGCGCGGCGAGGAGGAGGTGGACCCCATGGAGTTCCTCGACATCATGGCGCAGAAGCTCAAGATCGTCGAGATGACCGAGGAGATGCTCCAGCGCTCCGTGAACGCCGGCTTCTCGGGCGGCGAAAAGAAGCGCAACGAGATCCTGCAGATGGCGGTGCTGTCGCCGAAGCTCGCGATCCTCGACGAGACGGACTCGGGGCTCGACATTGACGCGCTGCGCATCGTGGCCGAGGGCGTCAACAAGCTGAAGCGTCCGGACAACGCGACGATCGTCGTGACGCACTACCAGCGCCTTCTCAACTACATCGTGCCGGACTATGTGCACGTGCTGGCGCAGGGGCGCATCGTCCGTTCGGGCGGCAAGGAGCTGGCGCTCGAGCTCGAGGAGCGCGGTTACGACTGGCTGATCGAGCCGGCGGGGGCATCGGCGTGACGGCGCACTCCAACTACCGCGAGCTGTTCGAGGCGGCGGCGCACGGCGCGGTCAAGGACTGGCTGCCGAAGCTGAAGATCGCGGCCATCGAGCAGTTCGAGGCCGTGGGCTTTCCGACGACGCGTGACGAGGACTGGCACTTCACGTCGGTTTCGCCGATCGCCGAGCGCATCTTTCGCCCGGTGAAGTCGTCGCCGACGACGCTGTCCGGCGAGGACATCGCGCCATTCACGTACGGCCAGGACGACTGGCACCTGCTGGTCTTCGTGAACGGCCGGTACGAGCCGGCGCTCTCCTCGTTTGCGCAGCTCGACGTGGACGCGCAGGTGATGACGTTCGGCGAGGCCCTCAAGGAAGCGCCCGAACTGCTCGCCGAGCGCCTTGGCACGCTCGCGCCCGCCACGCAGGCGTTCACCGCGCTGAACACGGCCTTCATGGCCGACGGCGTGGTGATCCGCGTGCCGAGGGACGTCGTGCTCGAGACGCCGATCCACATTCTGTACCTCACCGACGCGCACGCCAACAACGGGTCGCTGCATCCGCGCACCCTGCTCATCGCCGAGCGCGGGGCGCAGGTGACGCTGGTCGAGACCTTTGCGACGATCGGCGGCGGCGCCTACTTCACCAACCACGTGGCCGAGGTCGTCGTCGGCGACCAGGCTCGCGTGGACCACTACAAGGTGCAGCGCGAGGGGGGCAACGCCTTCCACGTCGGCACCACGCAGGCGACGCAGGGGCGCGACTCGATCTACCACGCGTTCTCGTTCGCCACGGGCGCCCAGCTGTCGCGCACCAACGTCTACTCGCGCCTGCTGGGCGAGAATTGCGAGGTGCGCCTGAACGGCCTCTATGCGCTGGAGGAGACGCAGCACGGCGACCACCAGACGTTCGTGGAGCACATCGCCCCCGCCTGCTCGAGCCGCGAGGTGTACAAGGGCATCCTCGACGGCACATCGCACGGCGTGTTCAACGGCAAGGTGTACGTGCACCCCGAGGCGCAGAAGACGGACGGCAAGCAGACCAACAAGGCGCTGCTGCTGAGCGAGGGGTCGCGCGTGGACACCAAGCCGCAGCTCGAGATCTTCGCCGACGACGTGAAGTGCACGCACGGCGCGACGGTCGGCCGCCTCGACGAGCAGGCGCAGTTCTACATGAAGAGCCGCGGCATCGGGGCGGAACGCACGCGCGCGCTGCTGACCTACGCCTTTGCCGCCGAGGTGCTGGAGCTCATCGAACTCGAACCGCTGAAGGCGGCGCTCGAGGGCCTGCTGTTCGAACGCTTCATCCCGCCGGAAACGGCCTGAGGAATCGCGCGTGTCCGCCGAACTTGACGAGCTGTACCAGAGCATCATCCTCGACCACAACCGCCGGCCGCGGAACTTCCGCGTCATGGACGATGCCAGCACGCACGCGGATGGGAAGAATCCGCTCTGCGGCGACCAGCTGACGATCTGGATCAAGCTCGACGCCGACGTGATCAGCGACGTCTCGTTCCAGGGGAGCGGCTGCGCCATCTCCAAGGCGAGCGCGTCGCTGATGACGGCGGCGATCAAGGGAAAGACGCGCGCCGAAGTCGAGGCGCTGTTCGCCAAGTTCCACGGCGTCGTGACCGGGGCGCATCCGGAGGACGCCGAGGCGCTGGGGGCGCTGAAGGCGCTGGGCGGGGTCTCACGCTTCCCGCTGCGCGTGAAGTGCGCCTCGCTGGCGTGGCATGCGATGCACGCGGCCCTGCTCCGGAACGACGCGGTGGCCGCCGCCGCGCCCGTCAGCACGGAGTGAGGGGCTCATGAGCATCGCCGGTGCAGGGTTCAGGGACATTCGGTCCGACTTCCCGCTGCTCGCGGCAAATCCCGGGCTCGTCTACCTCGATTCGGCGGCAACGTCGCAGAAGCCGCGCGTGGTGCTCGACGCGATCAGTGCGTACTACGCCACCGCGAATGCGAACCCGCACCGCGGCGCGTACAAGCTGAGCGGCGCCGCCACCGATGCCTATCACGGCGCGCGGGCCGAAATCGCGCGATTCCTCGGCGCGGCCGATGTGGACACGCTCCTCTTCACGCGCGGCACCACCGAGTCGGTCAACCTGCTCGCCACCGCCTGGGGCCTGGCGCACGTGCACCGCGGCGACCGCATCGTGGTCACGCGCCTCGAGCACCATGCCAACTTCGTGCCCTGGCAGCAGCTGGCGCGCACGGTGGGCGCCGAGTTCCGCATCTGCGAACTGACGCGGGACGGGCGCGTGGACCTCGACCAGCTGCGCCTGCTCGTGACGGCCAACACGAAGGTGGTGGCGTTCGGGCACGTGTCGAACGCGCTGGGGACGATCAACGACGTGCGGGAGATCGTGAAGATCGCCCACGCCATCGGCGCGGTTGCGTTCTGCGACGGCGCGCAAGGGGCGCCGCACCTGCGCGTGGGGTTCGACGACCTCGGCGTGGACGCCTACGCATTCAGCGGCCACAAGATGCTCGGCCCGATGGGGATCGGCGGCGTGATCGTGCGGCGCCCGGTGCTGGAGACGATGCATCCGTACCAGTTCGGCGGCGACATGATCGAGTTCGTCTTCGACGGCGACACCACGTGGAACGTGCCGCCGCAGAAGTTCGAGGCGGGGACGCCAAACGTGGAAGGTGCGGTGGGACTCGCCGCCGCCGTGCGGTACCTGGACGGGCTGGGCATGTCGGCGGTGCGCGCCCACGAGGTGGCGCTCACGCGGTACGCGATGGAGCAGCTCTCGGCGATCGAGGGCCTCCAGCTCTTCGGCCCCTCGTCGGCCGATGCGAGGAGCGGCGTGGTGAGCTTCACGCTCGGTGACATCCACCCGCATGACGTGAGCACGATGCTCGACGTGGACGGCGTCTGCGTGCGGGCCGGCCATCACTGCGCCCAGCCCCTGATGCGCGCGCTGCACCAGAGCGCCACCGTGCGCGCGAGCTTCTACGTGTATAACACGCCATCGGACGTGGACGCGCTGGTCGCGTCGCTGCAGAAGGCGAGGGCACGCTTCCTCGCCCACGCCTGAGGCGCCCGCCGATGGCCGTGTCTCCCGTGCACAGCGCCAGCCTGGCCGCGCTCTATCAGGAGCGAATCCTCGAGCATTACCGGCGGCCGCGCCACAAGGGCGCGCTCGAGCGCGCCACCGGGTCGCACGGCGAGAAGAACCCCCTGTGCGGCGACGACGTGTGTGTGGCCGTGCGGGTGGCCGACGGGCTGGTGACGGACGCGCGATACACGGGAACCGGATGCTCCATCATGCAGGCCACCGCGTCCATGCTCATGGAGTTCGTGCGCGGCCGGTCGCGCGAGGAGATTGACGCATTCGCCCGCCGCTTCGATGCGATGCTCGTGACCGGCGCAGCGGACGACGGGCTCGGAGAGCTTGCCGCGCTGGCCGGCGTGGCGGCGTTCCCGACACGGCACAAGTGCGCAAAGCTCCCGTGGAAGGCGCTGTGCGGGGCGGTGGAGCAGTCGAGAGAAGACGGTAGAGGGTAGACGGTAGACGGTAGACGGTGGATGCGATGGGTATGTCGCGTGCCGGCCGTCATCTGATTGCTGACATCGGCTACCCGTCATCACCACTCCCCGCAGCGGTGCGCGTGCGGCACCTTTAGCTTATGCGCCGTTTCGCTCTCGCCGCCCTTGTCCTCTTTGTCGCCGCGTGCGCCGGCGATGGGCCGACGGGTCCGGTGACGCCGCCGGTGACGCCGCCAGTGATCCCTCCGGTGACGCCGCCGGTCACGCCGCCGAGTGCCGAGCCACCGGCGGTCTCGCGCGAGTTCCGCGGGCTCTGGGTGGCGACCGTCGCGTAGATTGATTGGCCGACGCGCACCGGCTTGACGCAGACCGAGGCGATGGCCGAGATGCGGACCATCCTCGACAAGGCCGTGGCGCTGCGGATGAACGCCGTGATCCTGCATGTGCGCGCATCGGGCGATGCGCTGTACCGGTCAAGCCTTGAGCCGTGGGCGAAGTCGCTCACGGGGACGCAGGGCGGGGATCCCGGCTGGGATCCGCTGGCGACGTGGGTGGACGAGGCCCATCTGCGCGGCCTGGAGCTGCACGCCTGGTTCAATCCGTTTCGCGCCGGGAACGTGAGCGACTCGACGAAGCTGGCGGCCAATCACCTGTGGAAGACGCGCCCCGACCTGGCGCGCGTGTGGGAGGGCCAGCTCTGGTTCGATCCGGGCGAACCGGATGTGCACACGTGGACGCTGAATGTCATCAAGGACGTGATCACGCGGTACGACGTGGACGCGGTACATCTTGACGACTACTTCTACCCGTATCCGCAGGGGAGCGCGCCGGTCTTCAACGACGACGTCTCCTACAACAAGTACCTCGCGGCCGGCGGCGCGCCGATGGCGCGTGCCGACTGGCGCCGCCGCAACGTGGACACCTTCATCCAGGCGCTGTACACGGCGGTGCACGGCACCAAGCCCGCCGTGAAGGTGGGAATCTCGCCGTTCGGCATCTGGCGCCCAGGGAATCCGGCCGGGATCACCGGGCTCGACGCGTACACCGCGATCTTTGCCGACTCGAAGAAGTGGCTCGAGAACGGCTGGGTGGACTACTTCGCGCCGCAGCTGTACTGGTCGCTGGCCAGCACCGGGCAGAACTTCAGCGCGCTGCTCGACTGGTGGATTTCGGTGAATTCGCAGAAACGGCACCTGTGGCCCGGGCTGGCCGCCTACCGGGTGGCGGACGGCGGTTTCGCCTCGGCTTCCGAAATCATGAACCAGATTGCCGTGACCCGCTTCCGGTCGGGCCCGAACGCCGGCGGTGGCAGCGGCACGCTGCTCTACAACACGACGGCGGTGCGCACCAACGCCAAGGGACTCGCCGACTCGCTGGCGTCAACGGGGTATGCGACCAATGCCGTGGTGCCGTCGTACTCCTGGCTCGACAACATCGCGCCGGCGACGCCGACGATTGCGGTGACGGAGCAGAACTCGATCATGCGCGTGACCATCACGCCGGGTGGCGGCGAAGCCGTGCGGTGGTGGATGGTGCAGTGGCGCAATGCCACGACGTGGAACTACAAGCTCGTGCCGGGCGCCAGTCCGCTGGTGAACCTCGCCTTTTCCAGCACGGCGGAGAAGGCCAACGTTGTGGTGGTCACCGCGTTCGACGCGGCATGGAACGCGTCGGCGCCGGTGACGTGGCGGGCCACACACTGACACCGCGAAAGTTGAAGGGCGCGAAGACTGCAACTGATCACCACGAAGGCACGAAGGGCACCAAGAACCACGAATTCCCTATGGGGGAACGGCCGCGCGCCACGCTGATGTCTGCGTGGCGCGCGGTCGTTCCCCGTTGAAAGCTTTGTGCCCTTCGTGCCTTCGTGGTAAGCAGTTGCAGTCTTCGCGTTGCTTAGCGTTCTTCGCCCTCTTTGCGGATGCGGCAAGCGTCAGAGCGGCTCGAACCGCGCCTGGAAGAAGCGCAGGTACTTGGGCTCGTACACCATCTTGAGCCCCTTCACCGACTCACGCTGCTCATACACGGCCTTCACCGACTCGGCCACCACATCCATGTGGGCCTGCGTGTAGACGCGGCGCGGGATGGTGAGGCGCGTCAGTTCGAGCTTCGGACGGTAGTGGTCGCCCGTCGTGGCGTTGCGCCCGGCGCTGACGATGCCGCGCTCCATGGAGCGGATGCCGCTGTCGAGGTAGAGCTGCGCGGCGAGCGTCTGCGCCGGGAACTCATCCTGCTTGAGCTGCGGGTAGAAGCGCTTGGCGTCGAGGAAGATCGCGTGGCCGCCGATCGGCTCCATCATGGGCACGCCCCATTCCTCGAGCAACTCGCCGAGGTAGCGCACCTGGCCGATGCGCGCGCGGATGTGGTCGTCCTTCACCGACTCCGCCGTGCCGATGGCCATCGCTTCCATGTCGCGCCCGGCGAGGCCGCCGTAGGTGTGCAGCCCCTCAAACACGACGACGAGGTTGCGCAGCTCCTCGAAAGTCTCCCAGCTGTTCACCGCCACCCAGCCGCCGATGTTGACGAGCGAGTCCTTCTTGGCGCTCATCCAGGCCCCGTCGGTGTAGCTGCAGAACTCCTTCAGGATCTCGGCAACCTTCTTGCCCGCATAGCCCGGTTCGCGCTCCTGGATGAAGAAGGCGTTCTCCACCGCGCGCGTGGCGTCCATGTAGATCTTGACGCCGTGCGTGTCGCCCCAGGCGCGCAGCGCCTTGACGTTGGCCATCGAGACCGGCTGCCCACCCGCCATGTTCACGGTCGCGGCGAGGGAGACGTACGCGATCTTGTCGGCGCCGTGCTCCTTGACGAGGGCGTCGAGCTTGCCGATGTCCACGTTCCCCTTGAACGCGTTGCGGTTCAGCGGATCGTGCGCTTCGTCGCAGATGACGTCCACGAAGATGCCGCCTGCCATTTCCTGGTGCAGGCGCGTCGTCGTAAAGTACATGTTGCCCGGCACATACTGGCCCGGCTTGATCTCGGTGCGACTGATCAGGTTTTCCGCACCCCGCCCCTGGTGCGTGGGGACGACGTGCTTGTAGCCGTAGTAGGTCTGAATGGCGGTCTCGAGATGGTAGAAGTTCTCGGAACCGGCGTAGGCCTCGTCGCCAACCATCATGCCCGCCCACTGGCGGTCGCTCATCGCGTTGGTGCCGCTGTCGGTGAGCAGGTCAATGTAGACGTCGGCGGAGCGGAGCAGGAAGGTGTTGTAGCCCGCCTCGACCATGGCGCGCTCGCGCGCCGGACGGTCGGTCATGTTCAGCGGCTCGACCATCTTGATCTTCCACGGCTCCGCCCAGGAGCGGCGGCCGGCCTGCTGGCCCATCGTGCGGGGAACTTCGTGCTTGTCGGTCATGGCGTGTTGACGGCGCAATGGCGCTGGTGGGAGGAGGTCCCGATGGGACACTGGCAAATTCGCCATTTGCGTCCATCGCTATGGATCAGAGTTTTCACGACAGGCTGTCAGGATTCACCTGTCGTCGCGTGTTCGCAGGACGATTCGCGGTACGATCTGGCGAGAGGGCGGAACGGACGGCATGCTACATGATTGCGGCCGACGGACGACCCTCGGCCGCGCGCCACTCCATCCGGGCTTCGATGCCATGCGCCGACTGATTGCCGCCTGTTTCGCCGTGCTGCTCGCCGTTCCCGCCTTCGCCCAGCCCCAGACCGATGCCGCCGCGCTCGCCGCGCGCATCCGCCAGAACTACCGGAAGCTCGAGGTGCGAATTCCGGTGCGCGACGGCGTGCGGTTGTTCACGTCCATCTACGTGCCGAAGGACACCACGAAGCGCTATCCGGTGCTCCTGTCGCGCACGCCGTATTCCGTGGCGCCGTACGGCGACACGCTGTTTCGCACGTCCATGGGACCATCGGGCAATCCGAAGTGGGTGGAGGACGGCTACATCTTCGTCTATCAGGACGCTCGCGGCCGCAACTTCTCCGAGGGCGACTTCCGCGAGATGACGCCGATTCTCGAGAAGCACGAGAAGCCGACGGACGTGGACGAGGGCACCGACACGTACGACACCATCGAATGGCTGCTCAAGAACCTGCCGACGAACGGGCGGATGGGGATCTACGGCACGTCGTGGCCGGGATTCTATGCGAGCGCCAGTTGCCTGTCGCGGCATCCCGCGCTGGTGGCGTGCTCCCCGCAGGCGCCGATGACCGACATCTGGATGGGCGATGACGATTTCCACGGCGGCGCCTTCCTGCTGGCGCACAACTTCGGATTCTACACCGGCTTTGGCCGCGGGCCGCGCACCGAGCCGGGCCCGGACAAGCGCTATCCGTTCACCCGCGAGACCGCCGACGCCTTCCAGTTCTATCTCAACATGGGGCCGGTGGGACCCGGATCGCGGAAGTACATCACGCCGGGCACGAGCTCGTTCTGGGAGGACATACTCGCGCATCCGACGTACGACGCCTTCTGGCAGTCGCGCGACGTGCGGCGGCACCTGCACGATGTGAAGGCGGCGGTGCTCACGGTCGGCGGCTTCTACGACACCGAGGACCTGCACGGACCGTGGTGGGTGTACGAGAACATCGCCCGGCGCAGTCCGGCCACGCAGAACACGCTCATCGTCGGCCCGTGGTCGCACGGCGGGTGGAGCCGCGGCGACGGCACCGTGCTCGGCAACCTGCAGTGGAAGTACAAGACCGGCCCGTTCTTCCGCGACTCGGTGGAGTACGTCTTCTTCACGCAGCACCTGCGCGGCGGCACCCGGACGATTGCCCCGGGCGTGATCGTCTTCCGCACCGGCGCCGACCGGTGGGACACCTACCCGACGTGGCCGGCTCCCGGCGCGAAGCAGGGGGCGCTGTACCTGCAGCCGAACGGCAAGCTCGGCTTCACGGCGCCAGGCAGCGACGGCGCCTTCGATCAGTACGTCAGTGACCCGGCCAAGCCGGTGCCGCTCGTGGACCGCGTCGAGACGAATGGCATGCCCCGCGATTACATCACCGCCGACCAGCGCTTCGCGGCACGGCGCCCGGATGTGCTCGTCTACCAGACGGACGCGCTCGCCGAGGACATCACGGTCTCCGGCCCGCTGAAGCCCATCCTGCACGTCAGCACGACGGGGAGCGACGCCGACTTCATCGTGAAGCTGATTGACGTCTTTCCCGACAACGCGCCGAACTGGGCAGGCGACCAGAGCGGGTTCATCGTGGGCGGCTACCAGCAGCTCGTGCGCGGCGAGCCGTTCCGCGCGCGCTACCGCCGGTCGTTCGAGAAGCCGGTCGCGATGGTGCCCAGCCAGGCCGATTCCATCGCGTTCGAGATGCCCTCCGTGCACCACACGTTCAGGAAGGGGCACCGCATCATGGTGCAGGTGCAGAGCACCTGGTTCCCGCACATCGAGCGCAACCCGCAGACGTTCGTGCCGAACACCTTCTTCGCCAAGCCGGCGGACTACAGGACCGCGACGATGCGCGTCTACCACTCGGCGGCGAAGCCGACGCGGATTGAGATCTACACGCTTCCCTAACCGCTACCACGAAGGAGAGAGGGCGCGAAGAATGGCAGCAGCCGCTTCGCGCCCTCTGTCTCATCTTGAGGTGCCGTTACTTCACCCTCGAGGGTACAGCTCGCGCGGCCAGGAAGCGCATGATGGCGCCGCGCGCCACGGCCGTCGCCCCTGGCGTAAGCGGCCCATGATCCGCACCCGGCAGGATAACGAGTTCATTGGCGACGCCTGCCCTGCTGAGCGCGGCGTGCAGGCGCCGGGCGTGGTCGAAGGGCACGGTGGCATCGCGGTCGCCGTGCACGCTTATCACGGGAGGCAGACCGGGGCGAACCCACCGCAGCGGGGACAACAGCCGTGCGCGCTTCGCGCCGCCCACGGCTTGGCCGATCCAGCCTGTGGCCCAACCACGTGCGTTCGCGCCGGAAAGCAGGTCGTTCACGTCGGCGATTCCCATCCAGTTCACGATGCCGCCGACTGGAGGCATCGGCCCTTCACACGCGGCGTCAAGACCGGCGGTGGAGTCCGCAAACGCCGCCAGCATCACGAGGTGAGCCCCCGCCGATTCGCCGGCGAGGACGAGGCGGGTGGCGTCCACCCCGAAGTCTGCGGCGTGGCGCACCACCCATTTGATGGCGCATCGCACGTCGGCCGCCGCCGCTGGCGCCGCGGCTTCGCGGCCGCGCCGGTACTCGACATTCGCTACCGCCCATCCCGCCGCGAGGTATGACGAGACAGTCACCAGGGCATCATCCTTGGTGAGATCCATCCAGCCACCGCCGTGCACGAAGACAACCAATGGGGGCGGTGACAGCTGGTCGCGAGGCACGTACACATCCGCACGCTGGCTCTCGCTTGCATCCAGATACGCACCGTCACGCCAGACGCTTACCGCGCGACCATACGTCGTGACTTCGCGCCCAGGGCGACCGCACGAAACGAGCGCGACCACCATCGCGACCACCATCGCGAACGCCTCCGTGATGCGCGTCAGACGCGCGGCACGCACGGAACGCCTCCGCATTACCGCTTGCCCAGCCACGACAGCAGGTACAGCACGTTCGCCGCGCCGTCCATGATGGGCTCGTTGGTCGAGTAGTCGCCCCAGTCGTCGTGGTAGACGATGTGCCCGGTGTTCCACTTGGCGTACTGATCCGCCTTGGTGAGCGAGATCCCGGCGAGGTTCCGGAAGATGGACGCGTACACCGGCCCGTCGAGCAGCCCACCGTCAAGCTGGTACTTGAGCTTCACCGAGATGACCGAATGCGGATCGCGCGCAAAGTTGCCGTCGGCCGGCACGCCAATGACCATCGAGACACCCCAGGGATTCGTGCCGAAGAGCCAGTCAATGGCTGACTGCTCGAGCTCGCGGTATTGGCCGTCGCCCGTCATGCGCCGGTACCAGAGGGCGGTGACCGCGAGCGATGTCATCAGGTCGTTGGAGCACCAGATGAAGGGAATGCCAACGTTGAACCCGTTGTCCGCCTTCCTGGCGACCGCCCGCAGGCCGTCGCGATAGTAGTTCGCCAGCGCGAGCCGCTCATTCAGCGTGCCGCTCCGCGCGGCTTCGTAGTGCCCCAGGTTGTGCCACGGATACCACTGGTAGTGATTGGCGGTGTCGGCGCCCATCCAGGGCTTGATCTTGGCCTTCGCCGCGAACGACATGGCCTTTGCCTGATACCGCACGTCGGCCGTCAGGGCATAGAGCGCCGCCGCACCGAGCTCCATGTCGTCTTCCCAGTCGTCCTCTTCATAGAAGTACGCCCCGCGCCCGGGCGCGGTCTGGCAGGCCCCGGGATACTTCTCGCCGAGGGCGAACGCCGCGAGCGCCTTGTGCCTGAGGGTGTCAGCGTAAGCGCGCTCCCTGTTGCGCATCAACTGCGCCCCGAGGGCGAAGACCGCCGTGAACTTGCCCGCGGTGGACGCATAACCCGTGGCGCGGTTCTGGTAGCGCAGCAGCCCCTGCGCGATGCCGGTACACGGGTACAACGGACGCGCACCCCCCTTGCCCCACCCGTAATCGGCCGAGTCGTTGGGCGGCAGATCAAAGAACATGTGGTCGCGGTCGTCGCCAAGCTGGTTGAGCATCAGCGAGTCGTCGGGGAACATGCGCTGCAGCCAGCGGAGGCCGTGGCGCGCCTCGTCGAGCACGTCGGGCACGCCATTGGCCCCGGGGCGGCCGTCGGCCTGGTATTCGTCGCCGAACGCCTGGGGGTTGTCGCGATACGCCTGCAGCAGCTGAAAGGCGGCGGTCGCCGACGTGGTGACGTATTGCAGGTAGTCCGACGCATCCGCCCAGCCGCCTGATGCGGGGATGGACTCACCGGCGCGCGTCGGATGATCCACGATGATGCCGTCCTTCGTGTGGACGGTCGTGTTGTAGACCGGGTTGAACCCCGACCGCTGCTGCCGCATGTACTGCAGCGGCATGTCGGCGAGCCCGTTCCAGACGCCGGGGCCAATGCGCACCACCCGCGATTCCATGCCGGCGGCGCGCACGCGGTACGCGCCGGGTTCACGCAGCTTCGTGAAGTCGAGGCGATACGTCTGTGCACACGGGCCGAACTTGCCGGACTCCTTGGCGGGACTTGGTCCGAAGACGCGCTTGCCCGCGTTGTTGACCACCTCGAACGCCTCCACGGACCGCGGGGCCAGCGCACAGACCACCGCCACCTTGGGCGCGTCGGGAAGGTAGCCGACCTGATTGACGCGGATCGCGTCGTCGGGCGTGCCGGCGAGCTGCGCCGGCACGCCCTGGCCGGTGAGTGCGATGAGCAGCGGGAGCGCGAGTCCGTGCGAGCGGCGGATCATAGGGACGAAGCTACCCTCGCTCGCTGGACCTCGCGAGCCGTCGGACTAGCCAACACCCGTGCCCGTCGTAGAGTATTCTGGATGCCGTACACCGCATGCGCCCGTCGCGCGCACATGCGCCCCTGCCTGAGGTATCCACAGATGCGCCACCGCTCGTTGACCGCCCTCGCGCTCACAACGCTCGCCCTGACCGGCGTCGCCGGCCCGCTCTCGGCCCAACGCACCAACAAGCCGCCCCTGCATGGCCGACACTGGATGGCGGTGACCGGCAAGCCGCTGGCCGCGACGGCTGGCGCCATGATATTCGCCAAAGGCGGCAATGCCATTGACGCCGCCTGCGCCATGCTCGGCGCCGTCACCACCATGTGGGACGTGCTGAGCTGGGGGGGCGAGACGCAGGCGCTCATCTACCATCCGGGGCTCAAGAAGGTCATCGGCATCAACGCGCTGGGCGTGGCGCCGACCGGGGCGACCGCCGAGTACTACCGCAGCAAGGGCTACCGGTATCCGCCGGAGTTCGGCCCGCTTGCCGCCGTGACGCCCGGAACGCCGGGCGGCCTGATGACGATGCTCGCCGAGTACGGCACGATGTCGCTCAAGGACGTGCTGGCGCCGGCCATCCAGATGGCCGACGGCTATGCCATCGAAGCGCAGACGGCGAACCTGATCGAGAACAACAAACGGGAAATCAAGAAGTGGAAGTACTCCACCGCCGTCTATCTGCCGCACCTCGGCGAGAAGCGCGAGGCGCCGGAGGCGGGCGAAGTGTTCGTACAGAAGGATCTCGCGGCGACGCTGCGCAAGCTGGTGGACGCCGAGCAGGCGGCGCTGAAGGCCGGCAAGAGCCGCAAGGAAGCCATCTACGCGGCGTACGACCGCTTCTACAAGGGCGACATTGCCACGGAACTCGTGCGCGGCGTGCGGGAGGAGGGCGGGCTGTTCACGATGCAGGACCTCGCCAACTGGAAGGTGAAGATCGAGGAGCCGCTCTCGACGAACTACAAGGGCGTGGAGGTCTACAAGCTGCAGCAGTGGCAGCAGGGCCCGGCGATGTTGCAGGCGCTGAACATCCTCGAGAACGCCGACCTGAAAGGGATGGGCTACAACAGCGCACGCTACCTGCACACCGTGTACCAGGCCATGTCCATGGCGTTCGCCGACCGCGACTTCTATTACGGCGACCCCGCCTTCGTGCAGGGACAGCCGATGAAGGGGCTGCTGAGCAAGGAGTACGCCAAGGCGCGCTACGCGCAGATTGACTGGCAGCGCAACGACGCGAAAGTCAAGCCGGGCGATCCGTATCCATTCGAGGGGCGCACGAACCCGCTCAAGGCGCAGCTCGACGCGTGGACGGTGATGCCGGCGCCGACCAACCTGCCGAGGAGCGGGCAGCAGGATCGGCTGCCGCCGATCGAGACGGCAGACGGTGGACGGCAGACGGCAGGCGACAGCGCGTTCAAGGAAGCGTTCTACGCCGGCACCACGTCCATTCAGGCCGCCGACGAATCGGGGTGGGTGATCTCCGTGACGCCGTCGGGCGGATGGCCGCCAGCGGTGATTGCGGGGCACACGGGGGTGGGACTGTCGCAGCGCGCGCAGAGTTTCGTGACCGACCCGGCGGATGGTCCGTTCAACGTCATTGAGCCGGGCAAGCGGCCGCGCGTGACGCTGACGCCGACGCTCGCCCTCAAGGACGGCGCGCCCTACATCGCCTTCTCCGTGCAGGGCGGCGATTCGCAGGACCAGAACCTGCTGCAATTCCTCCTGAACGTCGTCGAGTTCAACATGACGCCGCAGGAGGCGGTGGAAGCGCCGAACATCAACAGTTTCCAGATGCGCTCATCGTTCGGCCAGCACGAAATCCGGCCGGGGCGCATGCTGGCCGCCGAGTCGCTGCCGTTCTACGTGCGCAACGAGCTGCGGAAGATGGGATATACGATGGAATACGAGGAGCGCACCTCCGGTCCCATCACGGCGATCCTGTTCGACCGCAAGCACAAGACCATGTGGGGCGCCGCCTCGAACCATGGCGAAGACTACGGAATCGGGTGGTAGCGATGTACGCCCTGGTGATGATCCGGTACCGCGCCCCGATCGAGGAGATCGAGGCGAACACGGAGGCGCACCGCGCCTGGTCGCGCGAGTTGAAGGCGCGGGGCACGCTGGTCGCATCGGGACCCTTCGTGCCTCGTTCCGGAGGTGCGTTGCTGTTGCGCGTCCCCGACGAGGGCGCGGCGGCGGCGCTGGACGCCGTGCGCGACGGCGACCCGTTCTTCAAGCTCGGCCTCGCCGAGCACGAGTTGATCCTCTGGAATCCCGTCCTTGGGCGGGAGGGGCTGGACGCGCTCTAGCCGCCGGAAGCCGCATTCGCCAATTACGTTGCGGGGTGGCCCTTCGCACCGCAGCGCATCCAGGTACTGAGCCATGACGGATCGGGCAGTCTCCAGCGCAGGGACCGTGACGAGAGCGGAGCAGTGCGCGCTCGACATCGTCGTGCCCTGCTTCAACGAGGAAGCGGTCATCGAGCAGGCGCATCGCCGCCTCGCCGAGGTGGCGCGCGGCATCACGGGCGTGCGCACGACCGTGATCTACGTGGACGACGGCAGCCGGGACGGCACGCTCCAGCGACTGCGGGCGATCGCCGCCGCTGATCCGCAGGTCCGCGTGGTGGCGCTGTCCCGGAATTTCGGCCATCAGTATGCGCTGACCGCCGGGCTGGACGCGTCGCGCGGTGACGCCGTGGCGGTCATTGACGCCGACCTTCAGGATCCGCCGGAGGTCATCCCCGAGATGGTGGCGCGGTGGCGCGCGGGGGCCGACGTAGTCTACGGTGTCCGGGCGACACGCCGGGGAGAATCGGCGTTCAAGCGCGGCACGGCGCATGTCTTCTACCGTTTCCTGCAGAAGATGGGCAACGCCGACATCCCGGCCGACGTCGGCGACTTCCGCCTGCTCGACCGGCGCGTCGTGGACTCGCTGCGTGAGATGCCCGAGCGCGACCGGTTCCTGCGCGGCCTTGTGGTCTGGGTAGGGTATCGCCAGGAGGGGGTGTTCTACGAGCGCCAGCCGCGCGCGGCCGGCGAGACGAAGTTCCCGTTCCGGCGCATGCTCAGCTTCGCGCTCGACGGCATCTTCTCGTTCTCCACCGTCCCGCTGCGGCTCGCTTCGTACCTGGGGCTGTTCGTCTCGATCCTCTCCATGACCGGCATCGTATACGCCTTCTACATCAAGCTCTTCACGGTCGGCGTGGTGCCCGGGTGGGCGGCGCAGTGGATCGGCACGCTCTTCCTCGGCGGGGTGCAGCTGCTGTCGCTGGGCGTGATCGGCGAGTACGTGGGGCGCATCTACGGCGAGGTGAAGCGGCGGCCGTTGTATGTCGTGAAGGAGCGCATCGGCTTCGACCCCAACGCCTGATGTTCTCCTTCCGCACCAAGCTCAGGTTGGCGCGCGGCTTGCTGGCCCGGGGGCGGCACCCCCTCTACGTGCAATTCTACGTGACGGCGCGCTGCAACCTGAGCTGCAAGCAGTGCAACATCATCTATGCAAACGCCGACGTCGGCGAGGTGTCGCTGCCGCAGGTCGAGGCGATGGCCGACAACCTGGCGGCGATCGGCACGGGCGTGGTGCTGTTGACCGGCGGCGAGCCGTTCGTGCGGCGCGACCTGCCGGCAATCATCAGGGCCTTCACGCGCCGCGGCCTCCACGTGCGCACCCAGACCAACGGCCTCGCCACCCTCGACCAGCTCACGCAAGCCGCGGCCGCCGGCGCCCGCGACATCTCCATCTCGCTCGACTCGCTGCTCGCCGAGAAGCAGGACTTCCTGAACGGGTCGCACGACCGCAGCTGGAGGCGCGCCATAGACGCCATCAGCCGGGTGACATACGCGTATCCGGCGCACAATTCGTTTGCCGCGTTCGGCACCGTGCTCTCGCCGCAGAACCTCCTCGAAATCCCGAACGTCATCCGCTTCGCCACGCGGATCGGCTGGTACGTGTCGCTGGTGCCGGCGCACGTTGCCGATCCGTCGGATCCGCACAACTTCCGCAGCTACGACCGCGAGATGCTCTTTCCGCCGGCGATGTACCCGCTCATGGACGAGGTCCTGGCGGAATGCGTGGCGCTGCAGCGGCGCGGCCACCTGCTGTACGACTCGCCGGAGTTCCTCGAGAACGTGCGCCGCTTCATCCGCCGCGAGCCGGTGACGTGGCGGCGGCGCAATGACGACGTATGCGACTCGCCGGGGCTGTATTTTGCCGTGCGCCCCAACGGCGACCTGCAGCCCTGCTGCGACCACGTGCTGCAGGAGAGCTATCCGGTCTGGCATCCGGAATTCCCGCGCTGGTACCGCGGCCGCGAGTTGCGCGGCGCCGTGCACGAGATCACGCGGCGCTGCGGCGGCTGCATGTACGGGAGCTTCCCGGAGATGACCATCACCGCCCGCTTTCCGCTCACCACCCTGCGGCGGTCGGCCATCTTTCTTGGCCGGACGCGTGCGCGGAAGCCGTGGCCGCTCTCGTCCGAGCAGCTGCTTGAGATCATCGGCGAGATCAACGCCGCCAATCCGGTGGATCACGAGCGCGCCAGCGCCCTGCTCGAGTCCGTGCCGCGCCATGCGGACGTCACGCGGTCGCTGCCGGTGATCGCATGACCACCGGTGGACGCATGCTCGCGCGCGAGGAGGAGTTCCACGACCAGTGGGCCAGCTCCGTGGATCCGGCGTCCGTTCCGGTGCGCGACGCCTTTACGCTGCCGACGTGCCCGGAGAACCGGTGGATCCACAGTGCCCTTGGAGATGTGCGTGGCAAGATGGTGCTCGAACTCGGCGCCGGGCTGGGTGAGGCCTCAGCCTGGTTTGCCATGCACGGCGCGCGGGTCATCGCCACTGACCTGAGCGGCGGCATGCTCGCCGTCGCGCGTCGCGTGGCGGTGCTTCACGGCGCCGCCATCACGGCAGTCCAGATGGACGGCGCCGTGCTCGCGCTGGCCGACGCCTCCGTGGACATCGTCTACGGCGCCAACGTGCTGCATCACGTGGACCAGGCACAGTGCATCCGTGAGGTGCACCGCGTCCTGCGGCCCGGCGGCGTGGCGGTGTTCTGGGATCCACTGCGCTACAACCCGGTGATCAACATCTACCGGCGCATGGCCACCGCGGTGCGGACCGAGGACGAGCATCCGCTTGGCGTCGCCGACCTGCGCCTGCTGCGGCGGACCTTCCGGCAGGTGGACGCCCGGTTCTTCTGGCTCGCCGCGCTCGGGGTCTTCGTCTGGTTCTTCCTTGGCCAGCGCGTGCACCCGAACGCGGAGCGCTACTGGAAGAAGATCATCACGGACTACGCCTCCATCGCCCCGCTGCACCGGGCGCTGGCGGCGTGCGATCGGGTCCTCCTCCGCATGCCCGGCGTGCGGTGGTGGGCATGGAACATGGCCGTGGTCTGCCGGAAATAGGCGCCCGATGCTCTACGAACCCAGGGAGTCCATCAATCCGCGCACCTTTGCGCTGCGGCACGTGCTGCTGGAGGAACTGAAGCTCCGGCTCCAGCGCACCACGGGTGACGCCGGGCGACATGAGCTGGTGGCGCTCGCCAGCGCGCTCGATGTGTCGTATGACCACGCGGCGCGACGCTACATCGTGTCGGGCGTCGGAGCAGTATCGTGCGAGGTGCCGCTGGGCGACTTGCGGCTGTACGAAAGCCGCACCGATGCCCTTGCCGCGGACTGGCAGCGGGACGACGAGATCCTGCGCGAGAACCGCGCGCTGGCGGCGCGAGTGGTGGACCAGCTGTTGTCGGCCTCATCGCGCAACGCGACGTGGTAGCGATGTACGCCCTGGTGATGATCCGGTACCGCGCGCCGCTCGAGGAGATCGAGGCAAACACCGAGGCGCACCGTGCCTGGACGCGCGAATTGAAGGCGCGGGGCACGCTGGTGGCATCTGGACCCTGCGTGCCTCGTTCCGGGGGCGCGCCGCTGCTGCGCTTCCCCGACGAGGGCGCGGCGGCGGCGCTGGATGCCGTGCGCGACGGCGACCCGTTTTTCAAGCTTGGCCTCGCCGACCACGAGTTGATCCTCTGGAATCCCATCGTTGGACGGGAGGGGCTGGATGCCCTCTAGCGAGCGCCGGGAGTCGATGGCCTCGCTCGCGCTGGCCGTCCTAGGTGGTTCCCTGAGTCTCTGGACAGTGCTCGACCGCGGCTGGGTTCCGTTCGACGAAGGGACGATCGGGCAGGCCGCCGAGCGCGTGCTGCACGGCCAGCTGCCACACCTCGACTTTACCGATCCCTACACTGGAGGCCTTGCCGCCCTCCACGCGCTGACGATGCGCGCCTTCGGCGTCACCCTCATGGCGCCGCGCTTCGCCCTGTTCATCGCCTTCGTCCTCTGGCTGCCCGCCGTCTGGTGGCTCGCGAAACGCAGCTGCGGCAGCCGCTGGGCAGCGGTCATTACGCTCGTCGCGGCATGGTGGTCAGTGCCCATTTACCCGGCGGCGATGCCCACGTGGTACCTCCTGTTCCTGGGCACCTGGATCGTCGTCGCGCTCGAGCGATGGCAGGCGTCCAAACGAACGTATTGGCTGGCGGTTGTGGGAGCGCTCTGCGGCCTCGCGGTGACCGTGAAGCAGACCGGGCTCTTCCTCCTGGCCGGGGCGCTGCTGGGAATGCTCTTCAGCGATCAGGAGGAGACGCGCCGGCGCTGGGACGACGGGAGGCCCGCGGGGCGCACCGATCTCTTCGTCGTTCTGCTCCTCGCCCTGCTCGGCGAGATGGTGCTGACGCTCATGTGGGGGCGGATCAACTCGGGCGAACTCCTGCATCTCGTCGTCCCGACGGGCGGCCTCATCGCGCTCGCCGTGCTTCGCGAATGGCGGCTCACCGATGACGGCCTCCGGCGCTGGAGCGCGCTGGGGCGAACGACAGGCATCATCCTGCTGGCCGCCGCCGGGCCGGTGTTCCTGTTCGTGCTGCCGTACCTGCGACGCGGCGCGCTTGGCGCGCTGTTCGAGGGCACCGTGGGGCAGGGCGTCCAGCGGCTCTCCGACCTGAACCGCGGCATGCGCACGGCGGAAACGCTCGTGCGCGCCTCGTGGCTCGTCTACCCCGTGCTGCTCATCGAGGCGTTTTCGGGGAAACGCCGGGTGTTCGGCGTCGTGGCGATGTTGTGCGGCGCCGCGCTCTTGGTGTCGTCGTTCCGCAGCGTCGAGGGGTACCGGCGCCTCTGGTTCTTCGGGACCTCCATGCTCCCGTTGGCGATTGCCGCCGTCGTTGTTGCGGGCCATCGCGCCTGGCGCGCGCAGCGCTCGCTCGACCCGGTGCTGCTGGCGCTGGCGAGCGTCACCGCACTGCAGGCCCTGAACCAGTTTCCGTTCTCGGCGCCCAACTACTACGGGTACGCCGCGCCGCTGGCCATCCTGACGGCCGGCGCGGCGGCCGCGCAGTTCGGCGTGCTGTCGCGGATGCGCACCGCGTTTCTCCTGCTCGCCGGGTTCGGCTTCCTCCTGCGCGTGGGGTCGGTTTACAACCTTGGATATTTTCCGGCGTGGTGGGACTACGCGCACCGGCTGGCGGTGCCGCGCGGCGGACTGCTCGTGACCGGCCTCGACAGCGCACGCTATTCACGCGTGCTCGAACTGGTGGCCGGCCACCGGGGCAGCGGCACGGTCTTTGCAGGCCCCGAGTTGCCGGAGGTGTACTTCCTCTCGGGAACCACAAGTCCCGGCCGCGACTCGTACAGCCTGTTCGCCACGGCGGCGCGCGACTCGGCGCAGCTTCCGCGCGCCCTTGATACAGCCGCGGCGAGCGTCATCGTCATCAAGCCGCACCCCATATTTCTGCGCCCACTGGGCAACGACGTGTACCGTTGGCTCGCGATTCGATATCCGCAGGGCGAAGCCCTCGACAGTATCGAGGTACGATGGCGGGCGCCGCACTGACGGCGGCGCCCGTTCGGTCGACCGCGTCGCGCGGCACGCCAGCGGGCGATCGCGCCGCGGCGCATCTGGTACGCCGGGAGTCGCTGGTGGTAGTTTGAATCCCATGAAAGTCGTCATCCTAGCCGGCGGACTCGGCACGCGCCTTTCCGAGGAAACCTCGTCGCGGCCGAAACCGATGGTGGAGATTGGTGGGCGTCCGATGCTGTGGCACGTCATGAGCCACTACGCCGCCTACGGGCACAAGGAGTTCGTACTCGCACTCGGGTACAAGGCCGAGATGGTGCGCTCGTATTTTCTCGACTACCATACGGTGGCGCGCGACGTGTCGGTGCACCTCGCCGACGGTCACGTCACCGCGCACGGCGCGGCGAGCGAGGACTGGACGTTGCACCTGATCGACACGGGACTGGGAACCCAGACCGGCGGCCGTCTGCGCAGGTTGCGCAAGTGGATCGGCAACGAGCCGTTCTGCCTGACCTATGGCGACGGCGTGGGTGACGTGGACCTCACGAAGCTGGCGGCGTTTCACGCCGCACACGGCAAGCTGGCGACCGTCACGGCGGTCCGTCCGCCGGCACGATTCGGCGGCCTCGACCTCGCGGGCGATTCGGTGCGCGCATTCACCGAGAAGAACCAAGCCAGCGAAGGCTGGATCAACGGTGGATTCTTCGTGCTGCAGCCCCAGGTGCTCGACCTGATTGCCGGCGACGAGACGCTCTGGGAGCATGAACCGCTCGAGCAGCTGGCCAGCAGCGGACAGCTGCGCGCTTACCGGCACGAAGGATTCTGGCAGCCGATGGACACGCTGCGCGACCTGCGCTTCCTCGAATCGCTCTGGCAGGGTGGCAATCCCCCATGGAAGACGTGGAAGTGATCGCGGCGCAGCAGTCGCACTGGCGTGACCGCCCGGTCCTGGTGACGGGCGCCACGGGCTTGCTGGGCGGATGGCTGGTGGGCCGGCTCGTTGCCCTGGGCGCCGATGTCACGGCGATCGTGCGCGACTGGGTGCCGCGTTCCACGCTGCTCTCCACCGAACTGCTCGCGCGGGTGAACATCGTGCGCGGCGACGTGCGCCATCAGTCGGTGCTCGAGCGTACCCTCGGCGAGTACGAGGTGGACACCGTGTTTCACCTGGCGGCGCAGACGATCGTCGGCGTGGCCAACCGCAACCCGGTCGCGACGCTCGACACAAACGTCCGCGGCACCTGGTCGCTGCTCGAGGCGGCGCGCCGCAGCCCGCTCGTGAAGTCGGTGATCATCGCCTCGAGCGACAAGGCCTACGGCGATCACGAGCAGCTGCCCTACGACGAGACGGCCGCGCTGCGGGGGGAGCATCCGTACGACGTCAGCAAATCGGCGGCCGACCTCATCGCGCGGATGTATGCCCTCACGTACGGCGTTCCGGTGGCGATCACCCGCTGCGGCAACTTCTACGGCGGCGGCGACCTCAATTGGAACCGGCTCGTGCCGGGGACCATTCGCTCGATACTCAAGGGCGAGCGCCCCGCAATCCGCTCGAACGGAACGCTGATTCGCGACTATTTCTACGTCGAGGACGGCGCGGCGGCCTACCTGATGCTCGCCGAGGCGCTGCATGCGCGGCCCGAGCTGCGCGGCGAGGCGTTCAACTTCTCGAACGAGATCCAGAAAGACGTGGTCAGCCTCGCGCGAAGGATCGTGTCGCGCATGGGATCGACGCTGGAGCCGGACGTCCGCAGCGAGGCGACGCACGAGATCCAGCACCAGTGGCTGAGCGCGGCCAAGGCGCGACGCGAGCTGCAGTGGGCACCGCTCTTCTCGCTGGACGAGGGCCTCGACCGCACGATCGCGTGGTACCGGGAGTTCCTCCAGCGTGGATGACCGCGCCGAGGTCATCCGGGCGCAGATTCGCGCGCTGGTGGCCGAGTATCACGAGGCGGCGTTCGCGCCGAGAGCGTTCGTCGCGGGTGAGTCGCCGGTGCCGGTGTCGGGGCGCGTCTTCGGGGCGAGCGACGTGCAGCACCTCGTGGACGCCGGGCTCGACTTCTGGCTCACCACCGGGCGCTTCGCTGCGCAATTCGAACGGCAGTTTGCGCAGGTCATGAGCGCCCGACATGCGATGCTCTGCAACTCGGGGTCGAGCGCCAACCTGTTGGCGGTCAGTGCGCTGACCTCACCCGCGCTCGACGGCCGTGCGCTGCGCCCCGGCGACGAGGTCATCACGGTCGCCGCTGGCTTTCCCACGACAGTGAACCCGATCTTCCAGAACGGGCTCGTACCGGTGTTCGTGGACGTCGACCTGCCGTCGTACGGCATCGACGTCACGCAGCTCGAGGCCGCCCGCTCGCCGAAGACGCGGGCCATCATTGTCGCGCACACGCTGGGCAACCCGTACGACGTGGGTGCCGTGGCGGCATTCGCGAGGGCGCACGGCCTCTTCCTTGTCGAGGATTGCTGCGACGCCGTGGGCGCGACCTTCGACGGCAGGAGCGTCGGGACGTTCGGTGACCTCGCCACGGTGAGCTTTTACCCGGCGCACCAGATCACGATGGGCGAAGGCGGTTGCGTGCTCGCCCACGCACCGAAGTTCAAGCGCATCGTGGAATCGTTCCGCGACTGGGGCCGCGACTGCTGGTGCGACCCGGGCAACGAGAACACCTGCGGCAAGCGGTTCGCGTGGCAGTTTGGCACGCTGCCAGAGGGGTATGACCACAAGTACACCTACTCGCACGTCGGCTATAACCTGAAGCTCACCGACATGCAGGCGGCGGTGGGCGTGGCGCAGCTGGCACGGATCGACGAGTTCGTGGAAACGCGCCGAGCCAACTACCGCCGCTTGCGCGAGCGGCTGGTTGAGGTCGAGGACGTGCTGGAGTTCGCCACCACCCACCCGCGCGCGAACCCGAGCTGGTTCGGGTTCCCCATGCGCGTGCGCGAGGATGCCCCGTTCGACCGCAATGCCCTGGTGCGATTTCTCGAGGGGCGCAAGATCGGCACGCGACTGCTCTTTGGCGGCAACCTCACGCGCCAGCCTGCCTATCGCAACCGGACGTATCGCGTGGTCGGGGAGCTTGCCCGTACCGACCAGGTCATGCGCGGCACCCTGTGGGTAGGCTGTTATCCCGGATTGACGCCTGACATGCTCGATTATGTGGCTGACAGCATCCACGCCTTCGTACGGAAGGGTGCCCGTGCATGAGCTCACGGGCCGGCGGTGGTCGCCGGCGTACCCCGCGGCCAGCGCCACCGGCCGATGATCGCGAGCTGACGCCGCGTGCCGGATATCCTCGCCCAGGACCTCGACGCAGCCCTCGAGCGCACACGCGACCTGTGGTCAGAGCTGACGGGATGCCGGTTGCTCCTCACGGGCGCCACGGGATTCATCGGCACCCTGCTCCTCGAGTCTGTCGCGCACGCGAGGGCGCGCGCGGGCGTCGACGTCGGCGTCGTGGCGCTCGTCCGCAACCTGGATCGGCTGCATGTACGCCGGCCCTGGACGCGCACCGCGGCGTGGCTCGAGATCGTGCAGGGTGACGCACGGTCGTTCGCCGTACCGGCGGGGACACTCGACCTTGCCATCCACGCGGCGAGCACCGGGTCACCGGCAGAGCTCGCGGCAGATCCCGCGGGCATCGCACACCTGGTCGTGGAGGGCTCACGGCACGTGCGCGACGTTGCGGGCGCTGCGGGCGCCCGCCGCCTGCTGCATCTGAGTTCCGGCTCGGTGTATGGGCCGCACCACGCGCCGGCGCCGCCGATCGTCGAGGAGGATCAGGGCCAGCCCCAAGGGAGTGACCGCGCCAGCCGGCTTGCGCGCGCCAAGCGTGAGGCGGAGCAGGCACTGCTCGCCCCGGGCGCGTCCGACGCGCTGGACATCGTGATCGCGCGCGGCTTTGCGCTGTGTGGGCCGTGGCTGCCGACTGATTATGCCTTCGCCTTTGGGAACTTCGTGGGCGCCGCGGTGCGGGGTGAACCCATTCGCGTGAGCGGTGATGGCACGCCAGTGCGCAGCTACCTCTACGCCTCCGACCTGATTGTGTGGCTCTGGACCCTCCTCCTACGCGGACGTCACGCACGGCCGTACAACGTGGGTTCGGAGCATCCCATCTCCATCGGCGACCTGGCCCGGCGGGTGGCTGCACAGTGCGGCGGCGCCGTGGAGATGGGCGCGTCGCCGGTCTCTGGCACCGCGGCCGACTGGTACGTTCCCAGCACCGCGCGCGCCCGCACGGAGCTGGGGCTGCGCGAGACCGTGCCCATTGGGCCGGCGATCGCCCGAACGGTACGCTGGTGGACCGAACACGAACCACGAAGCAGTTTTCGGGCAACGGGAGTGGACAAGCCATGATTGAGCGCAATATTTTCGACGAACTGTTCGTGCTGGAACTGGCCAATAATCATTGGGGTTCTGTCGATCGCGGGCTGCGCATCATCCGCGATTTCTCGACGGTGGCACGCTACCAGAATATTCGTTGCGCGATCAAGCTGCAGCTTCGCGATGTGGATCGATTTGTGCATCCCGATTTTCGCGATCGTGAGGACATCCGCTACGTCAAGAAGACGCTCGACACGCGGCTGAGCGACGCGGAATACGGGGTGCTCGTCGAAGAGATCCGCCGAAACAACTGCATCCGGATGGCTACGCCGTTCGACGAACGCAGCGTGGACCTCTGCGTCGAGCTGGGCATCGAGATCATCAAGATTGCCAGCTCCGACATCACCGACTGGCCCCTGCTGGAGAAGATCGCTCTGACCAAGAAGCCGGTGATCGCGTCGACCGGCGGCGCATCGGTCAAGGACATGGATGCCATGGTGACGTTCTTTGCCAATCGGTCCATTCCCCTGGCGATCAACCACTGCGTGTCGCTCTATCCGTCGGAGGCGCGGGAACTCGAGCTCAACCAGATCGACTTCCTGCGCCATCGCTATCCCGACCTGACGATCGGCTGGTCGGGCCATGAGACGTCCCCCGACATCGAGGCGACGATGCTCGTGGCGTACGCCAAGGGGGCGCGCACCTTTGAGCGGCACATCGACATCGTCACGCCCGACCGGACGCTGACGCCCTATTGCTCCACGCCGGAGCAGATCAGCGACTGGTTCGCCGCCTTCAACCGAGCCAAGCTGCTCTGCGGCGGCTCCGGGTCGCATCGTAGGACGCTGGCATGCAAGGAAATCGAGTACCTCGACGCGTTGGTGCGTGGCGTCTACGCCAGACGCGACCTTCCGGCCGGAGCCCGCATCACGCGCGACGACTACTACCTCGCGGTCCCGCTTCAGAAGGGCCAGCTGTCGAGCCGTGAACTGATCGAGGGCGACCTGCTCATCAAGCCGGTGGCGAAGGACGCCAAGATCACCATCGACGTCTTCGACAATCCCTACGCGAAGACCCGCGAACTCCGCCAGCTGATCGAGAAGCGCGGGTTGTGATCGCATGATGCCGGGGGAGGAACGCCCGTGTCCCGTGTGCAGCGCCTGTGAGGGGGTGGCGCTTCATGACCGCCGATTCGTGCTTCCCGAGGGGCATCCGTTTTCTGACGGATACTCCGTCGTGACCTGCGGCGCCTGCGGGGCGGCGTACGCTACGCCGCTCCCTCCGCAGGCGACGTTCGAGGCGTTCTATCGCGATCGCTCGAAGTACGCGGATGTGGCCACGGGGACCGGCAGCGGCGAGCACGTGTGGGATGTCGAGCGCCTGACGGAGACGGCCCAGCAGGTCGCCGCGCACGTGCCCGACCGCGCTTCGCACATCGTCGACGTGGGCTGTGGCGCCGGCGGGTTGCTGCGGCAGCTTCGGCAACTCGGCTACACCCGGTTGACCGGCGTTGACCCGGCCCCGGCCTGCGTGGAGGCTGTGCGACAGATCCCCGGAGTGCGCAGCGCGGTCGGTTCGCTGTTCGCCCTTCCCGCCGAGGCGGCGCAGGCCGACAGCGTCGTGCTCTCCCACGTCCTCGAGCATGTGCGCGACGTGAGCGCCGCCGTGGACGCGTTGCGTCAGGTCCTGTCGGCAGAGGGTTGCGTGTACGCCGAGGTCCCCGATGCGACACGGTACGCGGATTTCCTTGTTGCCCCATTTCTCGACTTCAACACCGAGCACATCAATCACTTTTCGGTCGGTACGCTCACGAGGCTGTTCTCGTCGCGCGGCTGGCGCGTGACGGCGAGCGGCCGCAAGACCATCCGATCCTCGCCGTCGACGACGTATCCCTGCGCCTGGATCGTGGCGACGCCACGCGGAGCGGCGGCGCCATCGACCGCCAGGGCCGACCCGGACCTGCGCGATGCCCTCCGACGGTACGTGACGGCGAGCGACGCCCTGGTCGCTCGTGTCACCGTGCGATGCGCCGAGGAGCAGCTCGCCGGCCGGCGGGTGATTATCTGGGGCACCGGCCAGACGACGGCCATTCTCCTCGCCGACACTCCGCTGGGCGCGGCCCGGGTGGCGGCGTTCACCGACTCGAATCCCATCTATCACGGCATGCGCCTCGCAGGAGCCCCGGTGGTACCCCCCGCGCAGTTGCGTGAGTGGCCGGATCTCCCTGTTGTGATCGGCTCGCTTCTCCACGCAGGGGAGATCGCTGCGGCACTCGCCGCGCTGAACCTGCCCAATCCCATCATTCGCCTCGACTCCAGCGTCCCGTGATCAGACTCGCCGACTATGTGATGCAGACTCTGGTGCGCCACGGCGTTGCCGACGCCTTTCTCGTCACCGGGGGCGGCGCCATGCACCTGAACGACGCCGTCGGGCGCTGCGTGGGCATGCGGTGGCTGGCATGCCATCACGAACAGGCCTGCGCGATGGCCGCGCAGGGCTATGCCAGGCTGACCAGCCGCCCCGCCCTTGTGCAAGTGACCACAGGACCGGGGGGCACGAATTCCTTGACCGGCGTCTATGGCGCCTTCGTCGACTCGCTTCCGATGGTCGTGGTCTCCGGCCAGGTGAAGCGCGAGACGATGGCCGCGGCCGCCCCACTACCGCTCCGACAGCTAGGCGATCAGGAGGTCGACATCGTTGCCATGGCGCGTCCGGTGACCAAGTTCGCGGTCTGCGTCACTGAGCCGTCGACCATTCGAGCTAACCTCGAGCGGGCGCTGTATGAGGCGACGCACGGCCGGCCTGGGCCCGTGTGGATCGACATCCCGAGCGATGTGCAAGCGATGCTGATCGAAGAAGCTACGCTGGAGGGGTTCATTCCTGAGCCGCGCGATCCCGTCCCGCTGACGGGACCGACGCTCGACGCCACCGTCGCGCAGGTCGCCCAGCGGATCGCCCGGGCGGCGCGACCCGTCATCTACGCCGGCGCCGGCATCAGGCTGTCGGGCGCCGCCGCCGATTTCCTTCGGCTCGTTGACCGGCTTGGCGTGCCCGTGGTGACCGGATTCAATGCGCACGATCTTGTGCCGACGGCACATCCGCTCTATGCGGGACGGCCCGGCACGATTGGTGACCGTTCGGGGAATTTTTGCGTACAGAACGCCGATTGCGTGCTCGTCCTCGGCTCCCGGCTGAACATCCGGCAGATCAGCTACGCGTGGGAGAACTTCGCGCGCGCGGCCGACCTGATTGTCGTCGACATCGACGCGGCGGAGCTGGCGAAGCCTACCATTCGTCCGTCGCTCCCTGTGCACGCCAATGTCGCCTCCGTCATCCGTGGCCTCCTAGCCGTGCCGTGGGATGGGCCGCGGCCCGCGCACCTAGAGTGGATCGCATGGTGCGCGGAACGCAAGCGACGCTACCCGGTGGTCCTGCCGGAGTACTGGGACCGCGCCGGAGGCGTTAACCCGTACTGTTTTGGTGAGGCACTCTCGCAGGCGCTGACCGATGATGACGTGATCGTCACCGGGGACGGAACGGCGTGCATCGCCACTTTCCAGTCGGTCAGTCTGCGTGGCGCCCAGCGGCTCTTCTCCGACTCCGGGTGCGCGCCCATGGGGTTCGATCTGCCCGCCGCAGTCGGCGCCTGCGTTGCGCGGGGACGTGCCCGTACCATCTGTATCGCGGGCGACGGCAGTGTGATGCTGAACCTGCAGGAACTGCAGACGATTCGCGGTCACGCGCTGCCGGTGAAGATCTTCATCTTCAACAACGGCGGCTATCTGTCGATGCGCCTCACCCAGCAGGCGTTCTTCCCCGACAACCCCATCGGTGCCGGCCCCGAGAGCGGCGTCACTTTCCCCGATTTTGGCCGCGTCGCCGCCGGATTCGATCTGCCGTTCGCGCGCGTGGCGCGCAACGAGGAGTTGGCCGGGACCATCGGTGCGGTCCTCGCGCAGCCCGGGCCGATGATCTGCGAGGTGATGCTCGACCCCACCCAGCCGTTCAGTCCGCGCGTTTCGTCTAAGCGCCTGTCCGACGGGCGGATGGTGACCGCACCGCTCGAGGACATGTCTCCATTCCTGCCTGAAGCCGAGCTGAGGGAGAACATGCTGATCCCGTTGATCACGCACGACATCGCGGACCGCGCACGCCATTGATCGGCGCCCCTGAAGACCCGGCTCGCGCGCTGCTTGAGCGCGCCTTGGCGGACGAGACGCTGCTGCGTGCGCCCGCGCATCAGTTGGCCCGCGGCGACCGCGTGGCCATCTACGGCGCTGGGCATGTCGGCCGTGACGTCGCACGGCGGCTGCAGGCGACCGGGATTCGAGTGGCGCATTTCATTGATCTGCGCGCCCAGTCACTTCGCGTCATCGACGAACTCCCGGTGCTTTCACCGCAGGTTGCGCTCAACCCGTCGCTACCGGTCGTCATTGGCGTCTTCAACCGGGACGCGGATCCGCGGGGCATTCACGCAATGCTTCGGCAAGCCGGCGCGACGCGGGTCGTCGACTTCGTCGTGCTGCATGCTCAGTTTGCCCGCGAGTTTGGCGATCGTTATTGGCTCGTCTCGCAGGAAGCGCTCCGCTGCCAAGCGTCGGCCCTGCGCGACGGGCTCGATCGGTGGCGTGACGCGGCAAGCCGTGACCACTATGCCAGACTGCTCGCGTACCGGCTAACCGGTAACCCGGCGCATCTTCCGGATCCCCTTGATAGCGTGCCCTACCGGCCCAATGACCTGCCGCAACCGGTCGGGCGCGCGCGATTTGTGGATGGCGGCGCGTTTGACGGCGATACGATTCGCGCGTGGCTCAATGCGTCGGTAGAGGTCGAACGCTATTGGGGCTTTGAGCCGGATCCAGAGAACTTCGCGGCGCTCGATCGGTGGAGGCGGGGGATCCCCGCTCCCCGACCGGGCTTCGCTCTCAAGCAGGCCGCGTTGGGCCGACACGATGGAACGATCCGCTTCGAGACCGGCGCTGGTGAAGCGAGTCGCGTGGCACACGGATCCGGGGGACGCAACGTGCAGCTCTGCGCTCTCGACTCGGTGCTGCGCGACGAATGGCCGACCGAGATCAAGCTCGACATCGAGGGGGCGGAACCGGACGCGCTCGAGGGCGCCCGCCAGACGATCCTCCGGGCAACGCCGCGCCTAGCCGTCTGCGTCTACCATCGAACCGATCACCTGTGGAGCATCGCATCGTGGATTGACGCGCTGGACGCCGGCTACACCCTTCATCTGCGGCCGCACGCACATTCCGGATTCGACACGGTGACGTACGCGATCCCTGCGGATCGCGGCTGACGCGGCAGGGTCAGGCCAGGCGCGCGCGCCGCACCCTGAGGAAGTGCCTGAGGGCGAGCGGCACCGCAATAGCAAACATGCCGAGGGCAAACACCACGGGCACGGCGTACGTTCCGACCCGTGCGGCGGCAGCAGCGCTCACCGCGAGCACGGACGTCGCGCCGACGAGCACCGGCGCGGCAAACTCCTCGTCGCGGAACGAACGCAGCCACCCGGCCATGGCCTGCAGCAGGAGCGAACCTAGGCCGGCGATGAACAGCGCGGAGGCGGTCACGCGTG
>JAJZRK010000146.1 GCA_021802745.1 bacterium
GGACCGTCCGGCATCTGTCAGAGTCTCCAGGCTAAACTCAACGCGATAGACGCCTCCCTCACGCGCGGACAGAAATCGGCGACGGCCGGTGCGTTGGACGCATTCGCGGCCGAACTCGACGCGCTTCGAGGAAAGCATATCACGGCGTCGGCGTACGCCGTGCTGTCGGTGCTGACCACGCATCTGCGCGACCAGCTGTCGCCGTAGCGTGGTGCTCGAGAGGCTATGGCGACAGGAAGGCCACTCGTTCGATGCCTGGGTGGCTGTGCGCGACGGCAGCAGCCAAGATGACGCAGCCGGCTTCGTGTGCCCCGGCACACGTCGTCCAACAAGCGTCTCCGTCAGGTCTTAACGGCAAGCTCGTCGTTCGGTAGCGATTCAAAGTCCTCCTGCCCGTCACCGACCTCGCCGTGCAGCGCGCCGAACCGACGGCGCTTAGTGCTACTGCTTCAGGTCTGACAAGCCGGGTGCGCGCGGCAGACGCCGCGACAAAGGGGGCTCCACCCGGCACGACGCACGTCGACCTGAGCGTGCCAGCGATTCAGCACGTCTTGGCCCGCCTCGTCTTCCAGTAACGCCCGCCGGACCCCCAGCGCGTCATCGCGTGCTCCCGATGGCAACGCCGCCATCAAGAAGCCGCCCGTCGGGCGCACTTCCGCCCGCACAGACATGACCCGCAACTGTAGTACTAGATGACCGCGCGTTCACGCGGGTATTCGTCCCACGTGCGGCCATCGAGTTCACGGCCACCGGCCTTCGGGGTAAAACCGCCCCACTGCTTCCAGAAGAAGCGGATCCTCCGTCGGCGACACAACGCGCGCAACCCACGCGCCCATCGGATGTCGACCGGGCGATACCCTGGTCCGCTCTCCCCACCGCCGATGATCCAGTCGATCCCGCTGACGTCGAGGTCATCGAGTGGTCCGAGCAGCGGCTCCGCGGAGATGAACCGCACCGCGGCAGGGATCGCGCGCAACGCGTTGGCCCGGTGCGCCACATCCATGTTCTCAATCGACGTCCCCATCCAGATATTCGGGCTCCAGGTCAGCCGGTCGGCAAGGCGCACCGCGCGCTCCGGTCGCTTCGTCAGGAGTTGGAACTGATGCTGGCCACACTCATTCATCACCGCGAAGACCCGCTGGATGTGCTCCAGGGAGAAGTGCGCGTGAAAGACGTCGCTCATCGAGTTGACAAAGACGCGACGGGGCTCCTTCCACTTCCGCGGCAGTTCGAGGCGATCGATCCAGAAGCGTGGAGCGAACGGATCGTCGCGATTCGCGGAGGACTCCCGCACTGGAGGCTGCTGTAGGTAGAGCTGCCGTGTGCGCCGATAGGCCACGACCTGAGCGTAGCAGTGATCGCAACCGGCGGAGATCTTCGTGCACCCCGTCATCGGGTTCCACGTTTCGTCGGTCCACTCGATCTTGGTCGGCATCGAGCGCTCCGGCTCAGGGTGATATTGCCAAGAATGGCAGCACGGCTCGACCGCCGCAACCGCAACGCGGACTGGGGGACCAACGCCAGGTTCCCATCACTCGACTGAGATCACCGGGCGTCCGTTCTGCCAGCGAAGCGATAGGGCCTACCTTCGTGCAGATCAGGCCGACGTGCCGACGAGGATCGCCCCTACGAAGACGAACTGGCCGTGAGGTGGACGGATGGCGACACGATCCGAGTCTTCCTCTCGCTGCGGCCACAACACATCGTTCGCCGAACGCGCTGACGACGGCGTCGCGACCACCTGACCATCGTGCCCCTCCCAACTACGCTTGCGTCCGACGTTGTAGCGCAGCGCTGCTCGGCGGCGATCGATCGCCTCGAATCTCCGCAACGCGCTGGCAAATCCCGAGCACAAGCTCAGGATACTTCGCGAACGCCGAGAACGGCACCGCATGCACGCCTTTCGAGCCAAGCTGCTACCGTCGCTCCTCAATATCGTTCGCGTGGGTCTACCAGGTTCGTTGCAGACGCGCCGACGGTACACCTTAGACCCGCGGCGTGAACTCGATCGGCGCGGCCGCGGCGATCGCGACTCGCGGCGGCAGTCCACGCGCGAGATCACGCAAACGCGCGCTGATTGTACTCAGCGGCCGCGCCCCAGATAGTCGGCGCAGGATTTCGGCGACGGCGAGCGCCGCCGCCGCTGTGCCCACGTAGGGAACGCCAGTAGAGGTTTGTGCGAAGCGCACCATGCCGCACGCATCGAGCCCGTTGGCGTCGCCGACGGCGCGTACCGCCTCGCTCTGGACGGCTGCGGCCGTCTTCGCCGCCATGCGCGCTGCAGCGGTGTCCCATTGCTTCGTGACCGCGGGTCGGAATGGCGCCACCTGAAGGACGATGTCGTCAAAGTCGCTCGCCGTCGGTCCCAGTCCAACGTCGATATGCGTGAGACCCGAGCGCGCAGTCGCCGTCGTGCGCGCGATCTCGGCGCGTACGGCACCAGAGTCCACACCGACCAGCAGTACGCTCGGATCGTCCGGCTGGATGGCCGCGCCAGGGACGAACCACCGCTCAACCAGCCGTGTGCGGAAGCCGCGCGCGGCGAGCCATTGATCGGCAACGCGCGTCTTCTGCTGACCGATCGAGGCGCCCTCGACCAACAGTCCGGTACTGTGGTTTTCTTCGCCTACGGCATCCCAGTCCTGCAACATGATTTCGACGTCCGCGGGCGCGGCATATTCGAGGGACGCCAGCGACCAGAGGAACGCTTGGCCCAAGTGGCCGAGACCGACAAGCCAGATCTTCGATGGCAAGTATTTGATATCCGGCCCGATCGAGGCATCTCGCACGTCCGCCGTCGGATCGAGGTCCCACAGCGAGAGCCCGGTCTGTCGCCGGCCTGCGTCATCGTGCAACTGCAAACTCCATGCGAAGACTTCCGACAGCGCGAGCGCGCCCCCGAGTACGCCGGCCAGCGGCAACGCGGGGCCGCCGTCCAACATCGGGATCTCGTCGAAGGGACTCACCACGGTCTTCCATCCCTCAATTTCCACGCGAGTCGCGAGCGGAAGGTGTTTCGGAGGCAACGTGGGGGTGCCGAGGACGATGGCGGGCACGTCGGAGACCGGCTCGTGAACGATCTCGCCTCCAGCCGCCCGGATCGCATCGGCGAACTCGGCCAGAGTCGACAATCGCGTCCGCGTCGCTCCCGAGCTCATCCCGGACACGAAGACGCCACCAGCGAATGTTCGCTTCCCGGCATTCACGATCGTCAACGCCGCGGCTTGCAGCGCGGCAGACGAGATCGCCGCGGGACCGAGGATCACTTGAACGCGGAGCGCGCGGAGCCGCTCCGTGGCTTTCTCGATGTTCCGCTCGCCCATGCGCGCCATGACCACGCGGGCGGCTCGGTGCATGGTCTGGATCGGATCGCCGGTCAGAGGAACGTCCGGAGAAAGAAGCGTGAGACGGTGGTGCCGCTATGATCTCGCCATTGCTTGCCGCCGAGATATTCATACAGGCCGATTTCGGTGTCGGCACACGGTGCCTGCGCGTAGCGCGGGAGAATCAACGCCAGGTGCCCCCGCTCCACAATCATGGGGTGGTCGCGGTCCACGCGGCTCTGCCACGCCCGACCGGGGTGGGTATGGACGTCAGCCACCACGGCCAAGTTCCTCGCACGGCAGATTCGCCACAGCGGGCCGTACGCATGGCGCGGGAAGACGATGTCGCCGTGCGCGAGCGCGTCGGGCGCGAGGTCGTCGTAATAGACGACGTCGAGGACCTCGCGCCGAACTCCCCAGCGACGGCCCAGCAAGAACGCGCCGCTTTCTCGTACCGCATCACTGCGACGCGCGAGCTCCGCGACGATCGAGGTCCATCGGCGGCGGTGGCACCGCAGGCCATGCTCAGGCGCCAGCCATGCCAGTGTACGCGCTCGCAGTGAGGAGACCATGGAGATCCGTGAGATACATGGTGATGGTGAACGTGCGATTCCACGCGGTGGCCGGATGCTTCGCGGGCCAGTCGGCGTGATCTTGCAGCGCCACGCGATCGAATGGCGTGTAGAGGTACCGGCCGTCCTTCCAATCGGTTCGGAACACGAGGCCGACGCGATCGCGTCCAGTGGGACGCAGCGGCTGCGCAAGGCGCTGATCGAGCGTGGAGTCCCACACGACCGCTTCCGGTGCCTGTGTCGGATAGCCGCTGCATTCGAACCGAAACGTATATTCGGCAGGCGCGCCGGTCCGCGCCGCCGCGGTGACGGCGATGTCGACGGACGGAAATGCCCATCGCGTCTCCCGCCACCAGCCACGGTCCACCCCGAACTGAAAGGCGTCCGCGTGCAGGTGCGCGTGTAGCATCCGCGCGGCTGGCGAGAGATCGGCGGCTGCGATCTCGCCACGCGTCGCGATCGTCGTGCTGGTCATCCTTGATGTCGGTCGTGCGAGACGAGATCCAGCGCAAGATCACAGCGGCGATCTCGCGTCAGCGTTCCGATATGCACGTGTGGCTCCAGCGGGGCGGTCGCCCCCGGCAGCTCGAGCGCCAGCTCGTGGGCGTCGGCCTCGAGGTTGAACTGCTCCGGGGCGATGCACCACTTGAACACGCGTTCGACCGTGCTCGCCGGCGAAAACTCACGTTCCACGGTGGCGTTGTTGTAGGTGATCGTCACCTGGAGGCGATGACACCGATGCAGGTGAACCCGACCGCGGCGGCGCTCGCGCAGCAGCTCGCGGACGTGGCTCGACGTGACGATGTGTTCATCCGCATCTTCGACCGTGACCGAGAGCGCCAACAACTCCGGCCGGCCGGACTGGCGAGCCAGCGCCTCAAGCACGGCCGCTATGGTCATTTCCGGGTCGTATTCAACCGAGAGGGCGGCCGCTTCTCCTTCAACGGTGACCGAGAGCACATCACGCGTCATCGCACCGGTATTGGCGCTCAATTCATGGTCCGACATGGGATCTCCTTCCTCATAGGTGTCACTGCCATTGTATGGAACTTATAGCTAATTTATGTGTATGTCAAGTGGAGATAATGGCTATTCCATATTGACATAATCAGTAATTGACAGTACTTTTTCTTGCCTGGAGGATGACCAATGGCCGAAAAGCGCACCATGACGCTGAACCTCACTGAGACCGAAATGAGCGTTGTGGAGGAACTCGCCCAACAGAAGGACCTCACCAAGACGGCGCTCCTTCGCCAAGCCCTGCGCCTCTACCAAATGGTGGACGTGCGGCGGTCTCGAGGGGACAAACTGCTCTTCGAGAATGACGAGACCAAGGAAAAGGCTGAGCTGATGCTGCTGTGAGCTCGAGCGGCACGTCCATTTGGCTCGGCTCTTCCAGCGGAACGCTCGTACCGGCGACGCTGGTCAGCGGACTCGCGGAACGTCATCTCACCCATTGGCACGAGCACTGGCGGCCGGCGCGCGACGCCGCGCTCGCCAAGCGCCGGGCCGCGCATGCCAAGCCGCCCGAACACGCGCACTGGAACTGGGAAGTGCTGCTTCGCAATCGTAGCGGATTGCTCGCGTATGCGGGCTACGCCGTCGAATGCGACGACATGACGCAGGGCCTTATTCTCCTTGACCTGACGGGCACCGCGCGCCTGCCATCGCAAGTCGGCAAGCCGCTCGTGCTCGTCGAGTATCTCGAGACCGCGCCGTGGAACAATCCTGACTTCCAACAGCCCAAACGCTTTGGCGGCGTGGGAACGCACTTGATGCGGGCGGCCTTCGAACGGAGCATTGACGAAGGGTTTCGTGGTCGCATTGGACTGAAGTCGCTGCCACAGGCCGAGGAGTTTTATCGCGACAGATGCCGCATTACCGATCTCGGACCGGATCCGACGGAGCCTCACATGCGCTACTTCGAGGCGACGGAAGTCCAAGCGCTCACGTTCTGTAACGCTGGGAGGACACCATGATGACGGATTGGACGAAGGCGATGAGCGAAGCGATGATCACGCTCGAAGGGGACTCCCATGTGAGTGCAGGCGCGGTCTACCCACTCGCGGCAAGCCCTGTCGCCGCTTCGGTGGCCTCCACCGTGAAGGCGCCGGCTCCTGTGCCAGCGGACGGGACGAAAGCGGTCGTGTTTTCACGCTATGTGCAGTTCAAACGCCGGAAGCTGCGACTCTCCGTCGAAGGCCTCGCGGCGGCGACGGGCATATCGGTCGAAGACCTGTTTGGCATTGAAGAAGCATTCCCTGACGCCATCGAACCGCGAGTGGTTGTGCATCTCGCGCGGTATTTCGGTAACGTGCCACAACAAATGCTGGAGCTTGCGGGACTCGCGACGCCACGCGACCCACACCTGTGGCAGGCGGCGCTCAAATTTGCGGCGAATGCAGAACCGTCCGCGGAACTGACGGAAACCGAGGACCGTGCCTTTGCGCAATTCGTGGCCGATTTAGCCCGACAATCTGACCCACCGACGCGATGACGGCGCCGTTGGCGGTGACCGTGCGGGCCGGGACGCGACACGTCATCGATCGTCACGTCGAAAAGGTCCTGCGGGGGCTCGGGAATCCTGAGCCCCCGCTCGATTTGACCGTGGTTCGAGATCTCCTGTCGCTGGATCGCGCCTTCTATTCGTCAACCGACGACAGCGCGATCCAAGAGACGATCCACCGCGTGCGTGTCGCGGGGAAACAGGTGTTGCGCCGGCCGGCCCTCCTGCTCGATGTGATTCGAAAGCTCGATTTGCGCGGACTGTACCTGCCCGACCGGAAGCGGATTCTATTGGATCAGGACATTCCACTGCTCAAGCAGCGATGGACAGAGGCACACGAGATCGGGCATAGCATTCTCGACTGGCACGATGACGCGCTACGCGGAGATAACGACATCTCACTGACGGCGAGTTGTCGCGTCACGGTCGAGGCTGAGGCAAACTTCGCCGCCGGCCGGTTGCTCTTCCTAGGCCGCGTCTTTGATCAGGAGATCCGCGACTGCGCGCCGTCGATGGCCGCAGTGCGGTCGCTGGCGACGCGCTACGGCAATACGATCACGTCGACGCTGTGGCGATTCGTCGAACACGCCCCGCCGAACGCTCGACTCGTCGGTCTCGTGAGCCGTCTTCCGCGCGAGGGACGCGCGCCAGGAAGCGTGGCTCCCGCGGAGGCGGTCCGGCATGTCATCCACTCGACGGGCTTCATTGCGCAGTTCGGACTGCTCGATGGTGCCGTGTTTTGGCCCATCCTGCAGGGTTATTGCGCGGATCGTCGCGGTGGCCATCTGGGCGTTGGCTCCGCGACGCTGATTGATCTCGCCGGGCGCTCGCAGACGGTTGTCTTCGAGACCTTCTCGAACAACTACGACGCGCTCACCATCGGCGTGTGCAGCGGACCAGCGCCGATTGTAATTCCGATCGGTTCGAGGAGTGCACGCGGACGCTAGCGATCACCGTGCGCATCGCTACATGTCCGGTGTGCTCTCGTGTTATTCATCGTCTTACCGACCGGTCCGTCTGCCCTGCGAAGCGCAGGCAAGACGGATCCTGCCGCGTGTCGCGCGCCACGTGCGCTGCCCGTAACGCGCCAACCGAAGAGCTCGGTCCTCGCTCCGACGACCTGCGTCGCGTGGCAGGACGTCCTGCGTTTCCTTGTTATCAGATGGTGCCTGGCGCGTTTCCATGGTCACCGCTCACCTCTTTGCTCTGTCCCCCGCCTCGTGGCCGCCGTAGCGCTCTGCTCCCCCATGCTCGCCCGCACCGTGTTCCGCGCCTCCCTCGCTCGCCCGAGAAGCTCTCGGTTTTCGCGGTCTCTATAGACGCGATCACGTGTCTCGCGGCTGTTCGCCCCGATCTTCTGGAGAAGCAGATCATCGTCGTAATGCAGGGCT
>JAJZRK010000147.1 GCA_021802745.1 bacterium
TCCAGCCAGTTCTATACCCGACCTTGTCAACGAGTGAGCCGCCGGGAACGCTAAGCGCAGTAGACGTGACGATGAAGTATGGCTTTGCCTGGTCAATGGTGGTGTAGGCCGGGTCGGCCCCATTACTGGTGCGGTATGCCGGTCGAGCAATCAGCCCTTTGTGCATTGGCATTGCCCCACTCGACTGGAAAAACGACGCATCTGAGTCCCTGCATGGAAGGTAGCCGTTCAAAGTCCAGCTAAAGCAAGTCGAACCGGATGGGTCCGCCTGTTCAGTCGCCATGCTGCCAAACGACGAGTTCGTGTCCGGCTGGTAGGCCGTCGTGTTCTCGAGCTGGAAGAAGTACTGTGTGCAGTGTGACGCTGTGACGAACCCGCGTTGGCCGTTCCAGTCGGCCACCATTCCAACACTGCAGACGGCGCGACGGGGCTTCGCCGCCCATCGGATACCTCCGACCACTTCGTTCCAGAAGGATTCGAGCGTCCACCCGGGCGGGGGCGGCGCTGCCGGGAGCGCCCCCATGCTCTGGACGCTCGGCGGTTCGTAGGTCGCGAAGGAAACTGCGAGCGTGTCGAGGCCTGCATCGCGAACCAACCGGATGACCTCTCGGCTCGCTGCTTCTCTGCCGACCTAAGTCACTCCGACTGAGACGCGATTCGCTTGTTCGTCGAGGTCCAGTCCGTGCATCCCCGGCACTCGGCCCAGCGCTCGCTCGAACAGAAGGTCACGCACTTGCGCGAGCTGCCAGAAGCTGAACTTGCCATCGACGACGCGCGCAGAAGTTAACCGCGACCCGGGCAATGCGCGCTGCAGTAGCGACACCACGTTGGCGCCTTCTGTCAGAAGTGCCGTCTTCTCCGTGGCACGCGTGCTGACCATCACCAGCTCACCGGTTGGCGATCGGAAGTAGCCTCCAAAGCCCGGCACGCGCTGCGCGATATCATCAAATGCCTTCTCGTCAGGTCGAATCGCTTGTGGCTTGCCGACAACGGATTGACTTCCACTCGCCGGCTTGACGCGCTCAAGGGGCAACGGATCGGTGCATGCACTCGCGACAAACGCCGCCGACACGATGACGCTCGCCACGAGGCAAGCGCGAGCCGTCGCTGGAACCCACATATCGATCACTCCTTGTGCCTAGTTTGAGTAGCAGAGTGCGCAGCACCTGCGGCCAATCGGAGGGGGCGTCTGTCCGAAGCTCCGAGCCGCCCCGAGATTGTCTGCGGATGAATCGTCGCTCCTGCTCGGACTTCGTAGACTCGCATCGCTGGTTGTCGCCAGCGTGCCACAAACTAGCGTCCTTGGGATCAGACGCTATTACGCTATGTAACATTTGCTATTCTCCCAAGAGAAACAGGTATTCCCTCGCACGGATTGACAGGCATTCCCGGACACCATGCCTTGCCTCTGTAGGGGACACACCGATGCCCTCGCCAGCGAACGCAACTCCAGCTCGGCGCGCATGTTTCTCTTGCAAGATGCCGCGCGCGCGGAAGAGCACGCGGCGGCCTCCCGTGAACTCTGTCGTAATACAGGGGCTGCGAAAGACGGCGAGGGGCAACGGCGCGGTTGAAGCCCTGGGTCGCGCCGTTGTTTCGAATGACTGTCTGGCAAGATCCTGGGCAAGATCGGCGATCGCGCTGTGTTCTCGAAATGGCGGCGCGTCGCAGCGGACCTCAGTGGTGCATTAACTCCGTTCTGGCATCAAGGAGGGGAGGATGCAGGCTCGGAGCAAGTACCTGGCGCGGGTCAGCACAAGAGGTTTCGTCGGTATGCTTGGACTGCTGCTCGCGGCCGCGACTGGTTAATGCCGACTCATTTCCGGCTATTGCACGACGCTCGGATCCGGCGGAGTCATCGTGCGGGTGGAGGACGCGGCGGCGAACGCGGGCATCGGTGTGACGCCAGGATCGTGGTCGGCGATGGTAGATACAGACAGTCTTCATGTATCAACGACGCCTGAGCGCAATGACAAGGATTTCGTTCCTGCTATTGCGCGTCCCGGCACTTATGAAGTTGCGGTCTGGAAGGAAGGCTATGAAGTTTGGCGCCAGTCCGGTGTTGCCGTCACTCGCGATCAGTGCGACGTTGCGCGTGTACCGGTTAGAGCCGCCCTTACGCGACTCTCGTGATAACGTGACGAGGCACGTACGATAGGCAGCCCGCGTGGCACTAAGGATGCAGTGTTGTCGACCAGTTGTACCGGCACCCTCGCCCGGGAGTTGAATGATACCAGTCACAGCGGCAAGCCAGTCGCCATAGTGACCACCGAGGCGTGCAAACACACTCAGCGGAAGCCGCCTCTCTTTCGCTGCGGCCATGCTGGCGGGCGCCGAACGGCGCCAACAGGCGTTTGAACGGGGAATCGCGCCCCGAATGCACCGGTATCCACGTTGCGTCCTTGTAGTCGGCGTGTGCGGCTGAGCCCTCTTCGACGTGCACGTTCATCGCGATTGAGCGTGTCTGCACCTCGAAGACCGACCGATCAGCTGCACCCACGCTCGTATGCTGGCCCCGATAGCCGTTGGGCTTGGCTGGACGATGTAGTCCTTGAAGCGTCCGACGACCGGTACATGAGGGTCGTGAACCGCGTCGAGCGCGTAGTCGCCGTCCGTCCCGGACGCGCGGGAGGCTGACGTGCGCGCCCAACTCGCGCGGCCGGCGTTCCAGCGAATCGGCGAACTCGCCGTTCGGTTCATCCCGTACCGTGCATCGTGAGACCATGGCGCGGTTCGGGTCGGGCTCCAAGGCGATCGAGGCGATCGCGAAGGCGCTATAGCGACGCCCTATCAGGATACGGCGCTTCAACGGGCAACTATCAACTCCTATCCGGCACAGCATGATAACTGCGCCACGTCCTTCGTAAACGATTGCGCGGCGAGCTTCAGCCCCTCGACCATCGTGAGATACGGGAAGAGCTGATCCGCGAGATCGTGCACCGTCAGTCCGGCCCGAATGGCCATGGCTGCGGACTGAATCACCTCGCCGCCCGCCGCCGCGATCAACTGCACCCCTAGCAGTCGTCCGCTGGTCGCCTCGGCGACCAGCTTGATCACCCCACGGGTATCGAAGTTGACCAGCGCCCTCGGCACGCTCTCGAGCGACAACGTGCGCGTCTCGGTCGCGAGATTTTGGCGGCTGGCCTCTGCCTCGGAAAGCCCGACCGAAGCCACCTGCGGGTCCGTGAAGATGACGGTCGGCACGGTGGACAGGGCGAGCGCGTGGTCGCCCCCCATCATGTTCTCCGCTGCGCGCGTCCCCGCGGCAGCCGCGACGTAGACGAACGCCGGCTGCGTGGTGCAATCGCCGGCCGCGTAAATATCCGCAACATTCGTCCGCATGTGGTCGTCCACGACAATGGCGCCGCGGGCGTCACGCGTGACACCAACCCCGTCGAGTCCCAGCGTCCCCGTGTTCGGCGCACGTCCGGTCGCCACCAGGAGTTGCTCAGCCTCGACCACTCCGGTACTCGTCTCGAGCCTGAACTGCCCGCCGTCGTGCGCCACCTGCAGCACCTGCGTCTGGGTGCGCACCTCGATTCCCTCCGCGCGGAAGACCTTCATCAGCTCCTCGCCGAGGATCGGGTCCTCCCGGACGAGCAGCGAGCGGCGCGCGAGGATCGTCACCTGACTTCCCAGCCGCGCGAACGCCTGGGCGAGTTCCACCGCGACCACGGACGAACCCAGCACGGCGAGACGTCGCGGCAACAACTCGCTCGCCAACGCCTCGGTGGACGTCCAGAACGGGGTGTCCGCCAGACCCGAGATGTCAGGCACGGTCGCAGTTGCACCCGTCGCGACGAGGCACCGGTCGAACGGCAGCACGCGCTCTTCGCCGTCTGGCAGCGTGACCGTGAGCGAGCGCGCATCGCGGAACCGGGCCTCCCCGTGGACCACGGTGATCGACGGAATGCCGGCGAGGATGCCCTCGTACTTGGCAGTGCGCAACTCTGCCACGAGCCGCTGCTGCTGTGCCGTCAGCTGGGGCCGGTCAACGACTGCACCTGCCGCAGAGATCCCGGCATCAAACGGACTGCCGCGTCGGATGTGAGCGACGTGCGCCGCCTGAATGAGGATCTTGGACGGCACGCAGCCCACGTTCACGCAGGTTCCGCCAATCATCCCCCGCTCGACCAGCGTAACTGCGGCGCCCAGTTCGGTTGCCTTGAGCGCCGCCGCCATGGCGCCGCCGCCGCTGCCGATGACGACGATCCGCGGCGCAGACGTGCCCCGGCGCGGGGCAACCGCACGTCTGCAGACCGACGCCGCGGTCGTCACGGTGCCTTACCCCTTTCGCTGGAAGGGTAACCAGCGCGTTTCGTCGCGTTCGTCAACGCATCCACGTTTGTCTTCGCGTCGTCGAACGTCACGACGGCCTCGAGCTTCTCGTAGCTCACGTCCACTTTCTGTACGCCGGCCACTTTCAGCAGCGCCTTCTTGATCGTGATCGGACAAGCCGCGCAGGTCATCCCGGGCACAGAGAGCGTGACCGTCCTGGGCGCGGTCGAGGCGGGAGCGGGGGCGGCCAGGAACGAGACGGCGGCGGCGAGGGAGAACAGGAGGCGCATGAGAGAGTCCCGTCAGTAGAAGAGGGGGGCCACGAGCGGGAAGACAAGGGCGATACCGAGCAGTGCCGCGACGATCCAGAAGAGGAGCTTGTACGATTGTCGGACCCTCGGTACGGCGCAGAGTTCATCGGGCGCGCACGCCTCCGGGCGGTAGATGCGACGGTAGGCGACGTACAACGCTACGAGCGCAGCGCCAATGAAGATCGGGCGATACCGCTCCAGCGCGGTGAGATTGCCGATCCAGGCGCCGCTGACGCCCAGCGCGAGCAATACCAAGGGCCCGAGGCAGCAGGCCGAGGCGAGGAGCGCGGCCAGGCCGCCGATGGTTAGGGCGACGCGACCTTTCCCGGCATCCGAGAGTGGCTCGTTGTTGTGTTGGGTGGACATGTCCCGTAGTCTACATCCGTACCTAACTACGGAGTCAAGAGTGAGTGATCCGGGCCGGGACGATGTGACCATTGGTGGTCTCGCCGCATCGGCTGGCGTGCACGTCGAGACCATACGGTTTTATCAGCGGAAGGGGCTCCTGGCGGAGCCGCGCCGGATCTATGGGCGGATCCGGCACTACGGGCCGGCGGATGTCGCACGCGTGCGATTCGTGAAGTCGGCGCAACGACTCGGTTTCAGCCTCGACGAGATCGCTGGCTTGCTGCGGCTCGAGGACGGCACGCACTGTGACGAGGCGCGCGCCGCGGCGGAACACAAGCTGATGGACGTCCGCGCCAAGCTCGCGGACCTCCGGCGGATGGAGACGGCACTCGCGCAACTGGTCCGCCGATGCGCGGCGACTTCTGGGAGCGTGCGGTGCCCGTTGATCGCGGCGCTCGGACGGGGTGAAGTAAACCCTGCGCGTGCCGGTGCCCGCAGATGACCACCATGCGCCGCGAGAACCTTGCCGATGAGGGTGCGTACGTCGAGGCATCTTCGAGCCGCATACGCACGACGCCAATGGCGCCGCCTCGTCGGCTTCCGTTTTGGAAACGAATAGGCCGCGCAGGTGGCGTGGATCGTGGCGCGCTACAGAGGGAGCACGGTACGCCGCTTCGACGGCTGAGGCAGATGCTCCCTGCAAACCGGCGATGAACGCCCCGGACACCGGACCGGAAGTTCCCGGGCGAAACGGACACCGGCCATCACGTGGCATCTCCAGCACACGGCTGGCTCGCTCGTGGCAAGTGTTCGGTTCGCACGGGGCTGGTTGCGCCGCCGATGGCGGGCCTCGCGGTTAGGCCGTGGTGAAAGTGAAGATCATCCCAAACGTGCCATTGGCCGCCTGCCATCCGGTACCCATCATGCCCGGGCCCCATTGACCGTTCATCATCGAGGTTGAGCCCATCATTCCGCCTGAGACATTCTGGCCACCCATCATCGTGCCGGGTGACAGGTTGATCGTGCGGCCGGCCGTGTCCTTCAAGCTTGGCGACAAATGCACCACGTATTTCGTGGCGCCCTTCAACGACGCTTGCGGCATCAGTGTGAGCGTGGTGCGGTCGGCTGACCATGTGGCGGTGGCGGCAACTACGGGGCCGGTTACGCTCCCTTCGTGCAGGACCACGAGCATTTCCATGCCGCTCATCATCGCATGGCTGAAGCGAAGCACCACTGGAGCGTTGGGGGCGACACCGGTCGTGGCGCTCGCGGGCTGAATGCTCGCCAGCGACGGCGCATTGACCGCGGCATCGGAAGGTCCGACGCCCGTGTCGGAACGAGAACAGGCCGCGAGGAAGAGGGCGGCGACGGGAAGCACGGCGAGGAGGCGGGGGCGCACAGGCATGTAGGAACTCCCTTATATGTTTATATAGTAGAACGGTAGTGTTTAGCCGATGAATACGGTATCAGGGAATCGCCGTCTCAGGGCAAGGAATTGCCCGACTGGTATGCGATGGCGAACCTCTTCGCAGATGCCGTCCCGGCATAGCGCATCTGTGGCCGCGGTGATCGCCACGGTGTCCGGTGGATCTGGTCCCAAGCGGCACGCGTGGGTGACGCCATTGCGCGTCCCCCCCGGCCTCCGCTATCCCGATTTCGGCTGGGCGAAGATGACGAATGATGTCCTCGTCAGCTTCGCCCACTTCTCCCTGTCAGTGATCGCTCCTTTCAACGAGGCGCGGCCACGCACGGGCGTTCGGGGTGGCGGCACGGCGTTCCGGAGCTATACTCCCGCCCGAGCGCCCGCCATTCCTGTCGCGGCAGATCGCGCGCTGTGGCAGCGATGAGTCGTCCGTGATGCGACCAGACCCCACTACGCGCCACGGCGGGCCACAGTCATCGCACCGTCACCGACAGCCGCAGAAGGCGCGGCGCGCCAGGCTGCAGGTTGTTGTTTCCGTTGGCCGACGCGACATACCGCGCGTTCGCCAGGTTTTCGACATTCGCCTGCAACAGCACGCGCGCACCCGACGAGACGTACAGGCCGGCATCAAGTCGCGTGAATGCCGGAAGGACCACCCGGTTGTCGATCGCCGCGTACATGCGTGCTTGGCGCACCACGCCCAACGCCAGCCCCACTGGGCGGCTCACCTGCAGGCGGTTCCAGAGGGCAAGGGACTGGGCCGGGACCAATGGCATCGTCACGCCGGCGGTCGCCGCCGTGGTGCGGCTGACGAGACGGGCGCGCTGTGCGGTGTAGGCCGCCGAGATCATCCACCCAGTGGTGACCTGCCCCTGCGCCTCCAGCTCAACTCCGCGCGATTCCTGCTTCCCTGTCTGCACAATCACACCGGCGCGCATCGGGTCAGGCGCGCTCGAACGGCTGCGCGTCAGCAGATACACGGCACCGCTAAGCCGCAGGTCGGTGGTCGGCTCCCACTTCGCACCAGCTTCGCGTGTCTCAAAACGCTCGGGCTCAAGGGCGGTCGTGCTGGCCGTGAGCGATCCGAACTGATCGCCCGCGCTCGGCAGCGCCGACGTGGCCACGCTCGCGTAGAGCGACGCGGACGGACGCACCTTGTACTCGAGGCCAGCCCGTGGCGTGACCATCACGTCCGCGCGATGCAGCCCTTGTGTGCTGCGGTGGTCCTCGAACGCGATGCCGATCCGTTCGACGCGAACGCCCATCGTGGTCTGCCATCGGCGCCCCAGCCGACCCTGATGCTGCACATACGCCGCGGCGATATTCGCGAGCGTGCCGTTATCAGCGTCCGTCGCCGACTGTCGGAAGTCGACGCTCGGCCAGCTCGCCGCTCCCGACGCGGGCACAGAGGCACTCGTCGCATTGCCGGC
>JAJZRK010000148.1 GCA_021802745.1 bacterium
TTATCGTCGCGGTCTACTTCGTGCTGAGCCTCGGCGTGGGGCTCATGTTCACGAAGCGCGCGTCGCGCTCCACCGTGAACTACTTTCTCGCCGGACGCAATGTCCCCTGGTGGCTGGCCGGCATCTCCATCGTCGCCACCACGTTTGCCTCCGACACCCCGCTGCTCGTCGCCGGCATCACCGCACGCGGGGGAATCGCCGGCAACTGGATCTGGTGGGCGTTCGTGCTCTCGGGAATGCTCACCGTCTTCTTCTTCGCCCGGCTGTGGCGCCGGTCGGGCGTGATGACCGACGTCGAGTTCGTCGCCATTCGCTACTCGGGGCGCCCGGCGCACTTCCTGCGCGTGTTCCGCGCGGTCTACCTGGGGCTTCCGATCAACGCGATCATCGGCGGCGCCGTGACGCTCGGGATGGTGAAGGTCCTGAAGTCCACGACGGGGATTGACGAGTGGACCGCTGTGCTGGTGTGCATCGTGGTGACCGCGGTCTACTCGACGTTGGGCGGCTTCATGGGCGTCCTGTGGACGGACTTCTTCCAGTTCCTCCTCGCGATGGCAGGGTCGGTGGCGCTCGCCGTCTTCGCGGTGGGCGCTGTGGGCGGGCTTGGCGGACTGCAGGACGGACTCGTGCGCACGCACGGCGATGCGGCGGCTTCGCTGCTCACCTTCTTTCCGCGCTCCAATGGCGCCTACCTGCCGCTCGTGACGCTGGCCGTCTTCCTGGCGGTGCAGTGGTGGGCGGCCGTGTATCCGGGCGCTGAGCCGGGGGGCGGCGGCTATGTGGCGCAGCGCATGTTCGCGTCGAAGGACGAGAAATCGTCGCTGCTCGCCGTGCTCACCTTCAACATCCTGCATTACACGGTGCGTCCGTGGCCGTGGATCCTCACCGGGCTGGCGGCGATGGTCTTCTACGCCGGCAACACCGCGGTGGCCGCCGACCCCGAGCTGGGCTACGTGAAGATGATGACCGACGTGCTGCCGCACGGCTGGCGCGGCGTGATGCTGGCCGCCTTCGGCGCGGCGTACATGTCCACCATCTCGACGCAACTGAACTGGGGGGCGTCGTACCTCGTGAACGACCTGTATCGCCCCTACATCAAGAAGAACGCGACCGAGCACCACTACGTCGCCGTGTCGCGCGTCGCCTCGGTGATCATCATGATCCTGAGCGCGCTCGTCGCGATGCGCCTCGGCCGGGTCACGCGCGCGCTCGACATCCTGCTCTCCATCGGGGCGGGGACGGGTCTCGTCTTCATCCTGCGCTGGTACTGGTGGCGGGTGAGCGCCTGGTCGGAGATCTCGGCCATGCTCGCGGCGACCGTGACCTCGCTCTACCTGCAGCTCGCCGTCGGACCCGCCGGACTCGGCCTCGGCACGTCGGGCCGCGATGCGCAGATCTTCTTTGCGTACTCCATTCTCATCACGACGGCGGTGGTCACCGTGGTCTGGCTCGCCGCGACCTTCCTGACGCCGCCCACTGACGACGAGACGCTCGTCTCCTTCTATCGGCGCACACGCCCCTCACGGCGCGGCTGGACGCGCATTGCGGCGCTCGCGCCGGAGGTGCAGGTTGAGCGCACTGGCTGGGTGCCGCTGGGCCAATGGGTGCTGGGCTGCCTGGCCGTCTACCTGTCGCTGTTCGGCATCGGCGATCTGCTGCTCGGCAGCGCGGCGCGCGGCGCGGCGCTCCTCGTGGCGTCCGCGGTGTGTGGCTGGGGGATTCTCCGTTCCCTGCGGGCGACCTGACACTCCATGAACCTCCTTCTGCCTCCGCGTTCGCGATGACCAACCTCGCCATTCTCGCGCAGCACCTGATAGACGGCCACGATGCCGAGGTGGGACGGCTGACCCGCGAGGCGCTCGACGAAGGACAGGCGCCGGCCGACATCCTCGAGCAGGGGCTGATTGCCGGCATGCAGGTGGTTGGCGAGCGGTTTCGCGACAACATCATCTTCGTCCCCGAGGTGCTGGTTGCCGCGCGCGCCATGAAGGCAGGGCTCGCGCACCTCGAGCCCGTGCTGGCGGCCTGCGGCATTGAGCCGATTGGCACGTTCGTTATCGGCACCGTGAAGGGCGACATCCACGACATCGGCAAGAACCTCGTGGGAATGATGCTGAAGGGGGCCGGCTTCCGCGTCATTGACCTCGGCGTGAACACGCCGCTCACGAAGTTCCAGGCGGCCATCGAGGAGCATCGTCCCGACATCGTCGGCATGTCGGCGCTGCTGACGACGACGATGGGGCAGATGAAGGTGAACATCGAGGCGTTCCGGGCGGCGGCGCTGTTCGACCGGATGCGCGTGATGGTGGGGGGCGCCGCGGTGTCCGAGGACTTCGCCGAGACGATCGGCGCGCACGGGTACGGCAAGGACGCCCCTGCCTCGGTGACGCGGGCGCTCGAGCTGCTCGCCGAGGTTCGGGCGACGCGCGCGTGAGCTTCCGCGTCCGGTTCCTGCCAGAGGATCGCTCCATCGTCTCGGACGGGCCGGTGGACCTGTTCCTCGCGGCGGCGCAGTGCGACATCTGGACCGAGCAGCCGTGCGGTGCGCGTACGGCGTGCGGCAAGTGCCGGGTGCGCATCACGTCGGGCGCGACGCCGGTCACGAACGCCGACGAACGCCTGCTCACCACCGCGGAGATCGCCGACGGCTGGCGCCTGGGCTGTCAGCTGACGCTCGACGGCGACGCGACCCTCGCGATTCCGCCGCAGACGCGGAGCACCGCGGCGAAGTCGTTCGGGGGGGACGACCTCTTCGGCGCGGGGATCGAGTCCACGTTCGGGGGGCGGGGTGCGGCGACCACTGAAACGGAGCTTGGCGCAGCGTACGGTGTGGCGGTGGATATCGGCTCCACCTCGCTGGCTGCCGCGCTCGTGCACCTCACGACCGGGCGGGTTGCCGCGACAACCTCGCGCGTGAACCCGCAGGTGCGCTTTGGCGCGGACGTGATTTCGCGCATCCATTTCGCGCAGGAGCACGCCACCGGCAACGAGCAGCTGCACGCCTGCGTGGTCGAAGCCATCGGCATGATGATCGCGGACCTTGCGAAAGACGCCGCCGTGGACACGCATTGCATCATCGGCGTTGCCTGCGCGGGCAATGCGACGATGACCCACGCGGCGGTGGGCGCCGACATCACGCCGCTCGGCCAGGCGCCGTACCGCGGCATCTTCACCAACGAGGTGCAGCTTCCCACGCGGGACTTCGACTGGCCAGCGCATGGCGACGGCGTCGCGCTCTTTCTGCCGATGGTCGGGCATCACGTCGGTGGCGACACGGTCGGCGCGATTCTCGCCACGGGGATGGATCGCGCCGAGGGCTGGCAGCTGCTGATTGACCTCGGGACCAACACCGAGGTGGTGCTGGGGAGCAAGCGCGGACTCTTCGCGACGTCCACGGCGGCGGGGCCGGCGTTCGAGGGAGCGAACATCGAGCACGGAATGCGCGCGGCGCCGGGGGCGATTGACCGGGTGCGCGTGCTGGCGAACGGCCGGCTCGTCGTTGGCACGGTGGCCAACCAGCCGGCGCGCGGCATCTGCGGCAGTGGGCTCATTGACGCGGTGGCCGAACTCCATCGCGCCGGCGTCATCGTGGACAGCGGCTACCTGCGAAGCCGAGTCGAATGCGAGGCGGCCGGCGTGCACCCGTCGCTGTGCGCTCGCGTGGTCGAGGCGCCTGGAGGGCCCGGCGCGCCGCGCCGCGTGCGGTTCGACCACGACGTGATGCTCAGCGCGCAGGACGTGCGGCAGCTGCAGCTGGTGAAGGGCTCCATCGCGGCCGGCATCGCGCTCGTGTTGCAGCACGCGGGAGTGAGCGCCTCGGACCTCGACGCCATCCATATCGCAGGGACGTTCGGGAGCTTCGTGCGCAAGGCGTCGGTGCAGGCCATCGGCCTCGTGCCGGCCATTGACCCGGAACATGTGCACTTCGTGGGGAACGCCGCGGGCGTGGGGGCGCGCCTGGTGCTCGTTGACGCGCGCATGCGCTCGCGCGCGCTCCAGATCGCCGAGTACTGCGCCTACCTGGAACTCGCGGGACATCCCGACTATCAGGACGCGTTCGTCGCCGCGATTCCGCTGGGGGAGAAGTTGTGACGCGCGACGACACGAACCGCGAGGCTCCCGACGCCGCGTCGGACGCGGAGCGTCGCGAGCGCGTGCAGGCCGCCCTCGCCCGGCTTGGCGCGGTCCTCACCGTGGTGGCGTCGAGCGTGGTCGCGCGGATTCACGAGCGCTGTCCGTACCGGGCGCGCGACGATCGCTGTACGTTTGCCGGCGGATGCGTGAATCAGCGGCGCGAAGCGCGCGGCGTCGATGCGGCGCGCGCGGTCTGGTGCGGGGGAGACCACCTCTTGCGGAGAAAGGCCGAGTGAACAGTCGCGAGCGAATGGATGTCGCCATGCGACTCGGCGTGCCCGACCGGGTGCCGGTCATGTGCCAGCTGGCGCTCGGCCATTACTTCCTGCACTCCGGCCTCGACGCCATCGAGATCTGGCATGACAGCGCGACATTCGCCGAAGCGCTCGTGCGGCTGCAGCAGCGCTATGGGTTCGACGGCATCCTGATCAACCTCCCCGGGCGCAACCCTGACTGGCGGAAGGCGATCGCGCGCATCGAGTCGCGCGGCGACGAGCGCATCGTCCACTGGAAGAACGGGTGGTACAGCGAAGCGCCGCCTGACGACAATCCGCACGTCTACCAGGCCGACGGCACGCGCTACTTCCCGACCTTCGAGGACGTTGATCCGGACCTGCTCTTCTATGTGGAGCCCCACGACCTCTCGAGCGTCACCTATCCGTACTCCTGGGGGTTCGACGGCGAGCGCGCCGAGCCCGGGGCGGCGTTCTTTCCGCCGTGGCACTACGACACCATCCGCGAGGTGGTGCGGCGCGTGGGCGCTGACGTGTCGGTGCACGGCGAGATCTTCTCGCCATTCGCGCAATTCATGGAATTGCTCGACCACACCAACGGGCTGATGGCGCTGCTCGACGACGCCGGCAAGGTGAAGGCGATGCTCGACCGGCTGGCGGAGGGCGCCATTGAGCTCGGCTGCGGCCAAGTGAGGGCCGGCGCGCACGCCGTGCTCATCTCGTCGGCATTCGCCGGGGCGGGGCTCATCTCGCGCGATCACTATGCGCAGTTCGTGCTGCCGTACGAACGCAAGGTGATTGACGGCATCCACGCCCGGCACGAGGTCCCCATCTACACGCACACGTGCGGCGCGATCGGCGACCGGCTCGACCTGATGGAAGCCACGCACACCCAAGGCATTGACACGCTCGACCCGCCGCCGCTGGGCACGGTGGAGCTTGCCGATGCGGTGGCGCAGACGAAGGGGCGGATGTTCATCAAGGGCAACCTCGACCCGGTGAACACGCTGCTGTTCGGCAGCCCCGACGACGTGCGCGCCGCCGCGCGCGAACGGCTGCGCATTGCGGCGCCGGGGGGCGGGTACATCCTGAGCACCGCCTGTTCCGTGTCGCCCGCCGCGCCGCCGGAGAACATCATGGTGCTGCACGACGCGGTGGAGACCTGGGGGCGCTACGATGGCACGCTCGGCTGAGGAGCGCGCCAATGGCTGATCGGCTGCTCGATGCGCTGCGCCGCGGCGCCGCGTTCATTGGCGATGGCGGCATGGGGACGGAGCTGCAGCGCGCCGGGCTCGAACCCGGCGGATGCGGCGACGCCTGGAACCTGTCGCACCCCGACGAGGTGCAGGCCATCCAGCGGCGCTACGTGGACGCCGGCGCGCAGGTCATCCTGACCAACACCTTCGGCACCAACCGGTTCGTGCTGTCGCGCTACGACCTCGAGGCGCGGGTGGTGGACATCGCGCGCGCCGCCGCCATCAACGCCCGGGCCGCGGCGGGCACGCGCGCGTACGTGCTGGGCGACATCGGGCCGTGCGGCGGCTTCCTCGAGCCGCTGGGGGAGATCGTCGAGGGGGAGCTGGCCGACACGTGGCGGCTCGCCATCAAGGCGATGCTCGACGAGGGGGTGGACGGGATCATCTTCGAGACGATGACGGCGCTCGACGAGATCACGCTCGGCATTCGCGTCGCACGCGAGCTTGGGGCGCCGATTGTCGTCGCGTCCATCGCGTACGATCCCGTGCGGGGCGGCGGCTTCAAGACGATGATGGGCGTCTCGCCCGCCGACGGTGCGCGCGTGTGCCTCGGGGCCGGGGCGCACGTGGTGGGCGCCAATTGCGGGCGCATGGAGCCCGAGGAGTTCGTGCAGGTGGCGCAGCAGCTGCGCGCGGTCACCGACGCGCCGCTGATGCTGCAGCCCAACGCCGGCCAGCCGCGGCTCGAGGGGGACGCGATCGTCTATCCGCGCGATCCCGCCTCACTGGCGCCGGCCCTCGTCGCGCTGGCGCGCCACGCGGCGATCGTCGGCGGATGCTGCGGGACGACGCCCGCGCACATTGCGGCGTTCGCCCGCGCGCGCCAGCAGGGCGCACCCGACGGGGAGTCCCCGGCGTCGCGTCAGTAGAATCGCGAGCCGCCGAATAGGGCAAATACCCACGCAATTGCTTGCGCTTTCCCTACGGCGTCGCCTGTGCTCGACGCTAGCGTAGTCGCATTGTTCTGGCTCCCCCATTACAGGCGCGCCGCCCGTGCGGCGCGCGACCGCGTTCCGGTGGGGACTTCAATGCGGAAGAGACGCGTCCGGTGGGCGATGGCTGGTGGCACCGCGGTCCTGCTGCTCACGATGGCCTGCCATCCCGAGGAGGACCGCGGCCCGCGCTTTGGCAAGGCCATCGCCGCCGCCACGAAGCAGGCACCGCGCACCGCCAAGACAGCCGCGCAGCTCTACCCCGTGGCACCGCCGCCGTTCTCGGAAGACATCTTCCCGTGCTCCCAGTGCCACGGCCTGGACGACAAGGTCAACCGGACGCCGCACCCGGTGGAGTTTCACGAGAACATCGTGCTGCACCACGACGAGAAGAACCGCTGGTGCCTCGACTGCCACGACGCCCGAAACCGCGACATGCTGCATCTCGCCGACGGCCGGCTCGTGCCGTTCACCGAGTCGTACCGGCTGTGCGGCCAGTGCCACGGGCCGACCCTCCGCAACTGGAAGGCGGGCGAGCACGGCAAGCGCACGGGATCGTGGTCCGGCGACAAGCAGTACCTGCTATGCGCGAACTGCCACAACCCGCATTCGCCGCACTTCAAGCCGATCCAGCCGAAACCCGCCCCCATCCGGCAGGAGGCCATCCAATGAGGGAGCTGCCCACCCTGCCCATGCCGGTGCCGGCGCCGCCGGCCGAGGGCTACACGCGGCGCGAGGCCGTGGTGATGGGGCTGTTCGCGCTGGCCGCCGCGGCCACCACCACCGGGTGCACGAACGACAAGTACGCGTACGAGGAGTTCGTCCAGAAGCACTTCCAGGATCTCTCGCCTGAGGAACTGAAGGACCGTCTGGCGCAGATGGCGAAGCGCTACACCGAGCAGTACGGCCGCGACGTCACGGTCTCGGCCACGCCACCGATGCCTGGCGTGCTGTTCGGGTACGCGCTCGACCTCTCGCGCTGCATCGGCTGCCGCCGCTGCGTCTACGGGTGCGTGGAGGAGAACAACCAGTCGCGCACGCCGCAGACGCACTGGATCACGGTGCTCGAGATGGACAAGGAAGAGGGCGTGAACCTGCAGAACGCCAACGCCTACTACGAGCATGAAACGGTGCCGGCGCCAGGCAAGTTCTACATGCCGGTTGCCTGCCAGCACTGCGAGAATCCGCCCTGCGTGAAGGTCTGTCCGGTGGAG
>JAJZRK010000149.1 GCA_021802745.1 bacterium
GGGCTCGGCGGCGAAATCCGCCCGGTAACGCAGGTGGAGCGGCGCCTCGCCGAGGCGGAGAAGATGGGCATGCGCACGGCGTATGTGTCGGACCGCGGCCAGCCGCGGCGGGCGCCCAAGTCGCTGAGGGTGGTCGGTGTCGCCGATATCACGGCGCTGCTGCGGGAGCTGTTCCGGTGAGCGCGCCGGACGTCGGCGTCGTGATCGTCGCGGCCGGCTCGTCCACGCGCACGGGCGGCGGCGAGCTGAAGCAGTTCATGTGGGTGGCGGGCAAGCCGATGCTGCTGCATTCGCTGCAGCTCTTTCAGCAGCGCGCCGACGTGGCCATGGTGGTGTGCGTCGTGCCGCGCGAGTACGCGGGCGACCCGCCGCCGTGGATCTTCCAGAGCGATAGCGAACGGCTGCTGCTCTCCGTCGGCGGTCGCACCCGCGCCGAGAGCGTGCGCAACGGCATTGCCGACCTTCCGGACACCTGCCGCATCATCCTGGTGCACGATGCGGCGCGCCCGCTGGTGCCAATGGCCGTCGTGGACCGGGTGGTGGATGCCGTGCGCGGCGGGGCGTCGGCCATTGCCGCGCTTCCGGTGGTGGACACCCTGAAGGCGGTGGACACCGACGGTCGCGTGGAGCGCACGGTGCCGCGCGATGCCCTCTGGCGCGCGCAGACGCCGCAGGGCTTCGCGCGTGACGTGATTCTCCGCGCGCACCGCGCGGCCATGGACGGCGGCTACGACGCCACCGATGACGCCGCCCTCGTCGAGCTGATCGGCGAGCCGGTGATGGTGGTGCGGGGCAGCGAACGCGCGATGAAGGTGACCGACGCTGCCGACTTCAGCCGGGCGGAGGCAATGCATGGGCTCCCCGACTGACCTGCGGCCGGTGCCGTTCTGGTCGCCCGCCGAGATTGACGCGGCCATTCCCCGCGCCGTGGCCCACGTGATGAACGGCGGGCTGCTGGCGTATCCCACGGAAACCGTCTACGGCTTTGGCGGCGCCATTGATACCGACGCGGTCGGAATACTCGTCGGCCTGAAGCACCGCCCGCCGGGCAAGCCGTTTCTCCTGCTCGTCTCGAGCAGCGCGATGATCGGGCGCCTCGGCCTGCAGATGACGCGGGCCGCCTCGATGCTCGCGGCGCGATTCTGGCCGGGCCCGCTCACGCTCGTCCTGCGCGGCGCCGAGAAGCGCGTCCCCGCACGGTTGCGCGGGCCGGAGGGCGGCGTTGCCGTCCGGTGGACATCGCATCCCGCGCTGCAGCGGCTCATCGCCGCCCTCGGCGATCCGCTGACCTCCACCAGCGCCAACCTGCCGCGCCAACCCGCCGCGTTGTCGGCGAGCGAAGTCATCGCGAACTTCCCCCAGCAGATCGCCGGCGGCACGGTGATGGTGCTCGACGGAGGGCGCCTCGAGCCGTCGGCGCCGTCCACCGTGGTGGATTGCACCGGACCGCACCTGCGCGTCATTCGCCCCGGCGCCATCTCGGCGGCGACGCTGCGCAGCGTGGTCCCCGACCTCGTGGGTGATCAATGAGCCGCAGCGTCCTCTTCGTCTGCACCGGCAACACCTGCCGGAGCCCGCTCGCGGAGGCGATGGCGCGGAAGCTCGCGGCCGCGCGTGGACTCGACGCCGTCTTTTCCAGCGCCGGCACGAGCGCCTGGCAGGGCTCCCCCGCGTCCGACGGCTCCATGCTGGTCGGGCTCGAGCGGAAGCTCGACCTCTCCACCCATCGCTCGCGCCCGCTCACGCGCGAACTCGTCGAGGAGGCGACGCTCATCCTCGGCATGTCGAGCCATCATGTGGCGCAGGCGCTGGCGCTCGGCGGCGACGGCAAGTCGTTCCTGCTGGCCGATTACGCGGCGGCCAGCACGACGGGGCGCTCCATCCACGATCCCTTCGGCGAGGACCTCGACGCGTACCGCCAGATGGCCGACGAACTGGACGAGGTGCTGCCGCGGGTGATCGCGCGACTCGCCGGGGACGCCCCATGAGGACGCGGCGATGACCCGCCTCCCGGGCCGCCTCGTGCTGATCGGCCACCCGGTGGCGCATTCGCTCTCGCCGACGTTCCAGAACGCGGCGCTGAGGCATGCCGGCATCGAGTTGACGTACGAGGCGTTCGACATCGCGCCGGCCAAGCTCGCCGATGCCGCCGAACGGCTGCGGGCGATCGGTGCAAGCGGCAACGTCACCGTTCCGCACAAGGAGTCTTTCGCGGCCCTCTGCGGTTCGCTGACGCCGATCGCCGAGCGCGTGGGGGCGGTGAACACCTTCTGGACCGACGACGGCCTGCTCGTGGGCGACAACACCGATGTCGGTGGCTTCGAGGAGGCGGTGTCGGAAGCGTTCGGGGCGCGGCGCGCGTGGCGCAGTGTGGCGATCATCGGGGCCGGCGGCGCCGCCGCCGCGGTGGCCGCCGCCGTCGAGCGCTGGCCGGCGTGTCGCGCGGCCCTCTGGTCGCGCGGCGCCGATCGCAGCGCACAACTCGCCGCGCGTTTCCCCGTCGTGCAGGTGGCTCCGTCACTCGACGCCGCGCTCGACGGCGCAGATCTCGTGGTCAACGCGACGCCGCTTGGTTTGCGGCGCCACGATGCGTTCCCCGTGCCAATCCACTTGATGGCGTCACACGCCTGTGTCTTCGACCTGGTGTATGACCGTCTCGAGACGCCGTGGGTGCTCGCCGCACGGGCCGCCGGACACCCGGCCGCCGACGGACTCGGCATGCTCATCGCGCAGGGCGCGCTGGCGTTCGAGCGATGGTTCGGCGAGGCGCCCGACCGGGACGTCATGTGGGCTTCCGTGAGAGGCTGATCCCGCGGGCGCGGGCGTCGGCCCAACCCGCGCCCGGTGGTGCGGTGGGCGGCGCGCTCGGCGGGGCATTCCGTGGGGCGCTTGGCGCCACCCTCGACTTCGCGGTGCCGCGCACGTGCGTCGCCTGCGGCGCGGCCGTCTCCCACCGAGAGGCGGGGCTCGTCTGCGGCGCGTGCTGGAGCCGGCTGCCGCATCTCCCGAAACCGTGGTGCGACCGGTGCGGTCATCCGCGGCCGCTCGATTCCTCGTCGTGTCCGCTGTGCCCGCTGCTCGACGCGTGCTGCACCCGCGCGCGCTCCGTCTGCTGGGTGCCACACGCCCACAGTTCCGGCCTGCTCGCCGCGCTGAAGTATCAGGGGTGGTGGGGGATCGCCGATGCGATGGCCGAACGGATGGTGCGTACGGGGCGTGACGTCGTTCACGGGCTCGCTGCGCCGCTCCTGGTGCCCGTGCCGCTGGCCGCGTCGCGGCTCAGGGAGCGCGGCTACAACCAGAGCGAGCGCATCGCGGACGCCCTCGCGCGCCGCACGGGCGGCGCCGTGCGCACCGACCTGGTCGCGCGGATTCGCGCGACGGAATCACAAACGCAATTGACACCTGCCGAGCGCCGGGCGAACGTTCAGCATGCGTTTGTCGTGCCGACGCAGCACGCGGCCTCGATCCGCGGCCGTGCGCTGGTGTTGGTGGACGACGTGCTCACCACGGGCGCCACGCTCAATGCGTGCGCCGTCGCACTGCTGGACGGCGGCGCGTCCGACATTCGGTACTGGACCTTCGGGCGGGCGCGCAGCGACGCCGACCGCCCCTGAAGCCTACGGGAGTTCGAACGATGGCCATCAAGGTTGGCATTAATGGGTTCGGCCGCATCGGCCGCCAGGTGCTGCGCGCCGCGAAGGAGCAGGGCGTGGCGATTGACTTCCTCGCGATCAACGACCTGACCGACACCAAGACGCTCGCGCACCTCTTCAAGCACGACTCGGTGCACGGCGCCTTCGATGGCACCGTGACCTACGACGAGAACTCGATCACGGTCAACGGCGACAAGATCCGCATCTTCAAGGAAAAGGATCCGGCCAACCTGCCGTGGAAGGACCTCGGCGTGGACATCGTGCTCGAGAGCACGGGCAAGTTCACCGATCGCGACGGCGCCATGAAGCACATCACCGGCGGCGCGAAGAAGGTGATCATCTCGGCGCCCGCCAAGAACGAGGACATCACCGTCGTGCTCGGCGTCAATCACGAGACGTACGACGCGGCCAAGCACCACATCATCTCCAACGCCTCGTGCACCACCAACTGCCTGGTGCCCATGGTGAAGACCATCCGCGACGCCTTCGGCTTCCGGCACGGCGCCATGGTGACCATCCACTCGTACACCAACGACCAGAACATCCTCGACCTGCCGCACAAGGACCTGCGTCGCGCCCGCGCCGGCGCGCTGTCCATCATCCCGACCACCACCGGCGCTGCCAAGGCGACCGCGCTCGTCATTCCCGAGCTCAAGGGGAAGATTGACGGCCTCTCCGTGCGCGTTCCCACCCCCGATGTCTCGCTCACCGAGCTGACGGTCGAGGTGGAGAAGGCGACGTCCATCGCCGAGGTGAATGCCGCGTTCCGGGCGGTGGCCGAGGGGAGCCTGAAGGGCATCCTGCAGTACGCCGAGGAGGAGCTCGTCTCCATTGATTACGTCGGCAACCCGCACTCGTGCATCATTGACTCGAAGTGCACCAACGTCATTGACGGCACGCTCGTGAAGGTGTCGGGCTGGTACGACAACGAGTGGGGGTACTCGATGCGCTGTGTAGACCTGTTGCAATACGTCGGCGCACGGCTCTAGGAGCCCACTCATGAACAAGCGTACCGTCGCCGACCTGGCGCCGGCGGAGCTGAAGGGGCGGCGCGCCCTCGTCCGCGTGGACTTCAATGTCCCGCTCGGCGAGGGCGGCACCGTCTCCGACGACACCCGCATTCGCGCCGCACTGCCCACGCTGCAGCTGCTCATCAAGGGCGGGGCGCGTGTGGTGCTCTGCTCGCACCTGGGCCGTCCCAAGGGCGGCCCCGACCCGAAATACTCACTCGCCCCGGTTGCCAAGCGTCTGCAGGAGCTGCTCGGCAAGCCCGTGGCGTTCTGCCCGACCGTTGTGGGCCCCGACGCGGAGGCGGCCTCGCGGGCGCTCAAGGACGGCGACGTCCTGCTCGTCGAGAACACGCGCTTCGAGAAGGGCGAAGAGAAGAATGACGCCGCGCTCGCCGCCGCCTTCGCGGCGCTCGGCGACTTCTATGTGAACGACGCCTTCGGCTCGGCGCATCGCGCACACTCGAGCACGGAAGGGGTGGCCCGGCTGCTGCATCCCGCCGTGGCCGGTTTGCTGATGCAGAAGGAGCTTGACTACCTGGGCGGCGCGCTCGACAAGCCGAAGCGGCCGTTCGTCGCCGTGCTCGGCGGCTCGAAGATCTCGGGCAAGATTGACGTCATTGACGCGCTGCTCCCCAAGGTGGATGCGCTGCTGGTTGGCGGCGCCATGGCCTGCACCTTCTACAAGGCGATGGGCTTCGAGACCGGCACTTCGCTGGTCGAACCCGACCGCGTCGAGATGGCGCGCTCGCTCGTCGAGCACGCCGGCACGGTGCTCATCCTCCCGCACGATGCCATCGTCGCGCCGGCCATCGAGCAGGGAGCGAAGGCGCACGCCGTGAAGCGCGACCAGATTCCCGCGTCGGAAGCCATGCTCGACATCGGCCCCGACACCGCGGCGTCGTACGCCCGCGCGATCTTGAGCGCGAAGAGCGTGGTGTGGAACGGCCCGATGGGCGTCTTCGAAACTCCGCCGTTCGATGCCGGCACCAATGCCATCGCGAAGGCGATGGCCGAGGCGACGGGCAAGGGCTGCACGACGGTGGTTGGCGGCGGCGACTCGGCCGCGGCGGTCGAGGGCGCGGGTCTCGCCGCGAAGATGAGCCACGTCTCGACGGGGGGCGGCGCCTCTCTCGAATTCCTCGAGGGCAAGGTGCTTCCCGGCGTCGCGGCCCTGGATGACCGGACATGAAATCACCGATCTTTGCCGCCAACTGGAAGATGAATCACGCGCCGGCCGATGCGACGGCGTTCATTCGCACGTTCCTGGCGAATTTCGGCAAGCGCCAGGACCGGAGCGTGATCTTCTTCCCTCCGGCGCTGTCGTTTGGCGCTGTCGTGGGCGCGCTCAAGGACCGGCCCGACATCCAGCTCGGCGTGCAGAACATCTACTGGGAGGACAAGGGCGCGTACACCGGGGAGAACTCCGGCACCATCGCCCGCGGGGCGGGGGCCAAGTACGTGCTCGTCGGTCACTCGGAACGTCGGCATGTCTTCGGCGAGACCGACGAGGAGACGGGGAAGAAGGTGGCGGCGGCGGTGCGCGCCGGTTTGACGCCGATTGTCTGCGTGGGCGAGACGCTCGCACAGCGCGAGGCGGGAGAAACCGAGCAGGTCGTCCTGCGCCAGCTGCGTGCGGCGCTCGGCACCGTAAGCAGCGCGGATGCCGCCGATGCCATCATTGCCTACGAGCCGGTGTGGGCGATCGGCACCGGACGGACGGCCACGCCGGCCGACGCGAGCGCCGTGCATCAGGCCATTCGCGAAGAGCTGCACGCCTTCCTGCAGAGCGGCAGCCTGGCCGTGCCCATTCTCTACGGCGGCTCGGTGAACCGTGGAAATGCGGCCGACCTGCTTGCCGCGCCTGATGTGGAAGGACTGCTTGTCGGCGGAGCGAGCTTGGATGCCGAAGGGTGGGCATCCATCGTGCTCACTTGATCTGGGTAGGTAAGTCGCTTATTTTTCAAAGCTTACCTACGGATTCACCACGGGACTTCGATGTTCGCCAGATTCCTCGTCATCCTGCTGATTCTCGACAGCCTAGTGCTTGTCGCCGCGATCCTCCTCCAGAGCGGGAAGGGTGGCGGGCTCGCCGCGAGCTTCGGCGGGGCCTCTTCGTCGGCCGATGCGCTGCTCGGCACGCGTCAGGCGGGCAACCTGCTGACCAAGACCAGTTGGTGGGCGGGCGGCATTTTCATCCTGCTCGCCTTCATCCTGCAGGTGGCGTCGGCGCGCGGACGTACGCCCACGTCGGTGCTTGATCAGGCCGTCGCGGTGCCGCCAGTCTCGCCCACCGCGCCGGCGACCCAGGGAGGCGCCTCCCAGTCGGTCGTGCCGCTGCAGACCGCGCCCGCCACGCCGGCCCCCGCCAAGCCCTGACCACGCGGTGACGACGCTTCTCGACGAAAAGCCGGGGTTCCTCCTCCTCGAGGATGGAACCCTTTTTCGTGGCCGCCTCGCGGCGCCCATCAGCGCGCCGTCGGTGGCCGAGGTGGTGTTCACGACGAACATGAGTGGCTATCAGGAGGTCTTCACCGACCCCTCGTTTCGCGGCCAGATCGTGGTGATGACGGCGCCGATGATCGGCAACTACGGGATCAACCTCGATGATCCCGAATCGGCAAACCCGCAGATCAACGGTATCATCGTAAAGGAACTCTCGGGCACGTATTCCAACTGGCGAGCCTCGGGGAGTCTCTTCGACTATCTTACTGGCGCGCAAGTGCCTATCCTTGTTGATGTTGACACGCGCCGTCTCACACGGCACTTGAGGACTGGTGGTGTCCTCCGCGGCGTCATTGCGGCAGGGGTCGACATTGACAAGGAAGCGCTGGCTGCCCTGGATGCGTGCCCGCCGATGGCAGGCCTGGACCTGGCGTCGGTCGTGACCACTGACAAGGCGTACGAATGGTGCCCTGGCGCGCCGGACCGTCCGCACATTGTCGCCTTCGACTACGGCATCAAGCGCAACATCATGCGCCTGTTCGAAGAGCGCGGCTGCCGGGTGACGGTGGTTCCGTCGAAGTCCACGGCGGACGAGATTCTCGCGTTTCGCCCAAGCGGCGTGTTCCTGTCGAATG
>JAJZRK010000150.1 GCA_021802745.1 bacterium
GATGCACCACGGACACGATACGGCGCCAGCGGGGAAACCGCCCCGCTGGCACCGCTGATTCGATCGAGCTACCCGCTATTGCGGGAAACTCGCGCTAGAGACCCAGTTCCATCTGCCCGCGCCGGTTCCCCGGCCACGTCACCACGTCCTGGCTCGCGCAGCCCAGCGACCCCCGAAAGGCGGTGCGCTTCAGCACGTCGCGCGCGCTCTCGAGCGCGAGGCGCGGCTCGTTGTTCTGCTGGCTCAGGTGGGCGAGTAGCACCTGGCGCAGTCCCTTGTGCGCGGCGCGCCCGAGCAGGCCGCCGGTCTGACGGTTGCTCAGGTGCCCCGTGCTGCTCGCGATGCGCGCCTGCAGGAACGGCGGGTACGGCCCCGTGCGCAGCATGATCTCGTCGTGGTTGCTCTCGAAGACGAGGTAGTCGAGCCGCTCGAACGCCGCGCCCACGTCGTCGGTCACGGTGCCCAGGTCGGTGGCGATGCCGATGCGCTCGCCCGAGCGCTGCGCGGTGATCACCACCGCCGCGGGCTGCGCGGCGTCGTGCGGCACCGTCACCAGTTCCACGGTGCATTCGCCGATCAGGCGCACCGTGCCGTAGGCGGTGGCCAGTTGGCGATCGCCGGGAAGGTTGGCGACGCCGGCAAGGGTGCCGGGCGTGCTCACGACGGGCCAATGCCACTTGGCCACCGCCTGCGCCAGCCCCTTGATGTGATCAATGTGCTCATGCGTCACGATCACCGCGTCAATGGACGCCGGCGCCACGCCCGCCTCGGCGAGCCGCTTGGCGAGAATGCGCGGGCCGAGCCCGCAGTCCACCAGCAGGCGCGTCGCGCCCGCTTCGACGAGGGTGGCGTTCGCCTTGCTTCCGCTGGCAAGGGTGCAAAACCTCACGGGGTGCAAGGCTGCGGCGCGCAAGGCTGCGGCGCGCAAGGCTGCGGCGCGCAACGCCACGGCGCGCGACGCCACGCCGCGCGCCCGACGGCGCGGCGACGAGCCGGGCGCGTTATCACCGGCGCTCCCGCAGGTCGGGTGGAAGCGTCTCGAGCAACGGCTTGAGGTTCCTGGCCTTCTCCTCGGTGGTCACGAGGATCACGCCCGCGTGTTCCACGACCACGAGCCCCTCCACGCCGTACAGCACGACGTCGGCGCCCGCCGCGTAGACGACATTCTCCGACGACTCGCGCAAGTGCACGCGGCCGTGCGCCACGTTGCCGTTCGCGTCGCGCTCGCGGACGCCGCGCAGCGCGGCCCACGTGCCGACATCGTTCCATCCGAAGCTGCCCGGGAGCACGAAGACGCGTTCGCTCCGCTCGAGCACGCCCACGTCCACGGCGATCGGATCCTTCACGGCGCCGAAGAAGCGCCCCGCGTCATCGCCGGCGCTCGCGAGCGGACCGGCCACCGCCGGGCAGTGCGCGCCGAGTTCCTGGAGGAAGACGCCGACCGGCCAGGCGAAGATGCCGGAGTTCCACAGCGCTCCTGCCTCGACAAGCGACTTGGCGCGCTCCGGCCTTGGCTTTTCGACGAAGCGCGCCACGCGCCGCGCCGCGCCGTCCGTCGCGCCGCCGACTTCGATGTAGCCGAGCCCCGTGTCGGCGTGCGTCGGCACGATGCCGACCGTGACGAGCCCCTGCGTGCGCGCCGCCTCGGCGGCGGCGAGCTGCAGCGCCTGGCGAAAATGCGGCACGTCGCCGATCGCCCAGTCGGCGTGCACGGAGAGCATGATGGCATCCGGGCCGGCCGCCTTCGCGATGCGCGAGGCGGCCCACGCGAGTGCGGCGGCGGTGCCGGCGGGGCGGGGCTCGGCGAGCACGTGCGCCGCCGGCAGTTCCGGCGCGATCGCGCGCACGCCGTCGGCAAGTTCGGCGTTCGTGAGCACGAGCGTCCGTTCGGCCGGCGCCACGAGGGCGAGGCGGTCGAGCGTGTCGCGCAGCATCGGCTGGTCGCTGAGCAGCGGCAGGAACTGCTTGGGCCGTTCGGGCGTGCTCAGCGGCCAGAAACGCGAGCCCACGCCGCCCGCCAGGATCACGATCCAGGTGGGCGTGCTCATGTGGCCGCCGGCGGCGCGTCGGCGCCGTCATCCATGCCCGTGAGTTCCATGACGCGGGCGAAGAGACGCTTCGGGCTGAACGGCTTGGTGATGAAGTCGGACGCGCCGAGGCGCATGGCCTCGTCGTACCGCTGGTCCTGGCCGGCGGCGGTGAGGATGACGCACGGAATGGACGACCAGCGCGGGTCGCCGCGCATGCGCGCGAGCACTTCCAGCCCGGAGAGTTGGGGCATCATGAGGTCGAGCAGCACGAGGCGGATATCCGGATGCGCGGCGAGGGCGGCCAGCGCTTCCGTGCCGTCGAAGACCAGCGTCACCTGGAACGGGCCCTGTTCGAGCTTCGTCTTGACGATGCGGCCGATGTGCGGTTCGTCGTCGGCCACGAGCACATGGCACGTCATGCCCGGGCGCCGGTCAGACGAGGGAAGCGATGTTCGCGCGGTTGCGCCGCAGTTCGTAGAGCAGCTGGGCGAGATTGGTGGTCGGGAGCGCGAGCACCAGCAGCACCGCGTCGGCGGAGAGCGCCGAGACGATGGCCATGCCGTGTTCGTGCTCCAGCACGGCGGTCTGGAGGACGCCCTGCCGGCTGGCGTGGCCCAGTTCTTCGGCGGCGAGCAGCACGGGCGGCACGTGGGCGGCCACGTTCTCGGTGTCCACCGCCGGCACGCCCTGGCCGTCAATGACGAGCCCGTCGCGGCCAAGAACGATGACCGCCTGTACCCCCTCCCGATCCCGAATGGCAGCCACGAGGTCGCGAATGGTCGGCATCGGCCTGCTCCGGTGTAGTAAGGTTGCCGAAGTGTACGCACCGTGGGGGCGAAGTCAAGCCGAATTCGCTTCCCCTGCCGTCGCCCGACCGCTACTTTCACCAGAGCCCATGTCCACTCCGAATTCCACGTCCCGCCGCGGCCGCCGCGCGGCCTTCGGTTCGTTGCTGTTCGCCCTCGTCGCGCTGACGCTGGCGGGGTGCAGCGACCCCTTCAAGCTGAAGGCGCAGTACGCGAACGAACCGTTCACGTACTCCGTCTACGGCATGTCCGGCGCCGGCCCGGCGAACGCACCGGCCGCGCTCGACCTCGTCGGCCGCCAGGCGGTGAAGGTGGACGGGAATTTTGCCTTCGACATCGCGTTCGACTTCGACGGCACTGGCAAGATTCTCGTCATTCCGCAGAAACTCGTCGGCACGCCATTGTCGGGCGCACGCGTGGTGGCGCTGCAGCGCATCAGCGGCGCCTACGAATCCATCGTCGAGTCGCCGCGCGACAACTGGCAGCTCGATTCGGTGGTGACGGTGATTCCGGGTGAGACGGTGGGCATCCGGCTGACGACGGCGAGCTGCCTGTACCAGCTGTCCAGCGAGATGGTCGCCAAGATCGTGATTGATTCGTTGAAGACGGGCGGACTCATCTTCGGCCGCGGCGTGATCAACCCGAATTGCGGCTTCCGGTCGTTCGCGGACGGCATTCCGGACAAATAGGCCATGCACGACATCCGAATGGTGCGTGAGCAGGCGGCGGCGCTGCGCGAAGGCATGGCGCGCCGCGGCACGCTCGACCAGCTCGAGCCCGTCATCGCCGGGCTCGAGGCGCTCGACCGTGAGCGTCGGCAGGCCATCCAGTCGGTCGAGGAGAAGAAGGCGGCGCGCAACGCGGCGAGCCAGGAAGTGGGGCGCCGGAAGAAGGCGGGCGAGGATGCCTCCGACTTGCAGGCGCAGACGCGCGCGCTCGGCGAGGAGATCGCGCGCCTCGAAGCCTCGCTCACAGCCACCGAGGCGGCCATTCAGCAGGGGCTGTACGAGATCCCCAATGTCACCCTCCCCGCCGTGCCGGCGGGCGACGAGACGCACAATACGGTGGTGCGCAGCTGGGGCACGCCGCGCGCCGTGGACGGGGTGAAGCCGCACTGGGAAGTGGGCGAGGCGCTCAAGCTCCTCGACCTGCCGCGGGGCGCCAAGATCAGCGGGTCGGGCTTCATCGTGTTCCGCGGCGCCGGGGCCCGGCTGGTGCGCGCGCTCATGAACCTGATGCTCGACCTGCATACGCGTGAGCACGGATACGAGGAGCTGTGGGTGCCCGCGGTCGTGAACCGCGCCGCGATGATCGGCACGGGTCAGCTGCCGAAGTTCGCGGAGGACATGTACGCGCTCACCGACGACCAGGGCTACCTGATTCCCACCGCCGAGGTGCCGGTCACCAACCTCTACGGCGGGGAGATTCTCGACGCCGCGCAATTGCCGATGGCGATGTGCGCCTACACGCCGTGCTTCCGGCGCGAGGCGGGGGCGGCGGGCAAGGACACGCGCGGCCTCCTGCGGGTGCACGAGTTCGACAAGGTCGAACTGGTGCGCTACTGCCGACCGGAAGACGGCGCCGCCCAGCTGGAACTCCTGACCGGGCATGCGGAACAGGTGCTGCAGCTGCTGGGCCTGCCGTACCGCGTGCTCCTGCTGGCCGCCGGCGACACGGGCTTCAACAGCGCCATGACGTATGACCTCGAGGTCTTCGCCCCGGGCGTCGGCAAGTGGCTCGAAGTCTCGTCGTGCTCGGTCTTCACCGACTTCCAGGCGCGCCGCGCGAACATCCGCTTCCGCGCCGCACCGGGCGAGAAGCCGCAGCACGTCTACACGCTGAATGGCTCGGCGCTCGCCTTTCCGCGCGTGATCGCCGCGCTGCTCGAGCATTATCAGCAGGCCGACGGGTCGGTGCTGCTCCCCGACGCGCTGCGACCGTACGCCGGCACCGACGTGCTCCGGTAGCGCATGCGACGCCGGGTGCCGGTTTTCCTCGTCGCGCTCGGCCTCCTCGTGCTGCTGGGGTCGTACGTCTGGTATGCGCAGCGCCTCGTGGACGAGCTGCGCGTCGAATCGGAACGCACCGGGCGCATGTTTGCCCGCGTCTACGGTGCGCTCGCCGATACCACCGCCGGGGCGGAAACCGCGGCGTTGATGGAGCTCACGCAGGAGATTCGCGAGCTCGGCGTTCCCGTCATCGTGACTGACGCACAGGGACAACCCACCTCGTTCGTGAACATCCCCGAGCTGGGCAATGGCTTCGTTGGTGCCGCCGACCCGCGCTCCGGCGCGTTGCGCGCGATGGTGCGTTCGCTCGACGCGCAGAATCCACCCGTGGACGAGCCCGGCATCGGCCAGGTGCACTTTGGCAACACGCCGCTCGTGCGCGGCTTGCGCATCATCCCGCTGCTGCAGGTGGCGATGCTGAGCCTGCTCATCGTCGCCGGCATCATGGCGCTGGGGGTGCGGGCACGCGCCGAGCGCGAACGCGTCTGGGCGGGCATGGCGCGCGAGGCCGCGCACCAGCTCGGCACGCCGCTCTCGTCGCTGCAGGGGTGGCTGGAACTGCTGGCCGAGCGGGAAGGGGATTCCGCGGCCGAATCGGCGCGGAACCACATGCAGGGCGACGTCGAGCGACTGGAGCGCGTCGCCCATCGCTTCGAGCGCATCGGCCGTCCGCCCAAGCTTGTCGCCACCGACGTCGGCGAGGCGGTGCAGACGGTGGTGGACTACTTCCGGGCCCGCGTGCCGACGCTGGCCAACACCGTCGTGGTCAACTTCGAGCGTGGCGACGGCCCGCTCACCGTGCGCGCCGATCGCGTGCTGCTCGAGTGGGCCGTCGAGTCGCTCGTGAAGAACGCGGTGGACGCGCTTGCCGGGCGGGGCGGCACCATCTCCGTGCGCGTGGACCGCGCCGCCGGCGGCGGCGCGCGGGTTCGCGTGGCCGACGACGGGCCCGGCATTCCGCCCAACCTGCGCCGCAAGATCTTCGCCGCCGGCTTCACCACGAAGGAGCGCGGCTGGGGCATTGGTCTTCCGCTTGCGCGCCGCATCGTCGAAGAGTCGCACAACGGGCGGCTGATGCTCGTTCCGTCCGACCGCGGGGCGGTGTTCGACCTCGTCTTTCCCGGATGACGCCGCAGGCCCCCACGGGTGAGCTCACCCTGAATCCGGCGCAGCGCGCCGCGGTCGAGCATGGCACGGGGCCGCTGCTCGTGCTCGCCGGCGCGGGGTCGGGCAAGACCCGCGTGCTGACGGCGCGCGTCGCGCGCATCGTGGACGAACTCGGCGTCCCGCCGCACCGCGTGCTCGCGGTGACCTTCACCAACAAGGCGGCGGGCGAGATGCGCGAGCGCATCGCGCGCCTGCTCGGCGCCGAGCCGCGCGGCATGTGGATCGGGACGTTTCACGGCATCGGGGCGCGGCTCCTGCGGCTGCACGCCGAGCGCGTCGGCCGCACGCCCGAGTACACCATCTACGACGAGGACGACACGCTCACAGTCGTGCGCCGCCTGATGGAGCGCGAGAAGGTCTCGTCCAAGGACTTTGCGCCGAAGGCGGTGGTGGCCGCGATCAGCGACGCGAAGAATGCACTCGTCCCGCCCGACGAGTACGCGCGGCTCGCGCTCACCCCGCTCGCCAAGGCGGTCGCCGCCGTGTACGGCGCGCTGGAGCCGGTGATGCGCGCCCAGAACGCGGTGAGCTTCGACGACCTGCTCGTGCTGCCCGTGCAGATCCTGCGCGAGCACCCCGAGCTTCGTGCCCACTACGCCGACCGGTTTGCCCACCTGCTCGTGGACGAGTACCAGGACACCAACCACGCGCAGTACGAGTTCGTGCGCCTCATCGCGGGGCCGGCGGGCAACGTTGCCGTGGTCGGCGATGACGACCAGTCCATCTACGGCTGGCGCGGCGCCGACGTGCGCAACATTCTCGACTTCGAGCGCGACTATCCCGGCGCCCGCGTCGTGCGCCTCGAGGAGAACTACCGCTCGACGCCGGGCATCCTCGCGATGGCCAACGTCGTCATCGCCCAGAACGCGGCCCGGCGCGGCAAGACGCTGCGCGCCATGCGGCCGGGCGGGGAACCGGTGACGGTGCTCAAGGCGCTCGACGACCGCGACGAGGCCGATGCGATCGCCGACACCATCGAGTTTCGCCGCCTCAACCAGCGAGAACGACCCGCCGACGTCGCCGTGCTGTACCGCACCAATGCGCAAAGCCGGGCCATTGAGGAGTCGCTGCGCCGCCGCAGCATCCCGTACCGGCTCGTTGGCGCCGTCCGCTTCTACGACCGGCGCGAGGTGCGCGACCTGCTGGCCTGGCTGCGGCTCGCCGCCAACCCGGCCGACGATGAAGCGTTCCGCCGCGCCATCACCGCGCCGCGGCGGGGCATCGGCGAGGCCACGGTGGAACTGCTCGCCGCCACCGCGCGCGAATGCGCGCTCTCCCTGCTCGACACGGCGCGCCGCGCGGGCGAGCTCGACGGCGTGCGGCCGGCCACGCGCGCCGCGCTCGGTGAGATTGCGCTGCTTGCCGACCGGTTTCGCGCGAGCGCGGCGGACGCGAGCGTGGACCGGCTCATCGTCGAAGTGCTGCAGGCCACCGGCTACGACGCGGCGCTGCGGGCGGAAGGCCCCGAGGGGCTCGACCGCCTCGAGAACGTGCGAGCCATGGTCGAGGGCGCCGCCGAAACGGTGGTGGATGATGGCGGCGAACTCGGGCTCCGCCCGCTCGATCACTTCCTGCAGAAGGCAATGCTTGTCACTGCCGCTGACCAACTCGGCCCCGGCGCCGATGCCGTGACGCTGATGACCGTGCATACCGCCAAGGGGCTCGAATTTCCGGTGGTCTTCATCGCGGGCATGGAAGACGGACTCTTCCCAGAT
>JAJZRK010000151.1 GCA_021802745.1 bacterium
CTCCGTAGCCACGTCCATCGCAATATTGTCCACACCGACGCCGGCGCGTCCGACGACCTTCAGGCGGCTGGCGCGGCGGAGCAGGCCCGCGGTCACCTTGGTGGCGCTGCGCCCCACGATGGCGTCGTACTGGTCAATGCGTTCGAGCAGCTCGGCCGCCGGGAGCGTGGGCCGCTCGTCGACGTCGAAGTCGGGGACCGCGCGCAACAGTGCGACGCCGTCGGCGTCAATTTCGTCGGTGACGAGGATCTTCAGGGGTTGGGGCACGGGCAGGGCGAGTGTGGAGGCTGGGCCGCGCGCCACGGGCGGGCGCGCACGCGAGGATGGAGCGAAGTCCCCTGCAATTTGGCCCCCCGGTTGCGCCGCCGCGACTGGAAGGAGAGGATTCCCGCGTGCCAACCTTTCCTTCAGGATGCGCGCTCCATCGCGCCGGCCCCGTCGACCTGGCGGCGTACGCGGCGTTCAGCCGGGCGACGTTCAGCGACACGTACCGGGCCTCGCACTCGGCCGATGCCCTCGCGCGGCACGTGGCGCACACGTTTCGGGACGACCTGCTGCGCCAGGAGCTCGACCGTCCCGAGCGCGCGGTGCTGGCCGTGCGCGAGGGTGACGCTTGGGTGGGGTACGCGGTCGTGGAGTGCACGCCAGCCCCGCCGTGCGTGCGGGCGCAGCGGCCCGTGGAGATTGCCCGCTTCTACGTGACGGCCGCGTGGCACGGGCGCGGCCTCGCCGCCCCCCTGATGGCGGCGGCGCTCGACGAGGCTCAGCGCCAGGGCGGCGACATGGCGTGGCTCAGCGTCTGGGAACAGAATCCCCGGGCGATCCAGTTCTATGCGCGGCAGGGTTTCGCACCGGTCGGTCGGGCGACCTATCTGTTTGACGCGGTGCCCGAAGACGACATCGTCGTCGCCGTTGCGCTCTCGCGATAGCTGTCCGCACTCCACCATTCCTGTTCGGCCGCGACTCCCAACTCTCCACTGGCTGGTCGGCGCAGTAAGTTTCAGGGGGCGGCTCGTACCGCCCCTTTCACTTGCCATCCATCGCCCATCCCATGCCCGCACCGCGCCTCCAGGCATTGCACGATGCCGGACAGTCCCTCTGGCTCGACTACATTGACCGGCCCATGCTGCACAACGGGGAACTCGCGCGCCGCATCCGCGACGACGTGCTCACCGGGATGACCTCCAACCCCGCGATCTTCGAGAAGGCGCTGGCGCAGGGGACGGCGTACGACGCCCAGGTGGCGGAACTGACCGGTGCGACGTCGGCATGGCAGCTGTTCGAAGCGCTCGCGTCCACCGACGTCCGCGCGGCGTGCGACCTGTTCCGTGCCGTGTACGATGCGACCGACGGGGCCGACGGCTACGTCTCCCTCGAAGTCTCTCCGAACGTGGCCAACGACGCCGAGGGCACGGTGCGCGAGGCGCGCCACCTCTGGGCGCTGGTGGACCGGCCCAACGTGATGATCAAGGTGCCAGGCACCGAGGCGGGGTGCGCCGCGCTCCGCCAGCTCATTGCCGACGGCATCAACGTGAACGTGACGTTGCTCTTCGCCGTCGGCGCCTACGCCCGCGTGGTCGAGGCATACCTTGCCGGGCTCGAGGCGCGGGCCCTCGCGCGCGCGCCGCTCGCTGCGGTGGCCAGCGTAGCGTCGTTCTTCGTGAGCCGTGTGGACACCGAGATTGACAAGCGGCTCGACGCGATGCTGGCGGCAGGTTCGCTGGGCGCCGGCGAAGCGGCGGCGCTCAAGGGGAAGGCCGCGGTGGCCAACGCCAAGCTCGCCTATCGCCTGTTCGAGGAGCAATTCAGCGGGCCGCGCTGGACCGCGCTGGCGGCGCGCGGCGCCCGCGTGCAGCGCCCGCTCTGGGCGAGCACGTCCACCAAGAATCCGTCGTATCGCGACGTCATCTACGTCGAGGAACTCGTGGGCCCGCAGACGGTCAACACGCTGCCGCCGGCCACCCTCGAGGCGTTCCGCGACCACGGGGAGACGCGGCGCACGATTGACCTAGACCTCGCGGGCGCCGAACGCGCGCTCGCCTCCGTGGAGGCCACCGGCATTTCGGTGCGCCAGGTGACCGACCAGCTGCTCGGCGAAGGCCTCGCCGCATTCCAAAAGGCCTTCGACACGCTGCTGACCGGGCTCGAGGCCAAGGCGGCCGCCCTCGGCCGGCCTGTGGCCGCGGGCCGCTGAGGAGCTGCCCATGCCGAGCGCCCGCAAGCGCACCAAGGTGGTCTGCACCATCGGCCCTGCCTCGTCCGATCCCGACATGCTGCGCGCGCTGGCGCAGGCCGGGCTCGACGTGGCCCGCATCAACTTTTCGCACGGGACGCACGAGCAGCATGCCGCGCGCATTGCCGACATCCGGCGCCTCGCGTCGGAGCTGAACCGGCCCGTCGCGATCCTCGGCGACCTGCAGGGGCCGCGCATTCGCGTCGGGCATCTCGAGAATCCCATCCAGCTGCAGGAAGGGGCCGAGGTGACGCTGGCCCGCGAGGGGATCGCGCGTCCGTCGGACATCCCGGTCACCTACGACGACCTCGCCCGCGACGTTTCCGCCGGCGTGCGCATTCTGCTCGATGACGGCCTGCTGGCGCTCGACGTGCTTGCGGTGGACGGCGACTTCGTGCGCTGCGTCGTCGTGTACGGCGGCCCGCTGAAGTCGCACAAGGGACTCAACCTCCCCGGCGTGAAGGTCTCGGCGCCGACGCTCACCGAGAAGGACCACGTCGACATCGCCTTTGCCATCGAACACCAGCTCGACTACCTGGCGCTGTCGTTCGTGCGCCAGCCGTCCGACATGGCCACGCTGCGTGCCCTGGTCCCCAAGGGCATGCTGCTCGTGGCGAAGATCGAGAAGGACTCGGCGCTGCACGACATCGAGGAGATCCTGAAGGCGTCGGATGCGGTCATGGTGGCGCGCGGCGACCTCGGCGTGGAACTCCCGTTCGAGGAAGTGCCCATCGCCCAGAAGCGCATCATCGCGCTCGCGAACCGCTTCGGGCGGCCGGTGATCACGGCGACGCAGATGCTCGAGTCCATGATCACCAACCCGCGCCCGACGCGCGCCGAGGCGAGCGACGTGGCCAACGCGATCTTCGACGGCACCGATGCGGTGATGCTCTCGGCCGAGACGGCGAGCGGCGCGTATCCCAAGCTGGCGGTCGAGGCCATGGTGCGCATTGCGCTCGAGGCCGAGAGGCACCCCGTGCCGCGCGGTGTGGGCGCCGATCGCGTGGAGGCCGGGCAGGCGAGCGTCGAGGAGACCATCGCCGGCGCGACCGTCACGGCCGTGCGCATGGTGGGGGCCGTGGCGGTGGCCGTGTTCACCAAGTCGGGGTTCGCGGCGCGCATCGTTGCCGCGCGGCGGCCAGGAGTGCCGATCATCGCATTCACGGACCAGGCGCGCACGTACCGCCAGCTCGCGCTCGTCTGGGGCGTCACACCGGTGCTCGTGCCGCACGCCGACACCTACGAGCAGATGTCGTGGAGCGCGCGCGGCATCTGCGTGGATCTCGGCTTCGCCAAGCCGGGTGACCGCGTGGTCATGACCGCCGGCGTTCCCTTCGACGTGCCCGGCACCACCAACACCCTCAAGGTGGAGACGGTGTGAGGCTCACCTTCCTCGGCACTGGCACGAGCTTCGGCGTCCCCGTCGTCGGGTGTGCCTGCGCCGTGTGCCGGTCCGGGGATCCGCGCGACAAGCGCACGCGCGTCGGCGCGGTGGTCGAGGTTGGCCACACGCGCCTGTTGATTGACACGCCGCCCGAATTGCGCCTTCAGCTCATCGCCACGGGGATCCACGATGTGGACGCCGTGCTCTACACGCACGACCACGCCGACCACACGCACGGCCTCGACGACATCCGCGCCATCTCGGTGCGCCGCGAGGGGGCCATGCCGATCTATGGCCCCGCCGAGACGCTGCAGGCGCTGCGCGCCAAGTTCCCGTACATCTTCGACGATGCCATCCGGCCGATGCCGGGCACCTACAAGCCCGAGGGGAGCGCGACCGCCCTCGAGCCGGGCGTGACGGTGCGCATCGGCGACGCCGACGTGACGCCCATCGAGGTGCCGCATGGCCGCTGGCGCGTGTTCGGCTATCGCATCGGCGCGCTGGCGTACATCACCGACGCAAAGACGATCCCCGACGCAGCCTTCGCGCTCATGCGGGGCGCGGAGGTGCTGGTCATCAACGCGCTCTTCCGCACGCCGCATCCCACGCACCTGAGCCTCGGCGAGGCGGTGGCCGCCGCGCGCCGCGTGGGCGCGCGGCAGACGTGGCTGACGCATCTGACGCACGACAACCTGCATGCCACGCTCGCGGCGGAGCTGCCGCCGGACATTCAACCGGCCTTCGACGGCCTCGTGGTGGAGTGCTGATGGCGTTCACGCTCGATGTGACCTCGATGACGGAGCCCGTCGTAGCCGCCGGTGTGCGAGAGGCCGACTGGGCGGGGCTCGCGGAGCGCTTTCGCGCGGCGCAGCAGGCCGTCACGGACATTGCGGCAACCGGCGTCTACGGGTATCGCGAGCTCGAACAGCAGGCCGCCGAGCGCGCGCGCGTGGCGGCGTTCGCCGCGTCGGTGCAGGGGCGCTATGACGATATCGTGGTGCTCGGGATCGGCGGGTCGTCGCTCGGCGCCATCGCGCTGCGCACGGCCCTGCTCCCGCCGGCGTGGAACGCGCGCTCGAGCGCCGAACGCGACAGCCGGCCGCGCCTGCACGTGCTCGACAACGTGGACCCGCGGACGATCGCGGGCCTCCTTGGCATCGTCTGGCTGCCGCGCACGCTCTTTGTCGTGATCTCCAAGTCGGGCGGCACCATCGAGACGCTGGCCCAGTACCTGGTGGTGCGCGAACAGCTGGCGCGCGAAGGGCTCGACGCGGCGCATCACCTCGCGTTCGTCACCGACCCGGACAAGGGGGCGTTGCGCCGCATCGCGGTGCGCGACGGCATTCCCGCGTTCGCCGTGCCGCCCAACGTCGGCGGCCGCTTCAGCGTGCTCTCGCCGGTAGGCACGCTCCCTGCGGCGCTTTGCGGCATGGACGTCGAGGCCCTGTGCGCCGGCGCCACGGTGATGCGCGACGCGACGATGGGCGGCGACCTCACGGAGAACGCCGCCGGGCTCTTCGCCGTGCTGCAGTGGCGGGCGCACGAGCAGGCGGGGCAGGGGATGCACGTGATGATGCCGTACAGCGACGCCCTGCGCGACGTGGCGCCCTGGTTCGTGCAGCTGTGGGCCGAGTCGCTCGGCAAGGTGGATCCCGACGGCCTGCACGTCGGCCCGACGCCGATTGCGAGCGTGGGCGCCACCGACCAGCACAGCCAGGTGCAGCTGTTCATGGAGGGGCCGGCCGACAAGACGGTCACCTTCCTGCGCGTCGAGAGTGCGGCGGACGATGTCGAGATTCCGCAGTCGGAGCCGGAGGAGAAGGCGCTCGCGTTCCTCGGCGGGCACACGCTCGGCGAACTGCTGGACGTCGAGTGCCGGGCCACGGCCAGCGCCCTCGCCCGCGCCGGGCGTCCGTCCATGACGATGACCGTCGGGGCGGCCGATGCGTGGCATGTCGGCGGCCTGCTGATGTGGCTGATGCAGGCGACGACACTGGCGGGCGCGCTCTATCGCGTGAACCCATTGGACCAGCCCGGGGTAGAACTAGGTAAGCGATTGGCCAACCAGGAACTCGGGCATCCCGACTACCCCATACGTGCGGATGCGTCCGGACCATCACCCACGCCGAAGCACCATGTGCGCGTGGGGTAGCCGCGGGCGCGCCCTGGCCGCAGTGCGGACCGTCGCGGCGCTCGGGGGCTGCGGTCGAGAGCCGGTCACGCCGGAGTTTCCGCGGCGGTTCGGGCAGCAGGTGCTGGCCGGATTCGTGTACGCGGAAACGGGGGAGCCGGTGGTGGGGGCGAGCGTGCGCATCACCGAGGTGACCAACGGCGGATTCCCCAGTGCGCCGTCACGACCTGCGATCTCGGTCGGCGGTTGCTCAGGCCCGGACTGGTTCGTGGACTCGGCTCCCTCGACATCCAGCGAGGGGCGGTTCGCCAAACCCATCGGATTCGGGCCTTGGCCGAACTCCAAGTGCGTCGCCGTGGAGGTCACACCGCCGCCGGGGTCCCCCCTTCGCGGCGGTATCGCCTGGGTTCCCGAGATGCGAGCCACCAGCGACACGGACGTGCCCGACACGACCCGGGTGGTGCTGCTGTTGACCAGGAAATAGCGCCTACCCTCAGACTCCGGCACCGCGCTATTGTTGCACCAGATGGCATTTCCGGCCAAATTACAAGGCTGGCGACCCCCGGCTGCCAAGGGCGCGTCCAGCGCGCTCACTTCACCGTGAACATCTGACATGTCCAATACGCTCGACTCCCTGCATCGCATTCTCGGGCCGGCTGCCGCGATCGAGAACCATCGCGTCGTCCTCAAGGATGCCGCCGCACTCGCCTCCAGTCGCATGGATGAGATCGTGCGCCTTGCCGTCTTCGGCAGCGCGGACGAGAAGGAATGGGCGCGCTGGATCATCCACGAACTCGGCCAGGCCGTGGGTGTGCGACCGGCGTCCATTCACGACCTCTACATGGCACGCGGCCGCGGGGAGATTCGCGGCTTCACCGTGCCCGCCATCAACGTGCGCGGCATGTCGTACGACACGGCCCGCGCGATCTTCCGGACGGCTATCAAGCTTGACGCCGGCGCCTTCCTGCTCGAGATCGCCCGCAGCGAGATTGCCTACACCGACCAGCGGCCGTCGGAGTACGTGGCGGTGATGACGGCGGCGGCGCTGCGCGAGGGGTACCGCGCACCGCTCTTCATCCAGGGCGACCATTTCCAGGTCAATGCCAAGAAGTTCGCGGCCGACCCGGTTGCGGAAGTCTCGGCGGTCAAGCTGCTCGCCACGGAGGCGATCGCGGCGGGCTTCTACAACATTGATCTCGACACCTCGACGCTGGTTGACCTCTCCAAGCCCAACCTCGCCGAGCAGCAGCGGCTGAACTACGAGATCGGCGTCGAGCTCACGCGCCACGTGCGCGGGCTCGAGCCCAAGGACGTGACGATCTCGCTGGGCGGGGAGATCGGCGAAGTCGGCACGGCCAACTCGACGGTCGAGGAGCTCCGCGCGTTCATGGACGGATACCGGCAAACCCTCGCCCGCGAGGCGCCGGGAACCGTGGGGTTGTCCAAGATCTCGGTGCAGTCGGGCACGTCGCACGGCGGCGTGGTCAAGGCCGACGGGTCCATCGCCGACGTCAAGCTCGACTTCCAGACGCTCGAGGACCTCGGCAAGGTGGCGCGCGCCGAGTACGGGCTGTCGGGTGCGGTGCAGCACGGCGCGTCCACGCTGCCGGACAGCCTGTTCCACAACTTCCCGCGCACCGAGACGGCCGAGATTCACCTGGCCACCGGCTTCCAGACGATGCTCTACGATCTCATCCCGGATGCGCTGCGCGCCGAGATCTATGAGTGGCTCCGGGTGAACGCCAAGGACGAGCGCAAGGCGACCGACACCGACGAGCGCCCGGTGTGGATGCGCAAGTACCACGCCATGGAAGTGACGACAGGCCAGCACACCGGCAAGTGGGAGCTGATGGAGGAAATTGGCAGCGGGCGCATGAAGGGCGCTGTCAAGCGCATCTCCTACGACCGCTACGCCACCGAGCAGGAGGCCATGGCTGCCCTGCCTCTGGTGGTAGTGGCCAAGCGC
>JAJZRK010000152.1 GCA_021802745.1 bacterium
GCCCTCGAGTATTCGTGCGGCGAGACCCCCCGATCCTGCGCGCGAGAGCGAGGGGGGAGGGACGACCGCGCTCACCCGCGCGCGGATCCTGCGGCGTGCATACTCAGAGCCCGAAGGGCGAGGGAGGCGCGCCCTTGCGTACGTTCGCACCCGCCTCCCCCTGCGAGCCGACGCGAGGCGCTCTTCCCCGCGAATACTCGAGGGGCCAACGGCCCCGAGAATTTCGCGGGGACGAGCGCCTCGCGCCGGCTCGCCCCCTCTCGCAGGCCCCGAGAATCTCGCGAGGACGGGAACCGGGCCCCGGCGCGGTCGAGGCGAAGGCAGGTGACCCGGCGCCCCGTCCCGCCTTAGATTTCTCAGACTATGCACGCTGCAGACATCCGCCAGGCTTTCCTGGACTACTTCGCCGAGCACGGTCACGTCATCCGCCCCTCGTCGTCCCTCGTCCCGGGCGACGATCCCACCCTGCTGTTCACCAACGCGGGAATGGTGCAGTTCAAGAAGGTCTTCCTCGGCATGGAAGACCCGCCCGACGGCAAGCGCCGCGCCACCACGTCGCAGAAATGCGTGCGCGCCGGCGGCAAGCACAACGACCTCGAGCAGGTGGGGCACACCGCCCGCCACCACACCTTCTTCGAGATGCTCGGCAACTTCTCGTTCGGCGACTACTTCAAGCGCGACGCGATCCGCTTCGGCTGGGAGTTCGTCACCGAGACGCTGAAGATTCCCGCCGAGCACCTGCGCGTGACCGTCTTCCACGAGGACGACGAGGCGCGGCAGCTCTGGAAGGAAGTGACCGGCATTCCCGAGACGCGCATCTACGGACTCGGCGCCAAGGACAACTTTTGGCAGATGGCCGACACGGGCCCCTGCGGGCCGTGCAGCGAGATCTACGTGGACCTCGCGCACCTCGCCAAGGACTGGGCCTTCCCCCGGGATGCGCACGGCGAATGGACGCGCACCGACCTCACCGACTACTCGCTCGACGCGTTCGTCGAGGGGGCCGAGGCGGGGCGCTTTCTCGAGATATGGAACCTCGTCTTCATGCAGTACGACCGGCAGGCCGACGGCGCGATGGTGCCGCTCCCCAAGCCGTCGGTGGACACCGGGGCCGGCCTCGAGCGCATTGCCGCGGTGATGGAAGGCGTCACGAACAACTACCACACCGCCCTCTTCCTGCCGCTCATCGAGCGCGTCGAGCAGGTAGTCGGCATCAAGTATCCGTACCGCCCGGGGCAGGGGGTCGGCACGGCGAAGGGCGCCGATGGCCGCGAGATTGACGTGGCGTCGTTCCGCGTGCTCGCCGATCACGCGCGCGCCGTGGCGTTCCTGCTCGCCGACGGCGTCTTCCCGAGCAACGAGGGGCGCGGCTACGTGCTGCGCCGCATCCTGCGCCGCGCGGTGCGCCACGCCTGGCTGCTGGGTCGCCGCGAGCCCACGCTCGTGCACGTCGTGGACAAGGTCATCGAGATGATGCACGACGTGTACCCCGAGCTGAAGGTGCGCCGCAAGCACATCATCGAGACGACGAAGGCCGAAGAGGAGCGCTTCCTCGCGACCATCGGCGGCGGGCTCGAGCGCTTTGAGACGCTCGCGCCGATCGGCAGCACGCAGGGCTCCACCGCGATCCGCGGCTCGATCAGCGGCGACGACGCGTTCCGTCTGTACGACACGTTCGGCTTCCCGATTGACCTCACCGAGCTGATGGCGCGCGAGCGCGGCTACCTGGTGGACATCGCCGGCTTCGAGCAGGCGCTGCAGGCGCAGCGCGCGCAGTCGCAGGAGGAGCGCCGCAGCAAGAAGATCGCGGTGGTCGCCGACGACCTCGGCGACGTCACGCAATGGGAGCATGCACCCTCCGACGCGTCGCGCGGCCCCGGTGCGCCGGGCGATGCGTCGCGCTGGCAGGGCGCGCCCGGCGATGCCGCGCACGGGCGGTTTGTCGGCTACGAGGTCACGACGATCGAAACCGATGTGGCCGCCGTGCGCCATCTCCCCGACGGCCGCGTGGCGGTGATGCTGCGTGAGTCGCCCTTCTACGCCGAGAGCGGCGGGCAGGTGAGCGACCGCGGCACCATCGAGGGGGCCGGCTGGCGCGTGACGGTGGACGACGTCAAGAAGATTGACGGGCGCATCACCGCCATCGGGACCGTCGAGGGCGAGTTCAAGTTCGGGCCGGCCACGGCGCGCGTGCCGGGAAGCCGCCGCCGCGACACCGAGCGCAACCACACGGCTACGCACCTGCTGCACGCCGCGCTCCGCAAGGTGCTCGGCGATCATGTGCATCAGGCGGGGTCGGTGGTCGAGCCCGACCGCCTGCGCTTCGACTTCACGCACCACGGCCCGGTGAAGCCCGAGCAACTCGAGGAGATCGAGCGCTGGGTGAACCACGCCATCTGGGAGAATGTGGACGTAACCATCAAGGAGAAGAAGTACGCCGAGGCCGTGGCCGGCGGCGCGATGGCGCTCTTCGGCGAGAAGTACGGCGATGTGGTGCGCGTGGTCGAGGTGCCGGGGTTCAGCGTCGAGCTGTGCGGCGGCACGCACGTGAAGAACACGGGGCAGATTGCCGCCTGCCACATCATCCACGAACAGGGCGTCGCCGCTGGCGTGCGGCGTATCGTCGCCATCACCGGGCCCAAGGCGTTCGAGACGCTGCGCGACAAGGAGAAGGCGCTCGAAGGGATCGCCGAGAAGCTCAAGGTGAACGTGGCCGCGGGCGGCGTGGACGCGATTGCGAAGCGCCTGGATGCGCTGCTTGGTGAGAAGAAGACGCTCGAGAAGAAGCTCGAGGACGCGCTGCGAGGGAGCGGCGGCGGGAGCGCGGTGCAGGCGATCGTGGCGGGCGCGGAAGCGGTGCCCGGTGGCAGGGTCGCCGTCGCGATGACGGAAGCGGCCGACGTGGATGCCATCAAGACGCTCGGCGACGCCGTGCGCGAGGCGATGCCCGACGGCGTGGCGGTGCTCGGCGCGGTGAACGAGGGGAAGGGAACCCTGCTCGTGGTTGTGGGCGATGCGCTGCGCGCGAAGAACGTGAACGCCGGCGCGCTGGTGAAGGACATCGCCGCCCTCGGTCGGGGACGCGGAGGCGGCAAGCCGCACATGGCGCAGGCGGGATTGGGGGATGAAGAGGGGCTGAAGAAGGCGATGGAAGGAGCGGCGGTGCTTGTGAGAAAGGCGATCGCGTGAAGGGTGCACACCGTTTGTTGTCGCGCGCATGAGCGCACTTCAGATTTGGCTCAATGCACGCGAGCCCGATGCACCCGAGGCGCTGCGGCGGCGCATCGCCGAGGTGATCGCGGCGCATCCCGAGTGGGAGGCGATGCGGCGCGCGGAGGCGCTGGTTGCGGCGGGTGAGGCCCTGCTGCTGCACGTGCTGGCGGCCGCACCCAAGGACCGCGCCGCCGCGCTCGACCTGCTGGCGGCCGATGCCTGCGTGACGTACGCCTTCGAAGCCGCCGCGGATGAGTCCTCGAGCTTCACCGAACGCGCGAACCGCGCGATGCAGCGGATCGCGAAACTCGCTGAACAGGAGTAAGGCCGTGGAGCATCTCATTGAACTCGCCGCGCTCGCCTCGAAGAGCGCTACCGAACTCGCCCCCGCCATCGAGCGCGCGGTGGAGATGGTGCGGGGCACGCTGAAACGCGGCGGCACGCTCTTCTTCTGCGGCAACGGCGGCAGCGCCGCCGACGCGCAGCACATGGCCACCGAGTATGTGGTGCGGTACAAGAAGGAGCGCCGCGCCTACCCCGCCATCGCCCTGACCACCGACACGTCGCTGCTCACGGCGGCCGGCAACGATTACGGTTTCGAGTCCATTTTCTCCCGCCAGGTGGAAGCGCTGTGCCGGAAGGGCGATCTGCTCATCCTGCACACGACGAGCGGCAACTCGCCCAACCTGCTGCGCGCCGCCGAGGCCGCGCAGGCGCAGGGAGTGGCCACGCTCGCGCTGTCGGCCAAGGGCGGGGGACCGCTCGCGGTGCTCGTGGATCACTGCATCATCGTGCCGACGGATCGGACCGACCGGGCGCAGGAGATTCAGTTGTGTATCCAGCATTACATATGCGAGCAAGCGGAGAAGGACGATTGACGACTGTGGGGGTGGGGAGGGGTGCAGGGGCTTGGGAGGAGGGAGGAGTGGAGGATGGGGTGAGAGGAGAGGGGGCGACCGACACCGGTCTGCCCCCTCTCCTCTCACTCCTCACTACACTCCTCCCTCCTCCCACGCCGCTGCACTCTTCCTCATATCTGCCGGTACGGCATGCTCCTCAGTGAATTCCAGCTTCGGCGCCAGCAGTCGGTACATCACCGGCGTCACCAGCCGCGCAATCAGCGTGGATGACACCAGCCCGCCGATGATCACCCACGCCAGCGGCGAATACAGCGACGAGCCCTGCAGCGCCAACGGCAGCATGCCGCCAATCGCCGTCATGGACGTGAGCACGATGGGCACAAAGCGCACCTCGCCGGCGCGCTGGATGGCGTCGTCGAGCGAGTAGCCCTGCCGGCGCAGCTCGTCGGTGAAGTCCACGAGCAGGATGGACGTCTTGATCTCGATGCCGATCAGCGCGACAAAGCCGATCATCGCCGCGAAGCTCAGCGTGTTGCCGCTCAGGAACAGCGCAACAATGCCGCCCACGATGCCGAGCGGGATGACGCTGGCGACCACCAGCGTGCTCTTGAAGGTCCGGAACTCGAGCACGAGGATGGCCATGATGCCGAAGATCGCCACAATGATCGCGTTGCCGATGCCACCAAAGCTCTCCTGCCGGCTTTCGATTTCCCCGGCGGGGACGAGGCGGTAGCCCGGAGGGAGCTTCAGCGACTCGAGCGTGGCGAGCACGTCCTTGGTAACGCGATCGGTGTTGAAGCCGGTCCGCACGAAGCTCGTCACCGTCGCCGCCCGCACCTGGTTGAAGTGCGTGATCACGTTGGGCGAGCCCTTGAAGCCGAGCTGCGCGAGCTGGTTGAGCGGAATGATCGCCCCCGTGGTGGATGCCACGTGAATGCGGTCGAGAATCTCGCTCGTCGGTCGCCCGTCGCGCGGCACGCGCACCGTGATGGGATACTCCTCGCCGTCGCTCGCGCGGAACTTGCCCGCCTCGAGCCCGGCGACGCCAAGGCGCACGGTGCGGTCGAGTTCCACGGTGGCGACGCCGAGCAGCCCCGCCTTCTGCCGGTCCACGCGCAGGGCGAGGTCGGTGCGCGAGACGGCCAGCGGGTCGCGCACGTACTGCGTGCCATGCGTTGCCGCCATCACGCGCTCCACGCGGGCGGAGAGCGCGCGCAGCGTGTCGAGGTCGGGCCCCTCGATGCGCATCGCGATGGGCGCGTCAATAGGAGGCCCATTCTCGAACTCGCGCACCTCGATGCGCGCGCCGGGAATCTGGGCCAGTTCCGCGCGCAGCGAGTCAATCATCAGCGGCGTCGTTCGCGGCCGGTAGTCGTCGAGCAGCACGAAGAGCTGCGCGATGTTGCCCGCTTCTGCGCGCGGCACCGTGTTGTAATAGACGAACGGATTGTCCTTGCCGACGTTCGTGAAGATGCCGCGCACGTCGGGATGCTTGAGCACCGCGCGCTCCACGTGCCTTGTCACGGAATCGGTGGCGGCGATCGCCGTCCCCTCGGCGGTCTCGATGTTCACGAGGAACTGCGGTGTCCCCGCCTTGGGGAAGAGCGAGAAGCCGACGACGGGCACGAGCGCGAATGAACTGACGATGATGGCCGCCGAGACCATCAGCGTGCGGTACGGATTGGCGAGCGCGCGGTGCAGCACCGGGGCATACGTCTTCTGGATTCCTCCCTCGAGCAGTTGCAGCCAGCGGTTGCCCTGCTTTGGACTCGTCGCCGGCATGATGCGGCTCGCGAGCCACGGCACGATGGTGAAGCTCACGAAGAGCGAGGCGAGCACCGCGTACACCACCGCCAGCGGCAGCGACCGCATGTACCGCCCCGGCAGGCCGGGGAGGAAGATGAGCGGCAGGAAGGCGAAGATGAGCGTGGCCGTCGCTCCCATCACCGCCACCGCAATCTGCCGCGTGGCTTGCACCGCCGCCTGTCGCCGCGAGTGCCCGGCGCGCAGGAAGCGCGAGATGTTCTCCACCACGACGATGGAGTCATCCACCAGCAGGCCGAGCGCGATCACGAAGCCGACGATCGAGAGCTGGTTGATGCTGTATCCCGTGACGTCGAGCAATGCCACCGCAATCGAGAGCGACAGCGGGATGGACGTCATGACGATCGCCGACGCGCGCGGCCCGAGTGGCAGCAGCGTCAGGAGCACCAGGCCGAGGGCGATGGCGAAGTCCTTGCCGAGCCGGGAGAGACGGCGGTCCACGTTGGCCGCCTGGTCGAAGCCGCGCACCAGCGTTACGCCGCGTGGCAGCGTCTTCTCCAACTCGTCGAGCAGCGGCCACATCTCGTCCTTGGCGTTGACGATGTTGGCACTCTCCTTCATTGCCGCTGTCACGAAGACGGCGCGCTGGCCGCTCCAGCGGCCAATGTGGGTGGGATCGCCGTACCCCCAGCGCACGTCGGCCACGTCCTGCAGGTGCACCACGCCGGCGCGCGAACCGCCCACCACCGTCTGCTGCACTTCCTCGACGGTGCGATAGCGCCCCTGCGGCACGAGGTTGAACCGCCGCGTCCCGGCGTCTACGCTGCCGCCGGGAATTGACACATTGTCGCTGCCGATCGCCTGCATCACCTGCATGGGCGGAATGCCGGCGCGCGCGAGCTTGTCGAGATTGAGCGACACCTGCAGCTCGCGCTCGGGCGCCGCCCACCGTTCGGCTTTCTTGATGGTGCTCAGTCGCTCGAGGCGCTTCTCGAACTGCTTGGCAAGGGAATCAAGCTGCGCGTACGGCGCCGTCTCGCTCACGAGCGCCGCCTGCAGGATGCTCACATTGGTGGCCGACGCGCGGATGATCTGCAGGCGCGCCAACCCCGCCGGAAGGTCCGGGCGCAACGCGTTCATCTCGCGCAGCACTTCGTCTTCCTTGCGGTCGGCGTCTACACTCTGCTCGAACTCGATGCGAATGCTCGCCAGCCCGTCTTCGGCGCGCGCGAACAGCTTCCAGACCCCTTCGAGCGCGCCCAGCTTGTCCTCGATCTTGTCCACGACGAGCTGTTCCATGTCGCTCGGGCTCGCCCCCGGGTAGACCACGATCACCATGAATGTCGGGATCGGGAAGACCGGGTCCTCGCCGCGGGGAATGCGCTTCCAGCTCGCCACGCCGATGGCGGCGAGCATCAGGAACATCAGGATCGTGAACTGCCAGCGCCGGACGGAGAATTCGGCGAGCTTCACGGCTTGATCTCCACGAGCGCGCTGTCGCTCAGCCAGGCCGCGCCGTTGCGCACCACGCGCGTCACGCCGTCGAGGCCGCGCACGAGTACGTGATCGTCGGCCAGCCCGACGAGCGTCACCGCCACGCGCTTGGCGCGAGTTCCCGCGGCATCAACGGTGAAGACTGTGCCGCGATCGCGATTGCCCTCCACGAGCGCCTCGGCGGGAATGGAATAGACCGTGCCGCCATCGCGCGCGAGCGACGCGGCCGCTCGCGCCTCGCTGCCCCCGGCCCGGCTCAGCGGCATCTCTCCGCGCACCTTCGGCGCACCAGCGCCCGTCCCGCGCGGGGCAATCACCGCGCGCCCCACGAGCCCCGACGGCAGCGCGCCGACGCC
>JAJZRK010000153.1 GCA_021802745.1 bacterium
CCGGGCGGAAGGGCCGGCGCCTCATTGCAGGCTGGGACCCCGACTATCTCCTCCATCTCCTCCGGATCGCCGTCCCCGCCACGGACACAAATTCATAATGCGTTTGCCCTGGGCGATAGAAGGCAGATGGCAGATGGCAGATGCCAGATGGAGGAAGGCGGATGGCAGAGGGCGATCACCGATCAGGCGAGTCGTCGTTCGCCCGCCAGCCGTGATCTGCCATCTACCATCCGCCATCTGCCTTCTGCTTCATTGCCCCCGGTGGATTCGAACCACCATTACCGGATCCAAAGACCGGCGTCCTAGCCGTTGGACGAGGGGGCAGTACTCTGCCAGCGCGGCGATGCAACTGTATGAAATATCACAATAGTGCCAACGACCGCTATGTCACCTGTCGATCTGACTTGTCGAGGGTGGAAGTCTAATCTGCGCTCGCCTGACAAGACAAAACCATGTTGGACGTCGCTGAGGCAGTTGAATCGCTCTACGCTTGCCGCCAGTTCGCCGGCTGTACTGCGGCCGACTTAACGAACGACCGAGTTCGATTTGCAGTGACGAGCCGGCAGTGTCCTCGTCGACCGAGTCTCAAGATGTTGACATTGAGCGATGACCGGGGCCGAGGGCACCTATCCGAGTTGCGAGCCTGGCGGTATCTCTCGAAGCACTTGAAACGCTCGCTATGTCTCCTGCGCTACTCCGGTAGGTCAAACCCAAGCGCACCTAGAACAGAATCCTCAATCCGGCAAAGTTCATCCTCGCTGAGGAACCCGGCCCGAGGGAAGCTCACAAGTCGGGGGTTGACAGCCTGCAACTGAAAGCCGACGAAGACACTCGGAACCGTCAGGCCGTTCGTCGCGGATGCCTCGATGCGTGTTGTGAATGGAAAGCGAGTCGCTGCGAGTTGCGATGTTCCGGGAACGACGAGGATCACCGGAACAGACTTCAGCGTCTCAGTTGCGCTGAGAATCACCGCGGGGCGTCGGCCGCTCTGAACGCTTCCACGCTCGCGACTCGGGCTGGGGAAACTCACCCAGACAACATCACCGCGCAACAGAGTGGGTTACCCGGGCAACGATCGTTCGAACTCCAAGAAAGAGCTCGACGCAGAGAAACTCATCGCCTCAATCTCTCGCTGTGCCGCTTCGATCTCCACCGTGGTGAAGCTTTCGCCACTTCGAGTTAGAATGCCGGCCGCGTCGACGCACATCAATTGCTCGATTCTGGCCTGCAGCGCGACGGGGAACACGTCTCGCGATGAACTCGTCACCGAGACGCTTGGCGAGGCGAGAACAATAGTCAGTGCTGTGGCGCTCAGGGTGCGCGCGGAGCGGACGTCTGCATAGCCGGGCATTTCGCTCGTGGCTGGAGGAAGATCTGCGTAAGGAGACTTGACGGGAGTCGAGATCATCGGGCGACGTCCGCAAGAAAGGCGACGACCTGCTTCGTGAGGTACGCGTAGGCCTCTCTAACGTACTCACTCGGCTGGCGAAGTTCCCTGTTCATCTCGAGCACTTGCTTGCCGGGGATGCTGGCTCGAACCTGCTCGGGAATACCGCTGACTGGGATCTGAACACCGTGCCACTTCGCGGTGAGATTTGCGACGAGTAACCGTGGATCCTGCGGAACCGTCTCTATAGCTAAGTCTAGCTGTGCATTAGACATTGGCGTCGGGACGCTAGGATCCCCAACCAGCAACATGCCAGAGCCGAGCTTTATTGCGAACTCGGTGATATCTCGGCCGAGATGATTTCGCAGTGCCTCCGGATTCCGCAGCAAGCGCTCGGTCACAAAAGCGCGGGCCCCACCTGCGCCATCAAAGGACATCGTACTGGTGATCGCAACCTCCACCATCTGAACGAATCCGTGACGAGAACCCCAAACATGCTCAAAACCGGCAAAGCAAGTATCGGCCATGTCCTCGTACAGCTTCACAGCCTTGTGAGATCCACTCTCCGCGACCAAGAAACGGAACAAGCCGGATGCTGCTGAACCGGGGGTCTGCATGGGTACCGGAAGAAGTCCAACCCGTACTTCGCATAAATAGTCAGGCGACCTCCGATTGAGCATCACGAGCTCCTCCGGAAGCTGCTGCATTTCCGGTAGCTCGATCCCTTCGCCCGTCACGCAGTCATAGAATGCTAAGTTGTCCTTGCGCTCGAGTCTGATCGAACTCGGGAAGAGATACGCGATCGCGATTCGGCGGACCTGCTGAGAATCATGATTCATGGCTCAAAGAAGTTAGAACGCAACTGCACCGATGCGCTAGCCTTGCAAGAACCGATGATCAGGGCAAGCCAATCGGAGGGCGCGTCCCCGCCGTGCCCGTCTTGACAGAGTGGCGTCTCGTAAACGCTGCGATTGCTTTTGCTTAGATGCAAGCGCCGACCTTGCCACGACGTGTACGGAACACGGAACGCGCAGAGGCGCCAGTGAGCCCGTAGCGGACCCTCGTCGCTGATTTCTCGCGACGGATGTAACGGTAGGCGGTGCCAAGCGGCGTGTCGACTCACGCAGCAGACGACCGACACCGGCAACCTCGCGACTTGACGAACGCTACTCCTGCGTCCGTGGCCGGGCGCAGGCCCGCCGAATGCAAGTATCCATCCGTTAGCCGTATCAGATCCGCGACGGCACATGCCCATTCACGCAACTCGTCACGCCACGTAACATAGGCGACGGCGCGGTCTTGACGGATCTCTGACACCGGCGACGTATCTTCCGCGCATTCATCAACATGTGAGAGCGGCCATGATGGTAGACGTTCGACAGTGCCGAGGCTGCGGATTTCCGGTGGTGCGCATCGCCGCCATGTGCCCCAAGTGCAAGAAAGCGGCGCCCGGCTACACCGATCAGGAACTCACGGTGCGCCGCTGGAAGCTGCTGCTGAGCTTCATCGGCATCCTCGCGCTCGTGGCGGCGTTTACGCTCCCCGGGGGGTCGTGACTCGGGTAGGCGCCGCGCGAGTTGCGCTGGGCTCTACACGAACTCGACCGGCAACTGCGGCGCCGTTGTCGTGTGGACGGCCTGCCATCCGTTGGGGAGCGCCACTAGTCCGACCTCGGCGCGTCCCGGGGCCGCCGCCGTGTCGTCCGCCCGTTCCTGCACCGCGAACAGCGTCGAACCGGAGCCGCTCATCCGCGCAAAGACAGTTCGCGGCAGCGCCGCCAGTTGGGCGCGCAGCGTGGCGAGTGCCGGATGCTGCTCGAAGATCACACTCTCGAAGTCGTTCACGGCGTCGGCGGCGATGGCGCTCCACGCGCCCAGTGTGCGCGGCGAGCGCCACGAGGCGCCGGCGGACGCACCCTGGTCGGCGCGCCGAGCCGCGAGCGCGGCGTAGGCCTCACTGGTATTCACGCCGAAGTTCGGGACGATCAGCGCGACAGGTGCGGCCGGGAGTGGCGGGAGGTCGAGCAGGCGCTCGCCGCGTCCCCAGGCAAGCGCGAGTTCCGACGGCGACGTCAGGAACGCCACGTCCGCACCCAGCCGGGCGGCAATGTCCACGAGGACAGCGCTGCCCAGCGGTCGCGTGGCGAGCGCATCGAGCGCGCGCAGCACGGCGGCCGCGTCGGCGCTGCCGCCGCCGAGGCCGCCGCCGACGGGAATCCACTTCTCGATCTCGATGGCGAAACCGTTTGGCCAGCGCGCGATGGCGGCGTACGCGTCGGCCGCGCGCCACGCGAGGTTTCGCTCGACGGGGCCGAGGTCGGAGGCGCGGGCGGCGTCGCCAAAGGCCACGTCAATCGTCCGCGCGCTGGCCGGACGAACCGTCACGACGTCGGCGAGGGCGAGACGCTGGAAGAGCGTCTCGATCTGGTGGAAGCCGCTCTCCTCACGCGCGAGGATACGCAGCGTGAGGTTGATCTTCGCCTGCGCACGTACGCGGGCCGCGCTCACGGCACCGCCTCGTGCTCCCCGGTCACGCGCTGCACCTCGGCGTCCTTCGCCGCTTCGATGTCATCGAGGTGCAGGCCCATGCGCAGGAAATACCAGGCGCCGATCACCGTGATGGGGATGAACGAGAGAAAGTGAAAGCCCAGCGCCCACGTCACCGCCTTCACCGGATCCACGCCGTACACGGGGAGAGCGAGCTTGGCCGCGGTCTCGAAGACGCCGACGAAGCCAGGCGACGACGGGACCGCAACGCCGATGACAATGATCCCCTGCACGAAGAGCGCGGCCGTGAACGGTGCGGCGATGCCGACTGCGCGGAAGCCAAACCAGAAGGCAAGGGCGTTCATGAACCAGTGCACGAGCGCCCAGAAAAAGGTGGCGAGAAACCGCGACGGCTCACGCACGACCGCCAGGCCCGCGGCGAGGGCATGCACCAGCGCGCCCACGCGCTCCTTCCATCGCGGGAGCACCGCACCGGTGACCCGCACGGCGAATGACTCCATCGCGTGCGGCCACTGCGCCACGGCGAACAGCCCGCTGAACGACAGCAGCACCACGGCCGCCATCACCATGGCGATGGACTGCACGGGCCGGCCGCCGATGACGAAATTCGCGGGGAAATCGGGGGCGAGCATGGCGGCCACGAGCAGGAGCACCACACAGAGGGCGTCGAACACGCGGTCCACGGCGAGCGAGGCAAGGGCCGCCGACCAGGGAATCTCCTTGCGCTCCCGCACGAGCACGAAGACGCGCACCAGTTCGCCGGCGCGGGCGGGGAGGACGTTGTTGGCCATCATGCCGATGGCCGTGGCGCGCCAGAGCGGGCCGAAGGGCAGCTTGGGCGCGACGGGATCGAGAATCGTGCGCCACCGCCGCGCCCGCAGCGGGAAGATGAGCTGCGACGCCACGGTGCAGAGCGCCCAGAGCGTCAGGTCGCTGGCGCGCAGCGCGGATACCACCTGGGCAAAGGGGACGTCCTTGAGCGCATACCACAGCAGGAACGCGCTGACCGCGATGCCGATCGCGCCGCGCGCGCCGAGTCGCATGCGCTAGTCCGACGTGGCGGCGAGCTCGAGCAGGTCGAACAGCTCGGCGAGCATCGCCGGATCGGGGGCGCCCGGCGAGCGCCGCATCACGTCGCGCAGTTCGATGGCGCGGTCGAGCGCATCGCGGCCGCGGTAGACGAGATCCTCGATCGGCACGACGACGTCGCTGACAACGTCCGCGGGCGCGGCGAGCGGCGACTCTTCCAGTGCGCTCAGGCCGGCGAGGCCGCTCGACAGCATCGAGGCCAGTGCGTCGCCGGATGCGGCGGTGCCCGCAGGCGCGGCGTGGGCGGGTGCATTCGCGGAAGGAACCACGGCAGGTACAGCGGCGGAAGCAACGGGTGCGGCGGCGGGCGCGGCGTCGGCGACCCCGCGCGTGATCAGCGACGGCTCTCCGGCCGGCGCGAGCGCTGCAATCTCGACGATTGACGGCGGCACCGGGGCGGGGGACGGCGGTGTTGGCGCGACCGGCGCCGGACCTCTGGCGGCGCTGTGGACCGTACGCACGATGTCGCCGGTGGACAGGCCGTGGGGCGCGGAGAGCAGTTCGCACGCCCTGTCCAGCATGGAGAGGGCGCCGCTGGCAAGCAACGAAGCCTGCGCGCGCTGCTCCTCGAAGAAGTCGGCGAGGGAACGCTCGCCGAAACTGACGGCGAGTCGCGACAAGGCCCGCGTGGCGCCGCCGAACTCGCGCGCCAGGCGCTCCCGCGTGGCGGCATCCACCGCCTGGGCGGCGTCGGCGACGAGCCGCCGCAGGTGCTCGGCGTGACTGACGACCTCGAGCCGGAACCGCTGGGCCGCGGTGGTCGGCGGCGATGGCGCCGCGTTCACCAGACCGGGCGCGCCGTCATCGGGGAAGAGGGAACTGACCGGGACGATCTCGTCGGCGCTCGCCGCGCCGCCGCCCATCGCTGCCGCCGCCGCGGCAAACGCGGTGAGCGCCTCGGAGTTCGTGGACGGCCGGTCGCCGCGCGTGAGGGCGAGGCCCCCCTCGGCGAGGACGACGGCGGCGGCGTGGAAGAGCGCGCGCAGGGTCGGCGTGACGGCGCCGCCGAGTTCGAACGACTTCGCGGCCTGATCCAGGGCGTCCACCACTTCGGGCAGCGGCGGGAGGTCCTTGAGCACGGCGATGCCGCGCAGGCCGCGCACGCGTTGCAGCGTCCCGGCGACCGCCGCCGCCCCGACGGGATGGTCGGCAAAGGCCAGGAGGGCGCGCGCAATTTCCGCCGTCTCGGTGGCGAGAAACGCCGGCGCGTTGGGCGCGGCCGCACCCGTGGCGGACGAGGCGGGAGCAAAGGCGGCCAGTTCGCGGGCGCGCGCGGCGGCCCGGGTCGTCTCGGCGTCGCCCCAGGAGCGGACGCCGCGGATAAGGATCTTCAGATCGTCAATGGCGGCCACGATGGCGCCGCGCAACGCGTCGCTCCACGGCAGCGTGCCGAGGTGCAGCGCGTGGGCGGCACGCTCGAGCGCGACGGCGATGTCGGCGATGCCGCCGATCTTGGCCATCGTGGCGCTGCCGCGCAGGGCACGCGCGTGACGTCCCAAGGCCTCGACGTCCGGCCGGCCGCCGTGCGCCGTCGCCACGAGGCCGTCGAGGTGTTCGACGTACTCGGACGCTTCGAGCGTGAAGAAATCGAGGAGGCCGCTGCTCATCGCAAGGTGAAGCTACGGACGGAGAAAACGGGGGGCAATAAGGGCATACCGAAAGACGCGAGGGGACGGCTGGGTGTAACGACGATCGAGGATTTGGAATTCGGAACTGGACGGAGGACTTTGATTGCGATTTCGATTGGCGATGCGGGCCGCGAGCGCGGACTTCGCCGTAGCGCGGAAATCGCCAGCGCGCCCATCGCTAGCGCGCCCATCGCCAATCGCCATCCGCAATCGCAGTCCTGGGTCCAGTTCCGAATTCCAAATCCTCAATCATCTCCTCGCGCTGTCCATCGCCTCCCGCATCTCACGCACCGCCTGGGCGAGGCCGACGAAGACGGCGCGGCTGATGATGTGGTGGCCGATATTGAGCTCCTCGATCTCGGCGATGGCGGCGACGGGGCCGACGTTCGTGACGGTGAGGCCGTGCCCGGCGTGCACGGCCAGCCCGGCGGCGCGCGCCTGCGCGGCGCCGCGGCGCAGGGCGGCAAGCGTTGCCGGGTCCGAGGGCGCGTTTGCATAGCGTCCCGTGTGCAGCTCGATGGCGGCGGCGCCCAGCGCCGCCGACTGCGCGATCATCCGGGGGTCGGCGTCTATGAACAACGACGTGCGGATCCCGGCGCTGGACAGCCGGGCCAGGCCCTCGCGCATCCGGGCGGGGTCAAGTGTGACGTCGAGCCCGCCCTCAGTCGTCACTTCTTGACGGCGCTCGGGCACCAGGGTCACCTGGTGCGGGTGGATCCGTTCGGCAACAGCCAGCATCTCGTCGGTGAGGGCCATCTCGAGGTTGAAGGGCGTGCGGATCGCGCGCCGCAGGGCGTCCACGTCGGCGTCCTGGATGTGGCGGCGGTCCTCGCGCAGGTGCACGATTATGCCGTCGGCGCCTGCCGCCTCGCACACGGCAGCGGCGAGCGCCGGATCAGGTTCGTCGGTGAGGCGGGCCTGACGGATCGTCGCGACGTGATCAATGTTGATGCAGAGGCGGAGATGCCCTGGG
>JAJZRK010000154.1 GCA_021802745.1 bacterium
TGCGCTGCTGGCTGCCCAGGTCGGATCTCAGCGTCAGGACCACGTAAACGGCATCGTGTACGTGCGCGTGCTGCTCGACGATGGCTCGTTTGGTGAAGTGCGGGTCACGCCGGCGGATCGCATCAATGCAGACGTCATCCCTGAGGTGACGAAGCTTGGTGGAGGTGCGTGGAAGTACCGGTTTCTGGTGCGGGTACGCGCCGGCAGCACGCAGCGTCTGATGTTCTTCGAGGTGCCATGTCCGGAAAGCGCTGTCATCCACAACATCCAGGGTCTTGGGTTCACCGCGCGCGAAGGCACCTGGCACGCGGTGGCGCGGCAGCAACTCACGGGTGACCGATCGATCTGCGAGGCCACCGGACCGGAACTATCGCCCGGGGACTCGCTCGTGGTGACGTTTGAGAGTGCGAACCTGCCGGGCTTTGATGCGCTACACGCCATCGGCGATGCCCCCGATGCGGTGTGGCCTTGCGGCGAATGTGCGAGTGACCCCAGGAACAGGCCGGCACGCGCGGTCATCGATTCACTCGACGGTACCCGTGGCGGCTGGGCCGTGGTCCAGAGTCTGAGCCCACGGCGGCCGCCCAGCGCAGCGTCGACACCGATCGAGACCTTGCATCTCCTGAACGGAGATCTCGCCTACGCCTGTGGGCCGCTCGCAGCCATCGGACCGTCCGGCATCTGTCAGAGTCTCCAGGCCAAACTCAACGCGATGGACGCCTCCCTCACGCGCGGACAGGCATCGGCGACGGCCGGTGTGTTGGGCGCATTCGCGGCCGAACTCGACGCGCTTCGAGGACAGCATATCACGGCGTCGGCCTACGCCGTGCTGTCGGTGCTGACCACGCATCTGCGCGACCAGCTGTCGCCGTAGCGTGGTGCTCGAGAGGCTCTGGCGACCGGAAGGCCACTCGTTCGATACCTGGGTGGCTGTGCGCGACGGCAGCAGCCAAGATGTCGCAGCCGGCTTCGTGTGCCCCGGCGCATGTCGTCCAACCGGCGTCTCCGTCAGGTATTAACGGGCGAGCTCGTCGTTCGGTAGCGATTCAAAGTCCTCCTGCCCGTCACCGACCTCGCCGTGCAGCGCGCCGAACCGACGGCGCTCAGGGGCGGACAGATCTCGCACGACGATCTCCGGTCTGCCGGCAGACCCTGCAATGACCAATGACCTCGGCCGCGCTGTCCGGCCACCGAAGCAATTGTGGCGTTACGGCGACTCGGGGAAGGCCTAGCGCACCTTCTTCCAGCGCGCGCCCTGCGGGGTGTCCTCGACCACTATCCCCTTTTCTTCCAAGGACTTGCGGATCACATCCGCCGCCGCAAAGTCCCGACGGCTCCGCGCCGCCTTTCGCGCCTCGAGCTGCCGCGACACCCAGGCCTCGAGCGACGCGTCCACGCCTTCCCGGTCGGGCACGATGTCGAGCACCGCATCGGCTCGGGCAAACGCTTCGCGCGCCGCGGCGAGCCCGGCGACGTCGCTGCCGCGCTTGTCGAGCTCGGCGTTGGCGTGGTTGATGAACACGAAGAGCGCCGCCTGCGCGCGCGGCGCATTGAGATCGTCGCGCAGCGCATCGTCGAACTCGGCGCGGAACGTCTCCGCCACCTCGGCGAGCTTTGGCGTGCCGCCTGACGCCGACGCCAGGCGCTCGGCAAAATCGCCCACGCGGCGCACCGCCTCCATGCTCGCCTCGAGCGCGACGCCCGACAGGTTGAGCTGCTTGCGGTAGTGCGTGGAGAACATCAGGTGCCGCACCGCCGCCGCGCTCACGTTCTGCGCGCGCAGGTCCTGCACCGTCGCGACGTTCCCCACCCGCTTGGCCATCTTGCTGCCGTCGGTGAGCAGGAACTCGCCATGGCACCAGAAGCGCGCGAACGTCTTGCCGGTGGCCGCCTCGCTCTGCGCGATCTCGTCCTCGTGGTGCGGGAACTGCAGGTCGATGCCGCCGGTGTGGATGTCAATCGTCTCGCCGAGCAGGCTCATCGCCATCGCCGAGCACTCGAGGTGCCAGCCGGGGCGCCCGCGCCCCCACGGCGAATCCCACGCCGCGCCGCACGCCTCGTCGTCGGGAGTCGCCGCCTTCCAGAGCGCGAAGTCCTGCGCGTTTTCCTTGGCGTAATCGTCCTGCGCCACGCGCGCGCCGGTCTTGAGTTCCCGCGTGTCGAGCCGCGAGAGCCGCCCGTACCCCGGGAACTTGTCGATGGCGAAATAGACCGACTTGTCCTCGGCCTGGTAGGCGATCCCCTTCTGCTCGAGGCGCCGCACGAGGTCCACCATCTCCACGATGAAATCGGTGGCGCGGGGGTAATGCTCGGCGGGCTCGATGCGCAGGTAGTCGCGATCGGCGATGAACATGCCGATGACCGGCTCGGTCACGTCGCGCACCGACTTCTTTTTCTCGGTGGCACGCCGGATGATCTTGTCGTCCACGTCCGTGAGGTTCATCACCTGGCGCACCTTGAAGCCGGCGTGCCGGAGCGCGCGGCGCATGAGGTCGGCCATGAGGAACGTGCGGAAATTCCCGAGATGCGCGGGATTGTAGACCGTCGGACCGCACGCATACATCCGCACGGTCTCCCCGTCGGCCGGAACAAACGGCTCGACGGAGCGCGACATCGAATTGTAGAGGCGGAACTCGGGCATGCCCGAAAGCTAGCCGGAGGCCTAGGGTACCGTCCACCGTCCCGGCGGTTCGGTGACGACGCGCGAGCGCAGGACGCGGATCCCCTCGGCGCGACAGAGCGCGAGCACCTCCTCGGCGGAGCGGTCGGCCAGCGGAACGCGCACGGCGCCGTCGCGACGGCAAGAGGCGGCGACATGCCGGCGGAGCCGGGCCGCGGCCACACGCGGCGCACCGACGGCGAGTTCGAGCGCGTCGCGCGGCGCGGCCGCGTGCGGATCCACCCAGGCGACGATGCGCCCCGCGCGCAGCAGCGCGCCGCGGTGCGCGACCCCGGCCAGCACGCCAAGATCGGCGGCACCCACGAGCACGGCGATGCCGCTGGCCGCGACCACCTGCAGGGCGCGCCGCATCTCGCGGCGGGCGGCGGGATCGAGGCCGTCGAGCGCGCCGTCGAGCGCCACCAGCGCCGGCGCCCCCTGCAGCGCCGCCGCGATGGCGACGATGCGCTTCTCGACCGGCGGCAGCGTCCCCACGCGCACCGCCAGTTGATGGGCCATGCCGAGCCGGGCCGCCCAGAGGTCGGCGACGGCCACGCGGCTCGCCCCCTGAATCTCGCGCTGGACGGCGGCGAAGCGCAGCGCCTCACCGACGGTGAGGAACTCGTGCAGCAGCGCGTGCGACGGCACGAAGGCGGCGAAGTGGGGCGGGCACTCGTCGGCGCCGCGCCACGTCACGCGGCCGGCGTCGGCGCGCAGCATGCCCGTTGCAATGCGCAGCAGCGTGCTCTTGCCGGCGCCGCTCGCCCCGGCGATGCCGACAATCTCCTCTTCGTGCACGTCGCCACTGACGCCGTCGAGGGCAACGATGCCGCCGCGCACGCCGGTAAACGCCGCGCCGTAGACCTTGCGGATGTTCTGGAACGAGACGACGGCGTGAGACACGGGCGCACTCCGCAGAAGTTGCGCCAAGTGTGCAGCGTCAGTCGCGGCGGTGTGTCACCAAATGCGCGCGGTCAGCATCGAAAGTGCGCAGTGCGGGGTCACTTGCGCAGCGGGCGACGGGCGCGACGACTTCTTACCACGGATACCACGGAAACGGGGGGATTACACGGATCCCGCCCTTGCAGGGAACACCTCCCAACGGCAGGATCCGTGTTCCTCCGTCTGCGTCCGTGTGATCCGTGGTAAGCAGTCTGCTGTTTCGAGAATCCCGCTCAGAATCTCGCCTGGTGGGATGACTGCAACCGCGTACCACGGATTTCACCGAAACTGGCGGAGGAACACGGATACGGCTTCTGGAGAACCCTCAGGAGAAGGATCTGCGTGAATCCGCCCGCTCCGTGTATTCCGCGGCAAGGCAGTTCGCCGTTTAGAGAACCGCTCTCAGACGCTTGAGTGGTGCGATGACTGCCACCGCATACCACGGATCTCACGGAGACTGGCGGAGCAGCACGGAGACGGCGTTGGAAGGACCCTATCGTCAAGGTTCCATGGAGCTTGGCGAGACCGATGCCAAGAACGGGCAGCATTGCTAGCAGTATGGCCTGCTCAGAGGAAGAGGGGGGTGGCATCAGATACGGGTGCGGAGCGGTCACACCGCGCTACGAAATTCAAGGGCACATTCAGCCCTCCGGCGAGGACCTGGTTCACGATGCCGGCGTTGGCCGCGCACGAGTGACGAGCACCCTCGATTGCTTGCGCCTCCCAATTCTACCGGCGCACCGCCGCCGCGGACCCTTCGAGCGGGATCACGAGGCGTGGCGTGTATGCGTCGGTGTTGGGCGGCCCCAGTGCGCCCGTCTCGCCATAGCCCCAGCACCAGACACCGCCGCGCGCGCGCGCACAGGTGTGCAGCGTGCCTGTGGTGAGCAAGGTTGCGCCAGCGAGCGTGAGGCGCAGGGGGACACCACTCGCAGCAGGTCCGCACGTGCCATCATTGCAGGCCGGATTCCCGATACCGAGAAAACCACGGAAGTTGTTGCCCCAGCACCAAACGTCGCCGCCGGGCTCAATGGCGCAGTAGTGTGTCGCGCCCGCATCGACGACCATCGCGCGAAGTCCACCGACGACCGGCGCGAGCGTATCTGTCACGTTGATCTCGCTGACTCTGCCATTCCCAGTTTCACCCGCTGCGCCGACTCCCATGCACCAGACTCGGCTGTCCGACGCGGCGATGCTGCACGCAGAGCTAAGCGTGCCCGCAGTTCGGCTCACGACGGGTTCGCCGGGCAACGGAGTTGGGGTCAGGCACGCCGTCCCGGTCCAGCGAAACCAGTATCGGTTCGTACACGAGCCGCTGAATGACGGCACGGCGATGACGCCGCCTGGATCCGAGCCCCAACAGTAGGGGTGCTGCGATCCGCGTTCGATGGCACACCAGCCATAAGAGTGGGACTCTATACGGGAGAAGGGTCGCTCCGAAGCCACCGGTGACGGAGTCGTCCGCGTCACGGAGTCTGTACTGGTGTGCCCCGTACCGAGGCCGCCGAAATCGCCTTCGCCCCAACAGGCAATACCGCCACTCGGTCGCAATCCACACATCGAGGCGAACCCAACTTTTACCTCGATGAAGCGATACCGCGTCCGCACCTTTACAAGCGGGCGAAGCGGTGAGGCTGCACACCATGCCAGTCCCTCCACATCGAGCAGACAGAATCCTCCGTAGCCAACCGAGTACGCGGCGGCGCTCAGCGTCGTACCCGAATCCGACATCGCCGCAACGTTCGTCACGGGCAAAGTGAGGTGGTCTGCGGACCCCCAGCAACGAAGCCGCACATCGATTGCGAAACAGGTGAATGTCGCGTAATGGGAACCGAGCCACTCACCAGAGAATCGAGGCAGACTCACTGTGTCCAGAGGCGGAAGCGAGTCGACGGGCGGCGGTGGCACGGGCTTCGGATCTAGCAGGTCGCGATGGGGTCCGCACGCGCTGATCACCCAGGTCAGACAAAGTGCGGCTACTCGAGTTGAGCGTCGAGCCCCGACTCGCAGCATGGGCAACAGGCGCCCAACTCGGGAAGCGCGCTTCGGCATCCGTCTAGTACACCAGAGCGTTGTAGACCCGCAGCAGGCCGTGGCCGTAGAGGGTGGCGTCACCCAGATACTGGGCAGTGGCGTTCAGTCGTGTACGAATATCCACGTTCGTCCAGCTCGCATTGCGAGACTTGAGTAGCGCCGCCGCCGCCGCGACGTGTGGCGACGAGACCGATGTTCCGTCCATGGTGCCAAGTGTTGCTGTCAGGTTTGCCGGATAGACGCTGGCGTTTGGCATCGCCGTGGACACCACCGCCACTCCGGGAGCGGATAACTCCACCTTTGCGCCGTACGAACTAAAGGGCGCGTGCGCGTTGGTGCTGTCGATAGCCGCGACGGCGACCACTTCGGCAAGCGTCGCCGGATAGTCGACCGCGCCGCTCCAGTACCCGTTGTTCCCGGCCGCAGCGGCGAAGAACATGCCGCCATAATAGCCAACCGCAATCGCGTCGTTTACTGGTGTGCTCACCTGGTTCAGGTGGAAGCTGATGTTGACGGCAAAGACCCCGTTGACGCGCGCAACGTCGATGGCACATGCCACCTCCGCGGCAGAGACATTGGCCGTCTGGTACACCGTGACATCCGCGCTCCACAGACTAACGCCATAGGTGAGGCCCAGCACGTCCGTGCCGTTGGCGACGGCCGCGGCCACACCCGCGACACCCGTTCCGTGGCCTATCCCGTCCGAAACCGGCTCGGACTGGTCGATGCAGCGAAACTGAACAGCTGGCTGAAGATCCGAGTGGGGTCCAACGCCAGTATCGAGAATCAGCAGCTTGACTCCCTCACCCCGGGCCATGCTCCACGCCGCCGGACCCTGGACGCGCACGATGTTCCAAGGCACAAACTCAGAGTCGAACCCTCCATACACGTCCGGCTCAACATAGTCGACTTGGGGCATTGCTCGCAGCGCGCGAATGACATCCAGCCGGCCTTCGGGCAACTTCACGACGATAATCGGCAGGCCGTCGAAGACCCGCTCAATCTTCAGACCGACGGCGCGCAAGGTCTTGTCAGTTGCCAGCACGGTCGAACGTTGCGTGAAGACCTGACCGCGTGCCGAGACACCGTCGGTGCTCCCCGGCTCCCGGATGCCGATGAGAACTCGCCCTCCGCGCTGCGCAATGGAAGCGGCGAGCTCTTGATCGGACATACCCTGCCAAGGTGTCTGCTTCCTCGGTGGATTCGCGAACTCCTCAAAGTCCATCGCTGCTCTGACCTGACGATTGCTCGTGGTGACATCAGCAACGGACGCTGGAGCGGAGAGATCAGTACTACGGCAAGCGACGACCATCACCAACGCACCCAGAAGTGCGAAACGAGCGTGCGAAATACGGATGACGGATTTCACCTGTAGCCTCCAAGAAAGTACCCCAGAGCGACTGGGGTCAGTTGGGTGGGTTACGGGTGACCTCCGAGCATACTGTCATACGACGTCACCCATGTTTGATCGTACTGCCGGCGCGTCGAGATGTCAAATCATCAGTCGTCATCTTGGGCGCTTGCGATCGAGGTCCGTACGCGGCGGCGGGGACCTCTTGTCGCCTCACGGCCCGCCTGTCCTCCGATTGCGCAGGTAGAATGCGATTCTCGGAAGAAAGGGCCACCTCAGGGTGGCGAACGTTGCGCACCTCGGTTGCTACCGCGTGGTAAGCAGTTCGCGGGATCGCTCGGTAGGCGCGGTGCGCACGACCCAGGCCCGCTCAGTCGTCCAGCACCGCCGCGCCGCTGCCGTACCCGCGTTCGACCAGCAGCTTGCGCAGCAGGACGAGCAGCACGGCAAGCCCGGGCACCGCGACGAGCAGGCCCATGGGGCCCAGCAGCTTGCCGCAGATCAGCACGCTCATGATGGTGAGCACGGGCGGCAGGCTCGCGTGCTTCTGCATGATGAGCGGGTTGACGACGTTGTTCTCGATGAAGTGAGATCGG
>JAJZRK010000155.1 GCA_021802745.1 bacterium
TGGAGTGAGGGGAGAGGAATATGGGGGCCCCCTTCTCGAATAGGGTGCCGCCTTCTCCTCCCCCCTCACTCCACTCCTCTCCCCTCACCAAGCCCCTGTACCCCTCCCCCTCTCCGCCCCTCTTCAGATCACCAGCATATCCGCCGGCCCGCGCCCCTCGCTCGATATCCGCCCCAGGATCCCCACCGACAGCCAGCACATCAGCATGAACGAGCCGCCGTAGCTGAAGAACGGGAGCGGAATGCCGGTGATCGGCATGAGGTTCAGCGTCATTCCCACATTCACCAGAATGTGCACGAACCAGGCGGAGCAGAGGCCGAAGGCGACGAGACTCGGGAACGGGTCGGGCGACCGGGCCGCGATGCGCACGCTGCGCAGCAGCAGAAACAGGAAGAGCGCCAGCGCGATCGTCACGCCGAGGAAGCCCAGTTCCTCGCCGACGACGGGGAAGATGAAATCGGTGTGCTGCGCCGGCAGGAAGGCGAGGCGCTTCTGGCTGCCGAGCGTGAACCCCTTCCCCAGCCAGCCGCCCGAGCCGATGGCCACTTGCGACTGGATGACATGATAGCCGGACGCCTGCGGATCGGTGCTCGGATCGAGAAAAACCAGCAGGCGCTTCTGCTGGTACGGATTCAACCGGTCCCAGAGCACCGGCGCCACGACGCCGGTGACGACGTTGGCGAGCACCACCGCGACGCCCTCCACCAGGTACGGCTTGTACCAGAGCACGAGGGCAATGAGGACGAGGAACCACGCCCCCCACAGACCGGTGCTGAAGGCAAGGATGAGACTCACCACCGGGCTCGCCACGAGCACGAGCAGCTGCCACGACGCCCCGGCCCAGAAGAGCATGGCGAAGAAGATGCCGACGAAGACGATGCCCGTGCCGAGGTCGGGCTGGCGCATGATCAGCACCCAGGGCACGAAGACGGCGAGGCCCGGCTGCCAGAGGTCCAGCAGCGATCGGGGCGCCTCGCGGCGCGCCGCGAGGATGCGCGCGAGCATCAGCACCACGGCGATTTTCGCAAGTTCCGACGGCTGCCCCAGGCGCACCCCGCCGATGGCAAGCCAGCTCTTGGTGCTCGCCGCCGTGCCGGCGCCGGCGCCGACGAAGAGGAGCAGGAAGAGCAGGAAGATCGAGACGGCATACGCCGGCACGGTCACCCAGTCGAGGAACCGCACGGACGCGCGGCTGACCGCATACGCGGCGCTCACGCCGAGCATGAACCAGACGATCTGCTGGCGATACAGCGTGGCGACGGCGGTGGGCACGTCGGTCTGCCCGGCGCTGTAGACCATGGCAATGCCGAACACCGACAGCGCCATGGCGAGCGCCACGAGCGTCGGGTCGGCGATGCGGCGGCGCGGAACGCTCAATCGCCCTCCGTGTTCAGCGCCTGCGTGGTCTGCACCTTGAGGTAGTGCTCGATGATCTTCGACGCGATGCGCGCCGCGCGCGTGCCGTGCCCGCCAAACTCGAGCATCACCGCGACCACGATCTTCGCGTCGTTCGCCGGCGCGAACCCCACGAACCAGGCGTGGTCATGCAGCGGATCGTGCGCGTTCTGCGCCGTCCCCGTCTTGCCGGCCAGCATGACGCCGCGAATCTGCGACGCCGCGGCGGTGCCGCGCTGCACGACCCCCGCCAGCGCCTTCTTCACGCCGTCGAGCTGCTCGGTGGACAGCTGGAACATGGTCTCCCGCGCGCTCGCCCCGCGCACGATGCGGGGCTGCGACGCCCTGCCATCGGTGGCCAGCGCGGTGTAGAACCGCGCCATGTTGATCACCGTCTGCGCATTCTCCCCCTGCCCGATGGCGAGGTTGAGCGACACGGCGTTGCTCCACCCGCGCGGCCCGAAGCGCCGGTTGTAGTACTCCGTGGCCGGCGCGGTCGGAAAGCTCGAACGCGTCTCCGAGGGGAGGTCAATGCCGGTGCGCTCACGCGCCCCCAGCTGGACGCCTCCGGCGACGAGCCGTGACAGCCCGATCTTGAGTCCGAGCTGGTAGAAGTAGACATCGCACGACAGCTCGATGGCTTGCGCGAGGTTCAGGTTGCCGTGGCCCTTCGCGTCCCAGCACTTGAACCGCCGGTTGCCGTACTGGTAGCCGCCGGTGCACGCCACCGGCATGTGGTCGTCGAGCGTCACGATGCCCTGTTGAATGGCCATCACCGCCGTCGCCAGCTTCCAGGTGGAGCCCGGCGCGTACGCCCCCTTGATCGCCTTGTTGTACAGCGGCCGGCGAGTGTCCTCGTTCAGCGCCCGCCAATAGTCGGCGGGAATGCCGCCGATGAACCGATTGGGATCGAAGGTCGGGGCCGAGTGCAGCGCGAGCACCGCCCCGGTCTTGGGTTCCAGCGCCACGACGCCGCCGATGAGCGAATCGCCGAACAGCTCCACCACATACTTCTGCAGGTCGAGGTCAATGTTCGTGTAGAGCGGCGGCGCCGCCTGCGGCAGCAGGTCCTGCCGCGCCCCCGCCTCTCGCACCACGCGGCCGCGCGCGTCCACCTCGACGAAGCGCGTCCCTTCGCGCCCCCGGAGCAAGTGCTCGTATTGCCGCTCGAGGCCGTCCTTTCCCACCTGCTGGCCGGCCTTGTAGCCGTTGAAAGCGGCGCTGGCGAGTTCCCCCTCGTTCACCTCGCCGGTGTACCCGACGAAGGCGGCCATCGCCGGCCCGTCGGGATAGTAGCGCTTCGGCGAACTCTGGATGATGAGCCCCGGAAACTCCACGCGGTGTTCCTCGAGCACCGACACCACGTCGAACGACGCGTCGGGAAAAATCACCGCGGGCCGGTTCGGCGCCCGGCGGAACCGGCGCACCGCCTGGTTCATCTGCTCCGGCGAGAGCGGGATCGTTCCCGACAGCCGCTTGAGCGCGGCCCGCAGCGAGTCCACGCCCGGCGCGAGCAGCGACACGGAGTAACCCGGGAGGTTCTCCGCGATGATCTGGCCGTTCCGGTCGTAGATGACGCCACGCGGCGCCGGCAGCGGCACCTCGCGCAGGCGATTCTCTTCCGACTGCAGCACGTACTGGGTATGTTGCAGCACCTGCGTGCGGAAGAACGAGCCGACGAGGAAGACGAACGCGAGAAAGAGCACCGCGGAGGCGAGCCGCGCACGCCGCTGCATTTCGTTCGGGTGGAAGCTCATCCCCTTGGCGTCCCCATCAGCGGACGCGCCGCGAGGAAGACCAGCAGCCCCGCCGCCGCCGTTGCGGCCGCCGCCAGCGGCGACCAGAGCAGCGCCTGCGCAAGGAACTCGCTCCCGCCCAGCCGGTGTTCGGCCGCAAGGAAGATCAGGTCGGCCACCCACTTGCCCAGAAAGACGAAGACCGCGTTGAGCGCGAGATTGTCCGCGAAGAACGCCGCCTTCAGCGTGGACGCCGCGTAGGCGACAAGGCTGAACGCGAGGGCGCCGGCGCCGAAGGCGCTCGGGATGAGCGCGTCGGACGCGATGCCGATGGCGAATCCGACGAGCGTCGCCACCCCCGGGCGCGTCCGCACCGCGACGAGGAGGACGGCGATCGCGAGGAAATCAATGGACGCCCGCCAGTCGAGCACCGGGCGCAGCGTGTAGTGCAGCACGATGAGCGCCAGGACCACCAGCGCGAACCAGAGCGCGCGGGCCGTGTTCACGGCGCCGGCCTCGGCACGGGTGGTCGCACCGGCGGCTTCGTGGTCAACGGGGCCGCGCCCGCGGCGGGCGCCGCGGAGTCCGGGCGCGGCTGGAGCGCCTGCAGCGAGTCGAGCCGCTGCCGCTCGGCGGTGGCCAGCGAATCGGCGCGGCGCCGGGCCAGCGAATCGCCCGCCGTCACCACCATGCGGAGCGCGCTGTCTACTGCCTCCTGCCAGGCCGACGAGATCCCTTCCTTTGCGCGCCGCGGCTGCACCACCATCACCGTCAGGGCGTCGGCGGGCCGCACGGCGGGGCGCAGCAGGTAGCTGCGCGCCCATCCCTCGGTCGTGCTGATTTCGCTGAGCACCGTGCCCACCGGAATGCCGCGCGGATAGACGCCGCCGAGGCCCGCGCTCACGATCAGGGTGCCCGGGCGCAGCGCGCTCCGGAACGCGACGCCGCGCAGCTCGAGCAGGAAGCGTGTTGCGCCCGCGCCGAGATGCGGATAGACGATGCCAAACACGGAGCCGTCCGCCGACACGGCACTCACGCGAAAATCGGGATGCGGCCAGACAATCGCCACGCTCGACCGCGCGTCCACCCGCTCAATCATTCCCACCAGTCCGTCGGGCGCGATGACGGCGCTGAACGGTTCCACGCCCTCGTTGCGCCCGACCGAGAGTGTCATGGTGAAGTCGTCCCCAAGCCCGCGGCCATGCAGCGCTTCGGCGGGCACGAAGCCCCACTTGAGCGCCGCCCCCAGCCCGAGCAGGCGCCGCAGCCGCTCGTTCTCGGCCGCCACGACCTCGGCCTGCGTGGCCTGCAGGCGCACGCTGTCGGCAATCCGCACGGAGCCGTCGTAGGCGAGCACCGCGCGCCGCGACACTTCGGCGCGCTCCTGCAGCAGCGCCAGCGGCACCACCACCGTGCCACGCAGGCCGCCGGCAATGGCCGATCGGATGGGCGCCGGCAGCACGAGCGCTGCGAACGACAGCAGCACGCAGGCGATGAGCATCGCCTGGTCCGCGCGGGAGGATGTGCGTGCCGGGCGCGGCACTGGGCGCTAGGTGGTGAGGACCGACCAGTACTTCTCTTCGTCGTCGAGAATCCGCCCGGTGCCGCGCACCACGCACGTCAGCGGATCCTCGTCAACGTGGATCGGGAGCCCCGTCTCCTGCGTCAGCAGCACGTCGAGGCCGCGGATCAGCGCCCCGCCGCCCGTCATCACGATGCCGCGGTCCACGATGTCGCTGGCGAGTTCCGGCGGCGTGATCTCGAGCGCGCGGCGTACCGCGTCCACGATCTGCTGGATGGGCTGCTGCATCGCGTCGCGGATCTCGGCGCTGTGCACGCGCACCGTCTTCGGGATGCCCGACACCAGGTCGCGCCCCTTCACCTCCATCTCGCGCTCCTCGCCCATCGGCGCCGCCGAGCCGATCTGGATCTTGATCATTTCCGCCGTCGGCTCGCCGATCAGCAGGTTGTACGACGAGCGCATGAACTGCACGATGCTCGTGTCCATCTCGTCGCCGCCCGTGCGGATGGACGTGTCGCTCACGATGCCGCTCAGCGCGATCACGGCGATTTCCGTGGTGCCGCCGCCGATGTCAATCACCATGTTCCCGGTCGGCGTCTCCACCGGCAGGCCGACGCCGATGGCCGCCGCCATCGGCTCGGCCACCATGAACACTTCCTTCGCGCCGGCGCCGAGCGCCGAGTCGCGCACCGCGCGCTTCTCCACCTCGGTGATGCCCGAGGGGACGCACACGATCACGCGCGGCTTCACGCGGAAGACGTGCTTCTCGATGATCAACTCGAGGAAGTAGCGCAGCATCTTCTCGGTCACGTCGAAGTCGGCAATCACGCCGTCCTTCATCGGGCGCACCGCGATGATGCCCTCGGGCGTGCGGCCGAGCATGCGCTTCGCCTCGAGGCCCACGCCCTTGATCTTCTTCGTCTCGCGGTCCATCGCGACCACGGACGGCTCGTTGAGCACGATGCCTTCACCCTTGACGTAGACGAGCGTGTTCGCCGTGCCGAGGTCAACGGCGATGGCGTTCGCGGGAAACAGGGTTCCGGACTTGAAGAACGGGAAATTCCAGCGCATCGAAGCTCACGCGACCGCGGCGGCGCGCGGTCGGCTGAGGGCGGCATGTCTTGAGGGCGGCGGACGCGTGGAAAGTTAGGCGCCGCGTCAGGAGGCGACAAGTAGAGAGACAACAGAGAGACAACAGAGAGACAACAGAGAGACAACGGAGAGACAACAGAAAGACAACAGAGCGTGTGTGTCCTACGGGGCGCGCCCCGGGTGGGGCGGCTCCCGGGCGGCGCACGTCCCCGGCAGGCGCACTGCAAGGCGCCCAAATCCAGCCGCCCCAGCACCCTGGAGGCAGGGGCCGGGGAAAAACGGAGGGCCCGGAACCCAGCCCCGGACCCTCTGTTGTCTCTCTGTTGTTTCTCTGTTGTCTCTCTGTTGTCTCTCTGTTGTTTCTCTCTAGAGCAAGCTCTCCGGCGCCACGTATTCCATCCCGAACGCCTCGGCCACGCCCTTGTACGTCACCTTGCCCGCGATGACGTTCAGGCCCATCAGCAGCGCCTTGTCTTCCTTGCAGGCCTTCTTCCAGCCCTTGTTCGCCAGCGTCAGCGCGTACGGGAGCGTGGCGTTGGTGAGGGCCAGCGTCGAGGTGCGCGGCACCCCGCCCGGCATGTTGGCCACGCCGTAGTGAATGACGTCGTCCACCACGTAGACCGGGTTCTCGTGCGTCGTCGCATGGATCGTCTCCACGCAGCCGCCCTGGTCAATGGCCACGTCCACGATCACCGCGCCCTTCTTCATGAGCTTCAGGTCTTCCTTGCGGATCAGCTTCGGCGCCTTCGTCCCCGGGATCAGCACGCCGCCCACCACGAGGTCGGCCGTCGCGATCTGCTCGAGGATGTTGTGGCGATTGCTGTGGATCAGCGTCACGTTGGCCGGCATCACGTCGCTCAGGTAGCGCAGGCGTGGCAGCGACAGGTCGAGGATCGTGACCTTCGCCCCCATGCCGGCCGCCATCTTCGCCGCGTTGATGCCCACGATGCCGCCGCCAAGCACCACGACGTGTGCGGGCGCGACGCCCGGGACGCCGCCCAGCAGCAGGCCGAGGCCGCCGTAGAGCTTCTCCAGATACTTCGCGCCTTCCTGCGTCGCCATGCGGCCGGCGACTTCCGACATCGGGATCAGGAGCGGCAGGTCGCCGTTCGCCAGTTCCACGGTCTCGTACGCGATGCACGTCGCGCCCGAGTCAATGTGCGCCTTCGTCAGCTTCTCGTCGGCGGCGAAATGGAAGTAGGTGAAGAGCGTCTGGCCCTTGCGAATGCGCGGCCACTCGACCGCGATCGGCTCCTTCACCTTGATGATCATCTCGGCTTCCTTCCACACCTCGTCCGCGGTGTTCAGGATCTTGGCGCCGACGGCGACGTACTGCTCGTCGCTGAAGCCGCTCCCCTCGCCCGCCGACTTCTCGACGTACACGGTGTGGCCAGCCGAAACGAGCGCCTCAACGCCAGCCGGGACGCACGAGACGCGGTTTTCGTTCGTCTTGATTTCCTTCGGGATGCCGATGCGCATGGTATGATCGCAAGTTAAAAGGTCAGGGAAAAACAACGACTAATTGTACCACGATTCCGTGGTCAACGGGCACTCGCTTTTCCCCTAAACGGAGTCAGGCAATCTCCCGTTGACCGACCGGTGCGGCGCGTGACCCTGCGGTCTGCCATCTGCCGTCTGCCGTCTGCCATCTCACGTCTGCCGTCCTCCGTCTGCCGTCCGCCGTCCTCCGTCCGTCCCTCAGC
>JAJZRK010000156.1 GCA_021802745.1 bacterium
ATCACGTGCACCACCCCCGCCCCCACGCCCACCATCCCCATCCTCGCGCCAATCATTCCACCCGTTCTTCCGTCGCCACGCACGGAAGCGCGGTCGCGCCCATGGCATCGGAGGCGCCGTTCGCAAGCGACGCGGCCCTCGCGGCGTCATCTCCGCCGCCGGTCGTCATCCCGGTGCCGCAGGCAACGCTGACACCCGTCCAGGCCGCCATTGCAAGCATGACGCCATCCCCGTCTGCCGCTCCGTACAGCGCGCCGCCGACCAGCGCTCCCCCCAGCGCCCCCCCGGTCACTCCGCCCGTGTTTTACACCAACGCGCCGCTGACGTTCCCGCCCATCAACGACGGCTGGGCAAACGACGGCTTTCCAAAGGGATCGACTGGCATTCGGAAGGATGCCCACAGCACGACGATACAGGACTACAAGCACTTCAGGCTCGTAAAGCCGACGGATCCATACTACCAGAAACTGTTGCGCAATTTCTTCGACGGGTGAAACATCACGACAGAGAATAGAACTTGGTGCACACGGAGTGTCGATTGGCGGTGTGGTTGCACACAAATGCGGCGATCGCATCTGCCGTCCGCTCGCCATCGTATTTCGTCGGAACGCCATACTCGTTGAAGTAGATGAGCGTGGGGAAGCCGGTCACCCCGAAAATCTGCGTGAGCGGGCTGTCGGGGCCGACCTTGTAGACCGGGACGACGGAGCCGAGCGTGCGAGCGACCGTGTCCATTACCGGCGCGATGCGGGTGCACCAGGGGCACCCCGGCATGGAAAAGAACAGCAAGGACGAACCGTCCACGGACGGGTCGTAGTCGGATGGAATGGGCTGCACGCCCTGTCCCCAGCTCGGAGCGGCGGTGGAGTTCATGTGGTGCCACTGGCACCAGAAAAAAGTGCGCTTAAGAGCCGCCGCCGCCCCCAGCGGCCACCGTCGCAATGTCCACGCCCCGCGACCCGTTCGACATGTTCGAGGGGCAACCCCCCTTCACGAACCGCTTGGCGGCGGTCATGTCTCAGCGCGAGGACGTCGACGCATTTGTGCAGCTCCAGGCGCTCCTCACCGGCCTGACATCGCAAGCGCTCTACGTGGCCGCCCGCGTCGCAGAAACGGAGGACGTATCGCTCGACGATGTCTACCACGCGCTCCGGTACGTGATCAAGTCGGCCGAAACGATGGACAGCGACGACATCGCCGAAACGATAGACGACACCCTCAGACTCATGCTCGAAGAGGAGGAGACGGGCGAGCGCGAAGGCGAGGGCGACGACGACGGCGGCGGCGACGACGCCGAAGCGCAGCGCGCATCATCTCCGGAGAGCGCGGACGAAGAGGACGACGTCGACGATGCCACGCTCGCGGCCGACGTGCGCGCCGCAAGCGCCGAGTGGGACGACTGGAATCCGAGCGACAGCACCCTGCTGAGGCTGAAGAACGAGTTTGTCGCTCTGTTCGAAGACCGCGTGGCGGCACTTCGCGCCACCGGCAACTTCTAGCTTTAAGGCCGCGCGGGCGGTACCCCGCGCATGGACGAGCGCCGCAACTTCGCGATTCTGCCCCACCTGGGCTTGGGAGACGCGCTGGCGCTCAAGGGCCTCGCCCGTTGGGTCGCCTCCCTGGGCGACGAAGTCGTGTGGATCGGCCTGCGCAAGTACCAGAAGTCCCTGCAGTCCATCTTTGCGGATATCGACAATGTGCAGATTCTCCTGGTGGACTCCGACGCCGACGTGTCGCCGGTGTTCGGCAGCGATGGGAGGCTGTGGCAGCGCCTCGAGCGCGAAGGGTACGCCGTGCTCCCGCTCGGTCAACACGCCGCGTCGGACTGGCTGGGCCTGGACTCGCTGTGGACGCGGTGCCTGTACAAACAGCTCGGCGTGCCGCCGAGCGCCATGTACTCGCACTTCGGGACCCTGGGGCGCGACGACGCCAGGAACCGCGAGGTGGCCGGCATCGCCGCGCGCCACCTGGGCGAGCGCTACGTCGTGGTGCACGATGACCCGGCGCGCGACATGGCCATCGACGCCTCGTGGTTGCCCGCCGACTTGCCGCGCATTCACGTCGACGATCCGAGGATCCGGTCCAACGACATCACCGATTACCTGGACCTGATCGCCGCCGCGGCGGAGATGCACTGCATCGAGAGCTGCTTTGCCCTCATGGCCGACCTGCACTTCGAGCCCGGCGCCGGGCCGCGCCGAGTCGTGCACGAGACCCCGGGGCGACCGTGCGTCCCCCCGGGGTTATACCGGGGCACGGAGGTGGCGCGCCACGGCATCGCCACGCCGCCGGCAAACGCGAGCGCGAGCGCCAGCGCAGTCGGACCGGACGGCCGCCGCATTTCCCTTTGAAAAAAAACTGTGCATGGTGCATGTCCTCCGGCGGTAATAACCTCACGTACAGCATCTCCGGCGCGCCCGGGTCGAGCCAGGGGCAGGGACCGGTCTCCGCCATCCCCGTGTCATCCGCGGGAGGGTCGGTCGATCTCACCACCGCGCCCGTCGATCTCTCGACCGCTTCCCCGCTCGTGTCCAGCTTGCTCGTGAACGGGGGGGCGTCCGGCGCGGGCGCGGGCCCCAACGCCGTCGGGTTCCAGAGGGCGCAGCCGACGCCGTTCGACGATGCCGTGTCCAAGCTCTTCGACGCCACGCAGGTCCTCGGCTGCCAGCTCATGGACGAAATCATCCGCGACCTGCAGTCGAACGTCGAGCACTACCACATCCCCCCCTCCATGACCTGCGCCGACTTCTACGCGTGGCTCGACAACCAGGCCGTCGGCACCATCGGCAAGTACATGAACGCGTATCAGACTCTGCTCACGGGCCTGGGGCTGGGCGCGCTGCCCGACAACATGGGAGACCAGCTGAACGTCATGCGCGACAACGTGCTCGGCGTGATGCGCGCCGCCATCGACCCGGTGTGCGCCAACCCGGCGACGCCCACCCTGGACAAGCAAATCATCCAGTCCCGCCTGAAGCAGCTGCAAGGTCAGCTGTGCGCCGCGAATCCGGCGGCCGGCGCGGGCGTCTTCCCCGTGTTCGAGCGCAACCCGATAACAGGCGCGACCACGATCGTGACGGCCGATGGCACGCGCATAAACCTGCATCTAGACAACAGCGCAAGCAACGCCAACAACCTTGCGAACCTCTTCAACAACAACGCCGGATCGTCGAGCTCGACGGGCTTCGACCCCAATGTCCTGGCCGCGCTCCTCCTCGCAAACAACATCAACAACAACAACCAGACGGCCAGCCCCGCGCCGACCGTCGGCGACCTCGGCTCCGTCGCCCCCGCGTCGCAGGCCCCCGCCGACGCATCATCCGCCTCCACGACGGCGCCGCTGCTCGACCTGAGCGCCCTGACGCCGCCGCCGACCCCGCCTCCCAACCAGGTGCCGACCATGATGGGCATCGGGCCCATCGCTCTCGTGATGGTGGTCGTGCTGCTCGTCATAGGGGGCATCGTCGCGTGGAAGCTGAGGAAGGGGGGCGCGAAAGGCGTCCCGCTCGAGCAGGCGCTGGACAGGTCGATCCTCGGCCACCGGTACTGACGACTTTTTTGATTGCCATCGATACCATGCTGGTCCGCATCCCGATCCGCCACGCGCACAGCCTCTCGAAGCACGGATACGCCGCCTCCAAGTCCAAGCTGGCGAGGCACCGCGCGCTCATGAAGGCCGTGCGCGAGCAAATCTCGGCGGTCGGTTCCATCCGGCGCGCGTACGATACGATCATCCGCAAGCTCGGAGCGATCCGCGTCCTCGATCGCCGGAGGGCGCCCGCGGCCGCCGCGCGGTTCTCGGCCGACATGCGCTGGCTGCAGAGCCAGCGCAACGGCTCGCGGCGATAAAGCGGCAGCGCAGCGGCGATCGGCGTCCTAAAAAAAGTGCATTCGCTCACAGAGCGAATGGACTCCATCGGCTTCATCATTTTGCGCCACTCGCGCAACGAGGCCACCGACGGCCTGTGCGGCCGGTGTTATCGCAGCGTGCGCGCCTTCTACCCGGTAGCTCCCGTGCTCATCGTGGACGACGGCTCCTCACGCCGCGACCCGTGCGAACCCTTATATGCAGCCGATTCCAATGCCAGCGTCGTATCCGCGTGCGAGGAAGAGATCGGGTGCGGCGAGCTGCTCCCGTACGCCCACGCGCTTCGCCGGCGGTTTGCGCCTCGCGTTATCACGCTGCACGATTCCATGGTCCTGCGCGCGCCGCTGCCGCGCCGGGCGTTCGAGGTCCCGATGGCCTTCCTGTGGCACTTCGATGCGCACGTTGCCGACGACCCGGGCGCGTTCAGGCCGCTGATCGCGTCCATGCGTGGCGGCGAGGCGCTGGCGCAGCGCTACGACGGCAACGACTGGAAGGGGTGCTTCGGCGCGGCCGCGGTGGCAACGCTCGACGCTCTGGACGTGCTTCAGCGCGAGGCCGATCTGCTGGGCCTGATGCCACGCGTGCGCACACGCGAGGCCCGCATGGCGCTCGAACGCGCGTTTGGCGTCGCGTGCTTTGCCGCGGGTCTCGTGACTGGCGGCTTGCGCGAGGACGACACGCCGTGCTCGTTGTTCGGTTCGATCTTCGAGCACCCGCGCGCCTTCGACCGCACCGCGAGCCTCGCCGACGTCAGCGCGCTCGACTACGCGGCCCCGGTGCTCAAGACCTGGCACGGCCGGTGACTGCTCGAAATCGGCGCGGAGATGGCGCAAATAATTTCTCGAGCGTGGACATCATGAGCTTCGTGGGTCTGCGCCCCGACGCCGATTGCCTCTCGGACCTGACGCGCATGAGCACCGGGCCGTACAAGTACCAGGTGGCGCCGCGCGTGATCAAGGAGCCCGAGTGCCCCATCTCGGAATGCAACACGCAGTTCAACCCCGGCGGCCGCCAGGCGGACGTGCTGAGCTTCCTGCTCAACAGCGACCCCACGCGCGTGTACACGCGCGGCCGTCCGTCCACGCAGCTCTACGGCACCGCGCCCTGCAAGCGCATGGGCGACGGCGTGCTGTACGCCGTCGACGCCTCCAACGCCCTGCGCGACGGGTACGGCGTGCCCATGCGCTGCACGCGGCCGGAGGAGGACGTGCCCTGGGACAGGTTCGACTACCTGGACGTGCCCACGGCCGTGGAGGACTGGGTGCGCGGCGGCATCAGCACGCGCTTCCAGCCCGTGCCCGTCTCGCCGGTCATGGCGGCCACGCCCGTGCCCGTCGAGTACGTGCAGTAGTCGCCGTCACGCGAGGCGCACCTGCACGACGCCCGCGTTCGAGTACAGGCCGCCGACCGCGACGCCGCCCGCCGCCGCCGCCGCGTCCGACGCGTACGAGTGCCCGACCATGCCCGTCGCCGCGAGGCTGCCCGCCGTCACCGCGTTGCCCGCGGCAAAATTGTTGGCCGCCACGTTGGCGCTCGCCGACATGGACGTGGCCAACACGGTCGTGGCCGACACGGTCGTGGCCGTCACGAGCGTGGTGAGGACGTAGTTGACGGTGAACTGGCCCGTCGAGTCGAGCATCGCGACCTCCGTGGTGCCCGACCACCACTGGTGCCCGCCCCCCGGCTGGGAGCTGTAGCGCAGCACGCCCGGTTGCACCCCAAATCCGTAGAAATACGTGCTCGTGGGGTCGGTGGTGCCGCCGAGCAGGCAGACGATGTTGTTCTGGGTGCGGTTGCCGAAGTTCAGCACGCCGTTGGGCACGGACACGTTGCCGGCCGCCGAGAGGTCGGCCGACACGGTCAGCGTGCCCGTGCACGCCAGCGCGCCCGTGGTCACCGCGCCGCTCACGACGAGGTTGCCGCTCAGGTCGACGACCCCGCCGCCGCCCATGTAGTGCGGCAGGTAGGGCGCGCCGGTCACGTTGGCGACGTCGTTCCCAGTGAACGGAATGATCTGGGGGGTATATTGAGCCTGCGAGTTGTACACCGTGCAACTGACGTACACGAGGTCGGTCAGCGTCTGCGCCGTGCCCCCAAAACGCACGATCCGGAACGTCAGGAAATTGCGACCCCCGGAGGCGAGCACTTGAACCCCGAACACGAGGCCGCCGTTGGAACCGTTGTCCGTTGCCAGGGGCGTCAGCGTGTACCAGACGTCGTTCGTCTGGTTGGTCACGGTGGCGACCATGTACTTGCGCGTCGCGGCCATCGATGATGCATTGATCTCGCATGTGATCTCGACGTAGGCATTTTGGTCGTTGTTGTAATTGAACCACAAGAACTCCCTGAAATCTCCGACGTTGGCAAGCTGCGACGTCGGCACGGTCGTCGTGAGGTACTGCGCGTTGTCGTAGGCCTGGTACGAGTTGGACACGTAGGCGTTGTTGATGGTGTTGCCGAGCGTGAGATTGTTGGCGACGACGGCGCCGGCGACCAGGAAGGCGTTGCTCGTCCAGCGCGCCGTGGGGACGTAGGCGGCCGACGGCCCGAGGCCCAGGCTGCCTCCCGAGTCGCCGAAAATGACTGGGCCCGCGCCGCCGAGCCCGAAGCCCAGGTCCGATCTCTGCCCGATGCCGTGGTTGTAGTCGTAGGGCGCGTTGGTGTAGATGTAGTTGCCGAAGCCGAGGTTCGTGGCCACGTTGCCTTCCAGGTACACGAACGGGCGCCCGGAGGCCGGGTTGGCCGTCACGTTCGAGAGGTACGCGACGTTGCAGGCGACGGCGTTGGCGGCGACGGCGTTGCCCGCGGTGACGCTGCCGGTGTACGCGGTGAAGTTGCCGTTGCGGTCGAGAATCGCGAGCGGCGTCGCCGTCCCCGCGGGCGACGACCACCACTGGTGGTCGAACGAGCTATTGTACCGGAGCGTGAACGGGTTGACGCCCAGGCCGTAGACGTTGGTCGACGTGGGATCGCTACCGCCGTACAGGCTCAGCAGGTTGTTCTCGAGGCGGCTGTTGAAGGACAGGACGCCGCTGGTCATCGTCGCGTTGCCTGCGATCGTTACGAGGTTGCCGATGGCGAGGTTGTTGGCCACCACGTTTCCGCCGTCGACCACGAGGGCGTTGCAGGCGACGGCGTTGGCGGCCACGGTGCCCGTCGCGGTCACGTTGCCGGTCAGGTCGGCAGCGATGGTGCCCGGCAGGTTGGCCTGCGCGACGGTGCCGGTGAGCTGCGGCGCCGGCAGCGTCGCGTTGGTCAGCACGCCGAACACGTTGGACGCGGGCACGTTGCCGTTGACCACGGTGCCCACCGCGGAAAACGCGCCGAGCACGACCAGGTTCCCCGCGACAGGCACGTCGCAGTTCAGGCTCAGCACGCCGCCGGTGCCGGCCACGTGCGCGAGCGCCGGCGCGGCGCTCGTGTTGGCCGCGACGTCGACGCCCGAGCCCGACAGCGGCGCGGGCACGACATCGCTCTGCGCGGCGTACACGGTCGTCCACGCGTACAGCTCGTCGCCGCCCGCGAGCGCGGCGCCGCCCGTGCGCGCGACGCGGAGGGTC
>JAJZRK010000157.1 GCA_021802745.1 bacterium
AGCACCACCGAGAGCGGAACAATGAGTCGCATGCCGGCAAAGGTGGCGCCGTAGACAACGCTCGTCCACCTGCCAACGGCGTCCGCGCCGCGCCGTCCGTTCTCTGCACCCTTCACCACCCCCCGCACCCTGCACCCCGCACCACACCCCGCACCCCGCACCCCCCCGTCCCCCCTCCCGCCCCTCAACCATCCGTGTAACCGGAAACATGGATGTCCATCACCGCCCGCCCGCTCGGGTCTGCCATCTTGCCGAAGGCCGCATCCCACCGCAGCGCCGTTTCGGTAGAACAGGCCACGCTGCGCTCCCACGGGACGCAGTTCACCGCCGTCGCGCTCGGAAAATGATGCTCGAACAACTGCCGGTAGAGGTACGCCTCCTTCGTCTCCGGCGTCTTCACGGGGAACCGCTCCGCCGCGCCGCGCAGCATCGAGTCCGAAATCTCACGCTCGGCGTGCGCCTTGATGCCGTCAATCCACGAATACCCCACGCCGTCGGAGAACTGCTCCTTCTGCCGCCACAGCACCTCGTCGGGGATGGCGCCGACAAAGGCGTTGCGCAGCGGGAACTTCTCAATCGGACGCGGCCGCGGCGCGTTGCGGGGCAGCTTGTGCGACGGGTCCATGGCCATCGCCACGTCCAGGAACTCGCGGTCGAGAAACGGCACGCGCACCTCCACCCCCCACGCCGCCCCCGCCTTGTTGGCGCGCGCACAGTCGTACAGGTGGAGTTTCTGCAGCTTCCGCACGCTCTCGGCGTGCAGTTCGGGCCCGTCGGGCGCCTTGTGGAAATAGAGATAGCCGCCAAAGATCTCGTCGGCCCCCTCGCCGCTCAGCACCATCTTGATCCCCATGGCGCGGATCTTCCGCATCATGAGGTACATGGGCGTGGAGGCGCGAATGGTCGTGATGTCGAACGTCTCAAGGTGGTAGATGACGTCCGACAGCGCATCGAGCCCTTCCTGCACCGTGAAGTGGAGTTCGTGGTGGATGGCGCCAATGTGCTCGGCCACCTTCCGCGCCGGCGCGAGGTCCGGCGCCCCTTCCAGACCGACGGCAAAGGAGTGAATGCGGGGCCACCAGCTCGGCCCCGCATCGCCGTTCTCCACGCGTCCCTCCCGGTACTTGGCCGCAATGGCGGCGACGAGCGAGGAGTCCACGCCGCCGCTGATGAGGACGCCGTACGGCACGTCACACATGAGCTGGCGATGCACCGCCGCCTCGAACGCCGCGCGCAGGGCCGCCGCGTCGTACGGTGCGTCGGGCACGCGGTCCGCCTGCGCCCAGGCCGGTTCGTAGTACCGCTGAAAGCCCTTCTCCGCTTCGTGCCCGAGGTAGTAATGCCCCGGCGGCACCTCGCGAATCCGGTCGCAATGACCCACCAGCGCCTTCATCTCCGAGGCCACAACGAGGAGTTCGTGCCGGTCCCATCCCACGTAGAGCGGAATCACGCCGATCGGATCGCGCGCGATGAGGAAGGTCTGGCGCGCCGGATCGTGCAGCACGAAGCCGAAGATGCCGTTGATCCGGTTCAGGAATTCGCGCGGCGCCCGCTCATCGTACAGGTAGAGGATCACCTCGCAGTCCGAGAGCGTCTGGAAGTCGTGCGGCCCCGCGAGGCCGCGGCGCAGGTCCTGGTGGTTGTAGATCTCCCCGTTGACGGCGAGCACCGCGCCGTTGCGCCGGTCAATGAGCGGCTGCGCGCCGTGCTCGACGTCCACGATGGAGAGCCGTTCGTGGGCGAGGATGGCGTGCTCGTCGCTGTAGATGCCGCTCCAATCCGGCCCGCGATGGCGGAGCTTGCGCGCGAGCGCCAGCGCCTGGCGTCGCAGCGCCGGCGCGTCGCTGCGCGCCGGATCAAGGCCGAGCATGGTGAGGATGCCGCACATGGGAGACTCCTGAAAAAGAAAAACCCCCGATTCGCCGTTGCGAATCGGGGGTGGTCCGGAACTCGGGATCGTTATGACACGCCCAAACCGGCCCACGCGCGATTCGCGCGAGGATTCCGATTGTAATTGCGATTGCGGCGCAGGGCGGCGGTCATCATGCGCGAAGGCTAGTCGCGGGACCCCGTCGAGGTCAAGCGGGCCGTCCGCCTGACCTCGCGGCATCGAACGCGTCAGGCCGTCAGTTCATCGTAGGCGGCCGTGAGCACCCGCTCGGTCAGCGGGCCGTGGTCCGGGAAGCCCGTGAGCGGTTCGGCGAACTTCACGATCACCTCCTTCGCCTTGCCGGCCTTGATCTCGCCGCGCACGAAGTCGAGGAGCGCGCTGAGATAGTCGCGCTGGACCATCAGGTCCGCCCGGCTGCCCGTGGCCGGGAAGTTCGTCCCCGCGTGGCCGAAGATATAGATGGTGTCCGCCGGATGGTCGCGCAGTATTCCCTCGAGCACGGTGACCCACCCAGCGAGGGAGGAGCCGCCCGGGCGGTCTATGACCGGCTGCCGACGGTTGAAGACGAGGTCGCCGGCGTGAACGACATTTGCCTTTTCGAAGGTGATGACGGCGTCGCCCCCGGTGTGCGCGGCGCCGTAGTACTTGAGCGACATGATCTCGTCACCCACCGGCTCGCGCCAGGTCTTCTCGAACAGCGTGTCGGCATAGACCTGCTGGTCGGGCGGCACCGGGGGCGTGGCGGGCGGCGCGCCCGGGGCCGGCGGCGGCGCGCTGCGCGCGGCGAGCACAGCGCGCTCGGCGGCCTCACGCTGCAGGCGGGGCACATTGGCGTGCGCGAGGATCTTCCGTGCGGCCGGGCGGAAGACACCGTTGCCGCCGGTGTGATCGCCGTGGTGGTGCGTGTTCACGAGGTAGTCAATGGTGCGGCGATTCGACCGGTCGTTGACCGCGTCGAGGCAGGTCTGTGCCGTCGCCGAGAACTGCGAGTCCACCACGACGATGCCCTTGGCGTCAATGTGCCAGCCGATGGTGCCGCCGCGTCCCGTGAACGTGCCGACGGTGCCGCGGACGAGGGTGAGGAGGTCGGGCTGGCGTGGCGAGACGCCGTGCGCCAGCAGCGCGCGCCAATCGAGGGCGGAGGCGGCGAGGGCGAGGGCGGAGGACTGGACGAAGCTGCGGCGGGAGAGAGTCATCGGGGGTGCGGGATGCGGGGGCGGTGCAGGGTGGGGATGTGGTGCGGGGTGCAGGGGGCGGGGTGTGGTGCGGGGGAGGGGGGAGACAGCTGCCCTGCCTCCTATTGTACGGCGGCCCACGAACGTGCGCGAGCGATCGAGACAGCCGTTCAATCCGTGTCGCATTCCGCAATCGAAGTCCTCAATCCCAATCCGAATTCCCGATCCTCAATCGCCGTACAAGAAAGCGGCACCCCCTCTCGGAGGTGCCGCTTCCATTGTGCCGCGTTCGGGAGGCTGCGCCTCCGCCTCTTAGAACTTGTAGATCAGCTTCACCACGGCGGTGCTGCCCGTGAACGGGCGGTTGCCGTAGCCGGTCGTGATGGCGCCGAGCGGATCCATGCGCGGCACGCCCGGGGTGACGTCCGTCGTCGCGAAGTCCACGATCTCGAACTTCTCGTACCGGTAGCCCAGCCCCACGCCCAGGTTGTCCCTGAACATGTGGCGCAGGTCCACCTTGTACTGCGACCAGGTGTTCGTGACGTTCGGCCACGGGATGAAGCACGAGGCGACGCCGGTCGAGCAGGCACGCACGTCGCGCGGGTCGCGCAGCGCGGCGTTGTCGGGGTTCTTCATCGCCTCGACGCGCGGGCCGCTGAGGTCGTACTCAAGGTCCGAGTCGCTGAGGTTGAACGCGAAGCGGACGTCCGTCTTCGGCAGCGCCTGGATCAGGTCAATCCAGACGCCGGCGTTCTTGACCGTCTCCTTGTTGTCCATGTACCAGTCACGCAGCGGGTCTACCCAGCTGTTGTACACCGCCGTCGGGCTGTCCGGGTTGGCGTTGCGCGACTTCTGGTTCGATGACCACTGGTCCTGCCCGTACATCGCGCCAAAGGTGACCTTGTCGCTCACATAATAGTTGCCGGTCAGGCTGTACGACGCGTTGTCGTACTTCAGCAGGCCGAACTCATGCCCCTCGCCCGAGTACTCGTCGTTCATGGTGCCGACCGTCAGGTTCAGGTCGACCTTGCCCGACGGCGTGAGCCCGAGGATCACGGAGCTCTTCAGGCGATCCATGTCGGCTTCGTCGTAGAAGCGCAGCGCTGCCTGGCCGCCGCCTTCCTCGATGGTCTCGAGCGAGAGTCCCGAGCCGATGCGGCGCGTGCTCTCGATGAGGCCGCGGAGCGAGAAGTACTGGTTCTGGTAGGCGTCGAGCGAGGCGCGGAACGTGTAGTCCGTCATGTCACTGAACGCGCGGCCGCTGCGCTTCACATCATCAAGGATGTAGCCAAGGCGCAACGACGTGCTGCGGCGCGGCAGCGAGAACGTGGCCCCCGTCTCGACGGTGCTCTGCCGGACGTCGAGCGCCTCGTTCTCGGCCCCCGGCGCGTTCTCCGGCACCGCGTCGAAACGGACGTTGTACTGGCCGTTCCAGTGCGGGGTGACGTTGTCGTGGTCGTTGAACCGGTACTTCATGTCGAATGCGAAGTAGTCGGTGGGGCGCGTGGCGAAGTTGATCACCGCGTTGATGCCGTCTACCTGCGCCTGCGCCGACGGGCGCGGCAGCGCCGCGAGGCCGGGGAAGAAGGCGTACGTGGCCGACTGCGCGATCTTGGTGTTCGACGTGAACGGGATGATGTCCTCGTCCTGCGTCATCCTCGTGAACGCCACCTGGCCATTGAGCGTCGTGTGGTTCGGCATCTTGTAGAGGCCGACGACACGGAACGTGTTCAACTGGCTGCTCGGCGCCATCGACATGCGGCCGAAGGCGGCGCCGTTGCCGTTGGCGTACCCGCTGGGATCCCACGGGCCGCTCGGCGGCAGCTTGCCATTGTCGAAGTCCGTCGCGCGAAGCGGGTTGTCCCACTCGAGCGTGGCGAAGTTCTGCTTGAAGAACGAGCCCTGATACTCGGCGCGGATCATGCCAAGGGCGGGCTTGCTCAGTTCGAGACCGGCGACGAACTCATTCGCGCTGTTGTCGAGCGCCATCGGAACGTTCACCACTTCGTTGAAGGCGAAGGAGGCGCCCCACGGCTGGCTACCCGACTTCGTCACCATTTTGTAAGCGACGTCGACGGTGGCCAGCGTGTTTACGCGATACTTCATGCCCAGGTTCAGCGTATTGCGCTGCGCGGACATGGGGAATTCCGTGGCGATGCTGCGGAAGATCGACCCCGACGCATCCTGCGCCGCCGTGGTCACGATTCCCACCACGCCCGCTTCCTTGTTCTGCACGCGGACGCGAAGGGCCGGATCGAGCGTCCACTTGTTGTTCCCCGCATCCCGGTACGGCGTCAGCGTGTTGTACGCGTAGTTGAGCGGCTGGCCGTTGAACTCCAGGTTGAACTTCGCCTTGCCGAACCGGTTGTAGCTGAACGCGTAGTGCTGATCGTTGTAGCCGACGTTCGCGGCGCTGAAATCATACGCCACCGCGTCGTCCGCCTTGCCGAGCCAGATCTTGCTGGCGAGGCCCGACCGCAAGTCCTGATACCGCTCGTACCGGGCTTCATCGCCCGTCGTTGTCGTTGCACGGAAGCCGAGCTCCCATGCCTGTTCCACGGCCGGCTTCGCCGGCGCCGCGGCCTTCTGCTGGGCCCCCGCCACGCTGGCGGAGGCGAGCACGAGGAGCGCGGCTGAAAGCACGTAACTGTTGCGCATCTCAGTCTCCCTCTCCCTTAGCGTAGGAACGCCTTGCCGTTGGGGTTGTTTGATCCATGAATCTGCTGGTGGCAGTTCGCGCATGACCGGCCCGTGACTCTGTTGCCAGCCGTCGAGTTCGTTGCCGTGAACTTGTCGTAGACCGTCGGCGGATGGCGCGACGTCACGTGGCAGCGCTGGCACAGGCCAGGCAGCTTGGCGACGAGCATGCGGTCGTTGTTCGACCCGTGCGGGTCGTGGCAGGTGACGCACGAGTTGGCGACCGGGGCGTGCTCCCAGAGGAACGGACCGCGCTTCTCCTGGTGGCAGCTCGTGCACGACTGGTCCACCGTGGTGCCGGCGCGCAGCATCTTCACGTTCGGCGAACCGTGCATGTTGTGGCACGAGGAGCACTCGAGCGCCCCTTCGCGCACCGGCATGTGGTTGAAGCGATTCGTCTTGTTGACGATCGCCTGGTGGCAGCTCGCGCAGAGCTTGGCCTGCGTCGCTTCCTTCAGCTGCTTGTCGCCCTTCGGGCTGTGCACACTGTGGCAGCTGGTGCAGGCGACGTTGCGCTGCTCGTGCCGGCTGTTCGCCCAGAAGGCGTGCTCGCCGGAGACGTGGCACGAGGTGCAGACCGCCGAGGCTTCCACGGCGCTGACCTTGTTGAACTGCATCGGCTTCACCTTCTCAGGGTCGTCCACATGCTTGCTGCCCGGTCCGTGGCAGGCCTCGCAACCCCGGCCAGCGGCCGGCGTGCGCGGATCGGCGACCTTGAAGTGCAGGGTCTTGTCGCCGGCCTTGTTCTCGTGGCAACCGAGGCAGGTCTCCATGCCGACATACGTCGCGCCCTCGGCGGCCGCCGACGGCTTGGGAGCCTGCGTCTTCTGTTGCGCGCCCGCCGGGGCCAACGCGACGGCCCCCACGAGCACCGCGCCAACGAGTCGAATGAACGGCCCGACCAGGCGACCGCTGATTCCTCGACGCGTCCTATCTGTCATGGCACTCTCCTGAACCGCTGTTGCAGGGGTGTTGAACTGGATCGTCCGATTTCCCGATGTCGAGTCACCCAAAGGATGACAGGCACTGGGCATAATGCTGACCCTGAAACCCATTCACAGTCGGTAGATCGCGAATTCTACGTAGGAGATTACCCGACACGAATAGTTAGGGATGTCTGATCCCAGAGCTCCCGTTCGGAGGGTGGAGGCCCGTAACGCCTTTACTGGAAACGCCTTGGAGCCATGCGACCAAGGTCGGCTGCCAGAAAGGCGTCCGCCGGGGCGCGGTGGTCCACGCGCATGCTCGGCGCCGGCGCCGAGTATTTCGTCGCCCGGAATGCGAAGCGGCACCCCCGTGTGGAGGTGCCGCTTCGTCCTGCCAGTCGCCGGAGGAGGAGCCTCCGGGACTTCGTGCCTAGCGCGAGTTTCCCGCCGCGCGGGCGATAGCCCGGCTAAGTGATTGGTGTGCCGGCATCTACCGGCGCGGCCGCGTATATACTAACCGCTACGTCGGGATCCCCAGCGCGGCGATGAGTCGCGCGTGCAGCGGCGTGAGCGTTTCGAGTTGCTGGGTGAGCCGCGGGCGTCCGTGCGTCGTCGGCCGCGCCACGGTCACGCGGCGGATCGTGGCGAGGTCCTCGAAGAGCGTGTCGACACTGCCCGCGTAGTCGGCGTCCCGCACGGCCGTGTGATGCACGAGCGTGGCGAGCAGATACGCGACGAC